>NZ_FMXF01000016.1:0-160160 GCF_900103435.1 Sinorhizobium sp. NFACC03
AGCCGTGTCCACATCTGCATCGAGACGTCGCTTGCGGTTTCGCTGAAGGAAAGATCCTGTGGTCCGGCCAGAAAGGCCTTGAGGATGCGCGCTCCGGCCAGGGGATCGTTCTCGCGATCCTCGACCATCAGCGAGCCGCAGATGGCCGCGCGCAGCCGGCGGCCATTCAGCACCATTGGCAGGACGTTGACGCCGACAAATCCGGAAATGACGCCCTTGTCGTTCACGTGCACGAGGGGGCGTATCTGCGGATCGCAGCCGGGCGCATCGAGGTAAAGCTGCTGCATGTAATCGGCAAGTGCCGGCGGCGGTGTGCCCTGGTCGTTGCGGAACACCCGCTGGAACATGCCTGCGATCGCTGGGATGTCCGCGCGTTCAAGCGAACGGATTTCGCTCATTTTCACTCGTTTCCGGCCGCAAAAAAGATAATCATATCAAATATAAGTCGACTTTCTATCTGTCCCGCCACATCGAGTTATCAATTTGGTGCTCTAAGTTGGCACAAACATTTCGGGTTATGGGAACGAGACCCAATTCCCTAGAAGAATACGAACTAAAGAAGAAACGGAGGTGATCCTCGAAGTCAAGCGGGCAGTAGTGTGCTCCATGGCAGTTAGTGGGTTTGTAGATCCGCTTCCGCGAAGCAAGTCATAAGAGAGGCTCTTCATCAACCCACCCATAAGCTGCGCAGATTGGTGCAATGCCGCCAGGATGGCAACATCATGTCCCCTCCCACTTTGGAGCCACGTCTGCGGCCGGTGAAGGTATGACGCGATAGTTGCATTAGGATAATCTCACGCTGAAGCTTGTGCCAAGTAGAATTAGACCTAAACGAGTCGAACCCGGGATGGCATTGAACGGACTTCCGACAGACTATATTGGCGCCTGCAACGCCATGACCCCTACAACGCGCGAAGCGCATCGGAGCCCACGGCAGAATTCGTTAACTGGAAAAGACCCCGGGGTAGCGAAGAAGATGGCCGCGCCCGGCTATCCTTTTGACCGGGGCGGCCATATCGCCTTCGAACTACCAGGTTTGGCGACCGTACCAGTCATCAACTTCGCGACGAACGCGGTCTCGTTCGATCCCGTAAAGCTCCTGAATTCGGCCTTCGAGTTGCTCGCGGTTACCGGCGATCTGATCCAGATCATCGTCGGTGAGTTTGCCCCACTGCTCCTTGATCTTGCCTTTGACCTGCTTCCAATTTCCTTCGATACGGTTCCAGTCCATTCTAGGATCCTCCTCAATTTACAGACGTCACTCCAACTCGCGGAGACCGAATTGGTTCTCGCCAGGCCCACAAAAGACTGACCGAAAGAAAGCCGGAACCGCCGAGAGCCAAATCCAGGAACAAGGTGGTACGGCAGAGCAGAACGATGCAACCCAATGTCAGAATAGGGGAGCAGCAAGGCTGGCAGCGAGCAGCCTTCCCATTAGGGTGAAGCCACTCAATCTGGCCAAAGCAAGTCCAAGGCTTATCAAGGGCGGAGCGCCAAGTCTGCGACCAACGTGGCAGTCGAACTAGCCAATGCGAGACCGCGCATGGTCGACCAGGACACGCTGCGCCGGCGCAGAAGGGGTCCCCATAAAAGTAGTTCGAATTTCCGCGCAGCGGAACATTTTCGAAAGTGGGACGTACTAGTTGGGTCAGGTAGCACGAATCCGCAAATGAATGCCTGGTCGGAAGCGAGCAGAACCGATGCCGTCACGCCTATTCGATGAGGGCGCAGTCGCCGACGATGTCCTTCGGGCGCGTTTCGCTGCGATCGTGGAATCGTCTTTCGATGCCATCGTCAGCAACGATCTGGACGGCACTGTCCGCACTTGGAACAGGGCCGCGGAGCGGCTCTTCGGCTACATGGCAGACGAAATGATGGGGCAGTCCATCCTCGCCATTATCCCGCCGCATCTTCACGAAGAAGAGATGAGACTGCACGACCGCCTGAGGCGAGGGGAGCCGATCGAGCCGTTCGAGACGGTACGCCAACGCAAAGCTGGAAGCTACGTTACCGTTTCGCTGACGGTCTCGCCTATTCGAAACGGCGTGGGCAAGATCGTGGGAGTGTCGGTGGTTGCCCGTGACATTACGTCGACCAAAGAGAAGGAACGGCGCATTCGCCTTCTCCTGCGTGAGGTCAACCACCGGGTTCGGAACCAGTACGCAATCATCCTTGCAATGATCAGGCAGAGCCGCAGCGAGGCAGCCAATGCCGCCATTTTCCAAAAACGTCTCGAAGAGCGTATCTGGGCATTGGCGGCCTCTCACGATTTGATTGCGTCGGCCGACTGGAAGGGGGCCGATCTCGGTGACCTCGTCGAGACACAGATGGCGCCCTTCTATCCGGGTGACACCTATGAGATTGCAGGGCCGTCTCTCGCGTTGGTACCAGTCGCGATCGAGAATCTCGGCATGGCGTTCCACGAACTGGCGCTGAATTCGCTGCGAAGCGGTGTCCTGAAAAACCGAACCGGATCGATCTCTGTGCACTGGGCGCTTGCCCAACGGGGGCCGATCCGAGGCTTCTCGATTACATGGGAAGAGCGGGTCGCAGCGGGCAGCAAAGGTCCGAGTTTTCCGCAGTCCGGGTTCGGAGCCGTTGTGCTCAGGCGCATTGTGGCGCAAGCACTCTGCGCGACGGTGGATGTCGTGTGCGGCGACGGGGAGCTCCGGTGGCGACTGGCGGGACAGGCGGAGCGTTTCCTGGAGCCATACCAGACCGCCGCGGAGCCACGCCCGACCGATGGGTCATAGCGGCTCTGCGGTTCGCGCCGTCATCCTGTCAGGTGGCGACGTTCGTTCATGTACTTGTCGAGATCACTGCGCGCTGGTCCAACACGCCCGAAAATCTCGCGCGCGACCAAGGGCGTCAAACCGTATTCGGCAATGAATTCCGCGAGGTCGTAATGCCCGTAATAAACGGATTCCGACGGATTGATGATCTTCGCGCGCCCCCGTTTTGCAGGTGCGGACGGGGAAGCGGGGTGGTGCTGTGCCATCTCAGACCTCCTGATGCCCTTTGATGTCGGTGTTCGCTTCGCAGCGCCGACCTGTGGGACACTGTGTAACAGTGCCGAAGTGCTCCAAACGGCTTTTTGTTCCCTGTAGAAACCTTCGATCGCGACGGAAGAGGCGGTTTGATGCTGTCGCATCATCAGGGTGCTAGGCGAGGGGCGGTCGGTCGATTTGGTCAGTCGATCTTCCCCATCAGCGCCGTGCCGAGACTGCCCATGGCGAACGAAGCGCCGAAGGCGAAGATCTGCATGAGCAGGGCGACGGGTTCGATTGAGCCATTGTGTCCAAGCACCTGAGGGTTCTGGGCAACGATCACCAGAGCGGTCATTGCGCCCAGCAGGAAACCGGTCGACAGGTGCCAAAAGAGAAAACGCAACAATCTAGGCATTTTCCACCTCCGTGGATGAGGGGCGAGTACCTTCGGCAACAGGGGCTGTCGCAAACAGCGCTCAATCGGAATTGATCGCCTCGCGGCCCACACGTTCCTCCAGCATCACCAGGTAGGATTGCAGGCGGAGAAGCTTCTTCCGATTGTCGGCAACGAGCGCTTTGATCACCTTGGCGCGGTTGATGCCTGGCGCCGCGCGAACGACGGCGCTCGCATCCGCACGGATTGCGTCGATCTCGTGTTCGAGCCCTTTCGCCATTTGCCGCAGCATTACCAATTGGTCTTCGAGCCGATGCGCATACGCATCCGCATCGAGATAAAGCTGGTTGTGTGGTCCAGCATCGAGCGTCGGCGCTTCCTTGCTCATCACCGTGCACTCCTCCGGCAGCCGAACCGGCTAGACCGCAATTGGTTCCCGGCATTTGATTTCGCTGGGTTAACGTGCGGCACGGAAGGCCGCAATTGATCTTCGTTGTTATCCGGCCGTGAGCTTCAGAGCCTCCGGATCACGGACGCCCGATCGAACCAGTTTTTGAGCGGGAGCGCCAACAAGGCGGTACTCATGCGCGGCATCGGGGGCTCTATTGCGACTTTTTCGGTCCGCGCCGTCTCAGAAATCGAGCAAACTGGGCTTCATCAGTTCGAAGGCCGTTAGCCGCCTTCCCCTTGCTGCTTCCACGCGGGATTGTTTCCCCCGGATTTGAAAGAGCGAGAACGGCCGGATGGACATAGCTCTTGCGGCAAACAGCAGGCGTGTTGTGGAGGACTTCCGCGGCCGCCTCGCACATTTGCTTGACTGTCGGGTGCCGGCCCTCCTGCAGGGCTTGTCGCGCGACAGCAAAGGCAGCAACGCTTCCCGCCCAGGTTCTGAACGTCTTGGCGGAGATCGGGGTACCGGAAATATCGGCAAGGTAACGATTGAAACGGCCGGACTCGATAGGTTTCGCCTTGCCGTCGGGCCCAACTGACACGAAGAGCTGCCGCCCGGGAAGCTCTGCAATCTCCTCCAGAATCCGCTGTAGACGGGGATTGCGCAGCCGCCTTCGGATCCGCTGCCCACCCTTGCCCTTGAAGTTCAGCTCGATGCGCCCGTCGCGGATCCTGAGATGTCGCTTGAGAAGCGTAACGGCGCCGTAGCTGCCATTCTGTTCCACGTAGCTCGAATTCCCGATGCGAAGTGGCGCTTGGTCGAGCAAGGCAGTCAATACCGCAAGAATTGTGGTCGGATCGTCAATCGACCCATTCATCTGTCTGCGGACGGTTCGGCGTATCCGCGGAAGCACTTTGGCAAAGGTTGGAAGTTGATCGTACTTGGCGCGGCTTCGCAATTTCTGCCAGGCATCGTGATAGCGATATTGCTTCCGCCCGCGCGCATCATAGCCGGTCGCCTGAAGGTGACCGTTCTTATTCATGCAGATCCAGACACGGTCGTAGGCTGGCGGTAATCCAAGCGCTTCGATACGCGCAATGATGCTGGGGTTCTTCAGGGGCGCGCCGTTCGGACGTCGATAACAAAAGCCGTTCGCCGTGCGCGACCGGCTGTAGCCCGGTTCCTTGTCTGAAACGTAAACAAGGTCGGGCTCAGCCGATGATGCACTCTGGCCTATCTCCAATCAGATCCGCCCCATCAACAAGAGGACCAACAGGACGACGACCAGAACGCCCAGGAGACCGGACGGCCCGTAGCCCCAACTCGAAGAATGGGGCCATGCGGGAAATGCGCCGACCAGCAGCAGGATCAGGATGATCAGCAGTACGGTTCCAAGCATCTTACTGTCCTTCCGCTATTCATGCCCTTGGTTGATAATCATTGCAGGACCTCGATGACCTCGCGGGTCTGCGGATTGATGAGCACTCTCCGGTCGTTAAGGACCACGTAGCCATAGGTAGGCTGATCCGGGATCGTATGAATCTCGACGGTGTCGGGAAGGCGCGTTCCGACCACCAGGTCGCCCTGATAGACTACGGAAGGGCTGCTCTGCTCGAGGACGTATGTCTTGACTTCACCGGGCACAACGACGGTTGTCTGCGCCACGGCGATACCGCCGAAGGCGAGGGCCGCGAATACACTTGCTAGGATGATTTTCTTCATGATCAAGCCTCCTAACTTGCGGGGGACTAACCGACGAGCACGGGAATGGTTCCGAAATGCCGCAAACAGCACCGGTGGAGCGGGGCGGGTGGGCGAGCGTCTTCGGTCGGCCGCAAGGGTGCCGTGACGATGTCTATTCGCGGCTCAGCATCTGTTGCCTATCCAACGGAAATATCGCGCTTTTTGCGATTTCGTTCCGGGTCCGGTTCGATGGACTGTGGCCGGTCGATCAACTTGGCCGGAACCCGCGGTCGTCCTCCGAGTTTATTTGTCGAACAGGAGGAACGATGGTGAAAACGATCGAAACGAATGTCGACGCCGGCGCGGAACGTGGCTTCGAGTGTCAGTTGGCGATGAGCGATCAATTTCGGCTCCTAACGGAATTTGCCGAACATGCCGGTTGGTCGTGGGACGAAATCGCGATCGCTTTGCTGGAGTTGACCGATGATTATGTCGCCGCCATGCGCACGCCGTTGGAAGCCGCCGTGGAATGCGCCAAATTTGTCCCGAAGAGCAACACGCGGCACTGAGGTGAGCGGCATGTGCTGCGCACCAGGGCATCCTGCGGTCATGCTCGCAGCCGCGAAGCTTGGCTTCCACTCCTGTGGGGCGTATCCTTGGTACGGTGTCGCCACGACTGGCGACGCGCATGCCCGGCAGAGGACTGTAGGAACGACCAAGGTAGAAGCGATGGCTTCGGGCAAGAAGACAAATGATGAAAACGTTAGCTTGCTGATGGGCGATCCGGCTCCTCGTGCGGTCGAGCCGGCCGTGGGACGCGTCGATGATGTTCCGGACCGGCTGTTGATACTCGCCAACAGGCTGCAGAGGGCTCTCGATTCCCGGCGAGCCGCAATTGAGGTGGACAGAAATACCGAGGACGAACAATGATGCCGGGCCTGCAGCATTTGCGGGTGCTGGTGGCGGAGGATGAGTTCTTTGTCGCAAATGACATCGCCCTGTGGCTCGAGCGGGCCGGGGCGACCATCATTGGCCCCACACCTACGGTGCAAGAAACCTTGAAGAGCCTGTCGAAGGCGGACGATATTCAGGTTGCTATCCTCGACATCAACCTGAACGGAGAGTTGGTCTTTCCCGTAGCGGATGAGCTCACGCGCCGTTCGGTGCCCTTGATCTTCTTCAGCGGCTACGATGATGTGGGCCTTCCGGAGCGGTTCGGGTCGGCGGCACGTCTTAGCAAATGCGCTAGCTCCTCAGACCTGGTGAGCGCCGTTTTTGAGCAATACCTCATGAATGTGTCGACCCTTGCCCCAATCTACGGTGGCCTGTCCGATCAACTCGTTACAGATCTCGTTCCTGGCCTGCGTCTCCGGGCCAGGGTGCTGATGTCGAGCGTCAAGGCGGCCGATTATCTCGTCGAGCGCACACTCGAACGTGCGATTGCCTTGGCTGCCACGAGAGAGAGAGCACAGCCGCTCGACATGTGGCTACATGAGTTGATGACGAACATTTACAGCGAAGGCCCATACGGGCCGAACTGAGAGCGACCATACCCGGTTACCATGATGGGTGGGTGTGAATGGGTGGTTCACGGACTTCGTCCGGGTTGGGCGTTCGCTTTTCATCCGGCAGATCTTCGGGTTCTGGTTCCTCGATCGGGCGCGGTGTCCGGTTCGGCTCTGGTACTGGGGGCGGCTGCTGGCCGGGTCTATATGGGCTCGGGCTCATTTCGCTCTCCTCGTTTCCATGAAGAACCGGCGTTTTCCCGCATGGTTCCGAGAAGTTTTCGAGGATCGTTGCGGGCGGCGCTTTCGAGGGTATCGGACAGATCCGGCTGGCGCGGGATGGACGGATTCCGGCATTGTCACAGAACCCTTGTCGGCGCGGAAATCCGCCAAGGCGGAAACGGAACAAATCCATGTTTTCAGAGTTTGCAGAGCAACACTTGAGGAGGTCAGTGTCATGGACGACAAGGATGAACTCATTCGCCGGCGTGCCTATGCGATATGGGAAAGCGAGGGACGGCCCGAGGGGCAGGACGAGCGACATTGGGAACAGGCAAGCCGCGAACTGGCTGAGCGTGAGCGCCCCCATCCCACGCAAGAAGCCGACGACGATACAGGAACCCTTGTTGCGCCGTCGACGGCTCCGCACGGAAAGGCCGGTCGCCCCGCCGATGAATCCTGAACGCGGAAGGAGAACTCTCATGCGAATTGCCGAAATCATGACAAGGGACGTTCACATTGCCAGCCCGGACGACACGATCTCAACGGTTGCGCGGGAGATGGCTGATAACGACATCGGCTTCCTGCCGGTCAGGGATAACGATCGCCTGGTCGGGATGATCACCGACCGCGATATCGTCGTACGCTGTGTCGCGGATGGTCGCGACGACAAGACCCGCGTCGGCGATATCATGACTGCCGACGTCAAATACTGCTTTGACGACGAAGACGTGTCCGAGGTTGCCCGCAACATGGGCGACGAGCAGGTGCGCCGCCTGCCGGTCGTCGATCGCAACAAGCGCCTCGTTGGCATCGTTTCGCTGGCTGATGCGGCGCGTCGCGATCCTGCGCTCGCGGGCATCGGCCTCAAAGGCGTGACCGCTCCGGGGGGCGCTCACAACCAAAGGCCATAACGATGGCAGACACCCGCGATCGACGCTCACTATGGCGCTCCCCAGTCCTGCTGTCGGCGCCCGAGGAGCATGCTTGGGCGCGAGAAGTCGCTGTTCACGCCCACGCCGGCCAGCGCGACAAGGCGGGTGAACCGTATATACGGCATTGTCAACGTGTTGCCGATGCCGTTCAGGGTGACAAGACCAAGACCGTTGCCTTCCTGCACGATGTCCTGGAAAAGTCGCCGGGATGGACAGCTGAAAGGCTGCTGGATTCCGGCTTTTCGCCAGAGGTCGTTGCCGCCGTCGAATGTCTGACGCGGCGGCCTGGTGAAACGAAGGATGCGTTGACGATCCGTGCCGCCGCCAACCTGCTTACGCGTGAGGTGAAGCGGGCGGATCTCGGCGACAATCTTGTCCAGCTTGAACGCCAAGGCAAAAGCGGCGCCGAATACAGGCGCAGGCTGCACCTGCTTGAAGAAGTGGTCAGCGATAAGCAGGAAGCGGCGGCGGGCCTCGAGCCCGGCGATGCAGACCTGACGAGCGAAGCGCGGCTTGCCCGCATTGATGCCGCTCGCCGCGCACTTCGTAGCCAGTATACCGCTCGTGTCGCGAAACGATCTCTCGTCGTTCTTTTCGGCCTGGCGATCGTCGGTGCGTTCTATTTGATTTTCATGCAGTGATCCGAACGTGCCGGTTCATTCAACCGGCACGCCGTTCATGCGATAGGCGAGCTCGTCACGAGCTCGGCTGAGCCTGCTCTTGATGGTTCCAACGGCGCAGTCGCAGATATCGGCGGCCTCCTTGTAGCTCAGGCCGTAGCCGGCGACGAGGACCAGGACCTCCCGATGGACGGGGGCCAGCGTTTCGAGCGCAGTGCGCAATTCGCAGTTCAGCACATACCACTCTTGCGGCGGCGCCATGGGTATCGGCAATTCTGCGCAATCGATGACGCCTGGCGCTTCGCGCCGGCGCAACTTGTACTGGGTGCGGAACGCATTGTGCATGATGGTGAAGAGCCACGACTTCAAATTTGTGCCGGGCTCGAAACCATCGATACCCCGCAGCGCGCGAAAAAGCGTTTCCTGCAGGAGATCGTCCGCCTCGAAGCTGGAGGTGACAAATGTGCGTGCAAACGCTCGCAACGCCGGAATGAGATCTACGACCTGGGTTTCCAGCGGCTGCGTATGCTCTTCCTTCTTGAGGGTGGAAGGCATGGGGAAACTGCCTTTCGGGATCGTTTTGTTGCTGTTTTAACAATGCGTGGTTGGCCTTTATGTTCCGCCTCCGCTACGAGCGCCGGGGATGAAACCGAAGGGAAGTAGCGGAACCGTCATCGCTTCGCCAAGCACTCGGCCGCCCTCCTAGAGCAAGAACATTCCGGCCGTTGCAGCCAGCATCACCAAGGCAGTCGCGCCGCCGCGCGTCAACATCCACCAGGGCGCCTTGAGCTGGGCCATGACGTGACGATTGGCGGCCATCATCGTCATGATGGCGATGAGGGGGCCTGCGAGCATGCCGTTTATGATCGCGCTCCAATAGAGCAGCAGGAACGGGTGTTCGGGCAAAATCGTTGATGAACGCCGCCCATGCTTTCCATCGTCGTCATCATTGTCAAAAGTGCTCGTCTGCCGGACCGAATCCACCATGATCGGCCCTCCGTTACCGGTGTCAGTTCAGCGTCGAACGGCCTTGCCAAGCGATGGTTCCCTGCCATCCGGCGCTCCCATTTTGCCTCGTGATGCAACTGGCGACCCCTCCGCGCAATTCGGGACTGCGCGGAGGGGTCGCCAGATGAGAGAATGTCCGCTGCTATGCGGTGACGTTCAGCTTCCCGCTGATGTATCGAAACTCTTGCGTCTTGCCGCCGTAGCCGTAGGCGGCGGCCGGCACCTCGTGCACGAGAATGTAGCTCTCCGAATGCAGCTTGCCGAGCAGTTGTTCGAAGCGGCCGTATACCGCCTCCAGATAGGCAGCCATTTCCGGCTTCGTGTTTGTCCCGTCGACGACTTTGATGTCCAGCCAGAAGCTGTTCAAGTCCTGCTCCGCCAACGACGTGCCGCCGGCGAACCAATGGGCAGGATCGATGTAGGCGACGGCGATCGCAGTGATCGTCGGGTCTTTGCGCAGGTGTGTGGCCGTCAGCTCGCTGACCGCAGCTGCGATCCGGGAAGACAGAGCCGCGTCGGCCTTGCCGCTGACCGTGATGTTGATGATAGGCATGGAAAGCTCCTTTTGGTGAATTGAGATCCGTTGTTGAACTCAATGTGTCATCTTATTTCATGAATAAAAATCGAATTGTTTAATATAAATGCTTCGATTATTATGAAGTATGCAAGCTTTCGATCCCGACCTGCTCCGAACGTTCCTCGCCTTTGCCGAAGGCGGCTCGCTTGCTCACGCGGCTGCCGCAGTGGGCCGCACCGCTTCCGCTGTCACCGCTCAGATGCAGCGGTTGGAGGCAATGGTGGGAGAACCGCTGCTCGCCCCGTCGGGAAGAGGACGTGTCCTCACGCCGGCTGGGGAGGAACTGCTCGTTCATGCGCGGCGGATTCTCGAAGTCCATCGGGATGCGTGGCTCAGCCTAAAGGGCGCGAAGGCCGATGGTCGCCTGACGCTCGGCTGCACCCAGGACTTTGCCGACAGCAATCTGCCTGATCTCTTACGTCTCTTTGCGCGCACACATCCGCGCGTGCGCCTCGATCTGCGGGTCGGGCGCTCCCGGGAGCTGACGGCAGGCTACGACCAAGGAGCGATCGATGTCCTGATCGTCATGCGGGACGGCGCGCAACCGGACGAGATCGCGATGCTGAGCGAACCGATGCTGTGGTTATCCGCATCGGCTGATCCGGTTCCCGCCGGTGGTGAGCTTCCGATTGCGGTATTGGACCCGCCCTGCGGGTTTCGCTCGGCGGCCACCAGTGCGCTCGAAGACGCCGGCTTTGCCTATCGTATCGCGGCGACCAGTCCGAGCCTTTCCGGGTTACGTGCTGCGGTCCGCAGCGGCATCGCGATCACGGCACGGACTGCGCGATTTGTAGGCGAGGGGGTCGCCGTCGCGCCCCAAGCCCTCTCGTTGCCGGCGTTGCCGAAAGCGGAGTTCAGCCTGCGGCTCAAGCCGAAGGCGGACCAGGCCGCCTCCAGTCTCGCGATGCTTCTCGCAGAAGGATTGCCGAACGAGAGCAGCAGGCCTTGATATTATCTCGGTGGGGCCAACGGCAGCTACATTTGCACGGTCATGCCGCCATCGACGGTCAGTGTAATGCCGTTGACGAAGCTTGCAGCGGGCGAAGCCAGGAACACGGCAGCCGGCGCGATCTCTTCCGGTCGGCCCCAGCGTTTCAGGGGAATGCGGACGTCAACGAAAGCCTGGAGCGCCGGATCGGCGGCAAGTGCCGCATTGGTCTCTGTCGCGAACCAGCCAGGCGCGATAGCGTTGACCGTCAACGTGTCGGAGCCGAGCTCGACTGCAAGCGAGCGAGTGAGTGCATCAAGGCCGCCTTTTGCGGCGGTGTAGGCTGGGTCTCCAGGGCGCGCGGCGAAGGCGGCGATGGAGGTAACGAAGATCAGCCGCCCGGAAACCGAACGGCGAAGGTAAGGAAGCGCCGCCTTCGCCATCCCGTAGGCCGCCGTCAAATCCGCGTTGATCAGAGCCGCAAAGGAGGCGGAATCCATGGCGTCGGTGCCACGCCGGCCGCGCTCGCCCACCGCATGGATCAGGATGTCAAGCTGCCCCATCCCCGCTATCGCCGCGTCGACAATCTTTGCCGCATCTGTCAAGACATCGATCAGCGGCAACGAGAATCGATCGCCGGGGAGCTGTGCCGAATTCAGGCCGAGCCCGATCATCGCAAGGGCGACATCGTAGACCGACAGAGTGAACAGCGCGCCCAGCTCGGGGAAAAGAATTCATGGGGGATGAGCTGCGACGCCGTGACAAACGCCGGTGCCGCGGAAAAGAAGATCAGCGCTTGGGTTTGTGCGGGGGAAAGCCGTTTGATCAAAAGCCACCCACCGCGAAAAGGAAGTAGAGGCCGCATGCCGTGATGGCCCCGCCGACGCCGCGCGTGGCCGTCCCGCGATAGAACCGCTCGACGCCCAGGCCGAGGAGAATGCCGAAGACGTGGATCAAGCCGGTGGCGACGACGAAGCCGACGGCATAGGCAGCGGGATCGGCCGCCAACGGGAGTTCAACGCCATGGGCGTATCCATGGAAGATCGCGAAGACGGCAACGACGACGATCGAGACTGCTTCCGGCGGTCGCCAGCGCAACGCGATCGCGACACCGAGTGTGATGACGGACAGGGCAATGACGGCCTCGACATAGGGGAGCCGAAGCGCGTCCGACATGCCGATGATGCCACCGATGCACATGATCAGCGGGAACGTCACCGGCAGAGTCCAGACGGAGCGGCCACCAAGCTGGGCGCCCCAGATGCCGACAGCGGCCATCGCGAGAAAATGGTCTAAGCCGAGGATTGGATGCTGAAAGCCGCTGCCGAAGCCGCCAAAGGCACCGCCGAGGACATGGGCGTCGGCCGAACGCGTGCTGAGGATCGACGCTATGAGTGCGAGCGCCGGCGCGCTCGGGGCTCGCCAGCGCGAGCTCTTGCTGTTGCGAGTGTTCAAGTTGATTTCCTGAGGAATGGCGATTGAAAGCGAGATGCGCCTAGGCCAGGCGGGCCGCTGGAGCGAGGTTGGTGGGCGAGGCAAGCGTGGGCCGAGCAATAATTCGTTCCAGGCGCAATTCTGGCGCCGCAGAAACGGAAATCGGCTGAGCGCGGATCGCCCATCGGCCACCGGCAGGTCGACGGCCCGAGTTCCATGAGCGTCAGACGCCCGGTAATGGGAATGACGTGCGAGGGCTCTGGGGTCGAAGCGAGAAGAGGCTGTTCCACGATCTCGCCGGCGGCAATCACGAGAGCTGTATTTCCTACGACGCTGGCGCGGATCGTCCGGGGTCTGGCGGGAGCTGGTGCCTGATCGACGGCGCGGGCTTCCTTGCGAACAGACTTGATTGACGTTTTGGCGCGCCCGGGCAGGCCGAGACGATGGACCTTACCGATAACGGCATTGCGGGTGACGCCGCCAAGCTCGTGCGCGATCTGGCTGGCGCTCAATCCCTCGGACCAAAGTTGTGTCAGACGCTCAATGCGATCGTCGCTCCAGGTATTTTTCGTCTCGGACATGGACTGTTCTATTTCTTGTTCGTTCGGTTTTCCGACACCTCGTGGAGCCGTGGCGGGCCTGCGGTCTTGTGTTCACAGGGTGATCACGTGATCGGGCGGGTTACCGGCGAGCGCGGCGTAGAGCTGCGGAAAGCAACCGGCCTGGATGCCTGGCACCGTGCCCTTTGGTTTGATCTCGCCCTTTCCGCACTGCTCTAGGGTGCCGTCGGCCATGTTTCGACGAACAGCGCACTGATCGCACATCATCAAAAGGATGTTGTTGGACTTCGCAATTGCCGCGAGTCGTTCTCCGATCGGGTCACCTTCTCGCAGGACATGAAGATTGTCGTCGAAGAAGAACATGCCAACCACCGTTGCTCCGTGCGATCCATCCTCCATCTGCGGCAGAATCATCGTTGAGAGCTTGATGGTCGAAGCGTTGTTCGTGGCGAATACATAGGCGACTTTCATGATTGGAACTCCGTTTCGGTAGACGTGCGCGTTTGAAGCGGGTGCGGCCGGGAGAATTGCTTTGTCGCGGCGGAACTGGTTCCCTTCGCCTCGAGAAACAGCTGCTGCAGTGCGTCATCCAGCGCGAGTGTTTCCGTTTGCTGTGATCCCAGCCGACGCACTGACACGGTCGCCTCAGTTGCTTCCTTTCGACCGACGACGAGCAGCACCGGCACCTTGGCGAGGCTGTGCTCGCGGACCTTGTACGGGATCTTTTCGTTGCGGCTGTCGACTTCGGCCCGAAGCCCGCATGCCTGAAGCTTGTCGACCACATCGCGGGCGTAGCTGTCGGCGTCCGATGTGATTGTCGCCACCACGATCTGCAGGGGCGCGAGCCACAACGGCAGCTTGCCGGCATAATGCTCGATCAGAATGCCGGTGAAGCGTTCGAGCGAGCCGAACATCGCGCGATGCAGCATCACCGGCGCGATCTTCTCGCCGTCGCTGTCGATGTAGAAGGCGCCGAAGCGCTCCGGCAGATTGAAGTCGACCTGGAGCGTGCCGCATTGCCAGTCGCGGCCGATGGCGTCGCGCAGCACATATTCGAGCTTTGGGCCGTAGAAGGCGCCTTCGCCCTCATTGATCGAGAATGGGCGGCCGGTGGCGTGTAGCGCGTTCTTCAGCGCCGCTTCAGAACGGTCCCAGGATGCGTCCGAGCCAATCCGGTGCTCGGGCCGTGTGGACAGCTTGATCCGGATGTCGGTAAAGCCGAAATCCTCATAGATCGACAGGATCAGGTCGTTGACCATGACGCATTCGTCGGTGAGCTGATCCTCGGTGCAGAAGATGTGCGCGTCATCTTGGGTGAACGAGCGCACCCGCATCAGCCCATGCAGCGCGCCAGAGGGCTCGTAGCGGTGCACCTTGCCGAATTCGGCGATCTTGAGCGGCAGGTCGCGGTAGCTCTTCAGGCCCTGCTTGTAGAGCAGCATATGGCCCGGGCAGTTCATCGGTTTCAGCGCAAAGTCCCGCTGGTCCTCGGTCGTCGTCGTGAACATGTGTTCCCGGTAGTTCTGCCAGTGCCCTGAGGTTTCCCAGAGCTGCCGGTCCAGGATGTCGGGTGTATTGACCTCGTGATAACCGGCGGCGGCCTGGCGCTGGCGCATGTAGCCGATCAGGGCCTGGAAGAGCGTCCAGCCCTTCGGGTGCCAGAAGACCGAGCCGGGCGCTTCCTCCTGGAAGTGGAAAAGATCCATCTCGCGGCCGAGGCGGCGGTGATCGCGCTTTTCGGCCTCGGCCAGCATCGTCAGGTGAGTATCGAGCTCGGCCTGGCTCGCGAAGGCGGTGCCATAGATGCGGGTCAGCATCGGTTTGGTCGCATCGCCGCGCCAATAGGCGCCGGCGACTTTGGTGAGCGTGAAGGCTGAGCCGATCTTGCCGGTCGAAGGCATATGCGGGCCGCGGCAGAGGTCGAGCCAATCACCCTGCCGATAGATCTTGACGTCTTCACCTTCCGGAATCGTGTCGACCAGTTCGACCTTGAAGCTCTCGCCTTGGTCGAAGAAATGCCCTTTCGCCCGTTCCCGGCTCCAGACTTCCCTGGTGAACGGTGCGTCACGCGCGACGATCTCACGCATCCGCGCTTCGATGACGGGGAGGTCGGCTGGCGTGAATGGTTCCACGCGGGCGAAATCGTAGAAGAAGCCATTGTCGATCACGGGGCCGATCGTGACCTGCGTGTCGGGATAGAGTTCCTGGACGGCTTGGGCGAGCACGTGGGCGCAGTCATGACGAATGAGATCGAGCGCGCGCGGATCGTCTCGGGTGACGAACTCGATCGACGCGTCGGCATCGATCGGATCAACGACATCGCGCAGTGTGCCGTCGACCAGCATGGCGACCGCTTGTCTGCGCAAGGATGGCGCAATGCTGCCAGCGACGTGGCTGCCGGAAATGCCCGGTTCAAATTGCCGGCTTGCGCCGTCGGGCAGTGTAATGCGGATCATGATAAAACCTCAGAAAGGGAAGGTGCAGCTGGACGTGCGGCATGTTGTGTGGTCGGTGGAACCACGGTCATCATGTTGGCGCTCGCCGCCAGATTGTGCGGTCGGATCGATCCTCAATCGCGACACCGAGCTCGTCCAGGCGATCGCGGAGCCGGTCGGCGGCAATGAAGTCGCGGTTCAGTCGCGCTGTGTTGCGCTTGGCGATGAGCGTCTCGATCTCGTCAATCGATCCAGCGCCATCGGCTTGGAACCAAGCGCTTGGGTCTTGCTGGATCAGGCCGAGAAGGGCACCGGCCGAGAGCAGTGCCCCGCGCAAAGAGGCGCGGATAGTGGGCGAGGATTCGCATTGCGCCATGCGCGCGAGACGGAAGAGTTCAGCGAGCGCGGCCGGGGTGTTGAGGTCGTCGTCAAGCTTGTTGCGAAAGACGCCGAGATAGCGGTCGGGATCGGCCTCGTCGTGCGAAGCATCGCCGAGATCGCGCAGGATGGCGTAAAGGCGGTCGAGGCTGCGGCGGGCTTGCTGCAGGCCCTGAGCGCTCCAGTCGAGAGGCTGGCGATAATGGGCTGTCAGAAGCGCGTAGCGGATGGCCTCGCCGGATGCCTCGGCGAGGAGATCGCGCACGAGCAGCACATTGCCGAGCGACTTCGACATTTTCCGCCCTTCGACGGTGACGAAGCCGTTGTGAAGCCAATAGGTCGCGCGCGTCCCTTGAGCGATTTCGTTCTCATGGTGGGGAAAGATCAGGTCCTGGCCGCCGCCATGGATGTCGATCCGCGGACCGAGATGCCGCTCGATCATCGCGGAGCATTCGATATGCCAGCCGGGCCGGCCGCGGCCCCACGGGCTCTCCCATCCAGGCAGGTCTGGCGTGGAAGGCTTCCACAGCACAAAGTCGGCCGGGTGCTTCTTGAACGGCGCGACTTCGACGCGGGCGCCGGCGATCATCTCGTCGGGCGAGCGGCGCGACAAGGCGCCATAGGCTGCAAAAGACGGGACGTGATAGAGCACATGCCCGTTCGCCTGATAGGCGTGGCCCTCCGCGATCAAACGGCCGATGAGATCGATGATCTCTCCGATATGCTCGGTGACGCGCGGTTCGATCGTCGGCGAGAGTACGCCCAGCGCGGCCATGTCAGCATGATAGGCCCCGATATAGCGGTCGGTGATGGTACCGATCGGCTCGCCGGATGCGCGGGCCGCGTCGTTGATCTTGTCGTCGACGTCGGTGAAGTTTCGGGCATAAGTGACCATCGGAAAGCGGTCGCGGAGCAGCCTTACGAGGACGTCGAAGATCACGGCCGGCCGGGCGTTGCCGATATGGGCGTAGTTGTAGACCGTTGGCCCGCAGACATAGATGCGGACGTTCGCGGGGTCCTGCGGAACGAAGGGCTCTTTGTGGCCTCCGAAGCTGTTGGTGAGGATGAGAGACATAAGGATTCCTTGACTTGCTGAGCGGTCGCGAAGGCCTCAGAGCAGGCGGTCATCCACGCCGCAACAGCTCAGTTTGCCGAGGAAGATTTCAGAAGGCTCGATCGATGTTGACAGCGCGCCAGAGACGGGCCGGAAAGCGCCCGTGCCGGGGTGGGGGAGGCCGCGCAGCCAGCGCCGCACCGTCCCGAAATCGGCCGTCGTGATGCTTACGCCCGGCATGCGTTGAAGCCCTGTTCGATGATCTCCTTCGGGAGATTGCGACCGATCAGGACCAGCCGGGTGACGCGCTCTTCGTCGGCCTTCCAAGCACGCTGATGGTCGCCTTCGAGCAGCATATGCACGGCCTGGACGACGAAGCGGTCGTCATCGTCCTTGAAGGCGATGATGCCTTTCATGCGCAGGATTTCCATGCCGAAATTCTGGACGATGGAGCTGAGCCAGGGCAGGAATTTATTGGGATCGACCGGGTCTTTGCTGACGAGCGCGAAGCTCGACACGTGGTCGTCATGTTCGTGCTCGTGAAACTCATCGAGGAAGTCGGGCTCGACCTCGAGGATGCGATCGAGATCGAAGGCGCCGCGGCCGAGTACCTTTTCGAGAGCGATGTCGCAGCGTTGCGTCCGATGGATGGTCGCCGTGGGGTTGATGCGGCGGATGCGTGTCTCGACCTGCGTCAGTTCTTCCGGCGAGACCAGATCGGTCTTGTTGAGGAGGATCGTGTCGGCGAAGGCAAGCTGTTCTTGCGCTTCGTGGGCCTGTTCGATTTCGCCGAGGAGGTGCTTGGCATCGACGACGGTGACGATCGCATCGAGCTTGGTCTTGGAGCGGACGTCTTCGTCTACGAAGAAGGTCTGCGCAACGGGCGCGGGATCGGCCAGGCCGGTCGTCTCGATCAGGATCGCGTCGAAGCGATCGCGCCGACGCATCAGGCTTTCGATGATGCGGATCAGATCGCCGCGCACGGTGCAGCAGATGCAGCCGTTGTTCATTTCGAAGATCTCTTCGTCAACATCGACGATCAGATCGTTGTCGATGCCGACCTCACCGAACTCATTGACGATGACGGCGTATTTCTTGCCGTGGTTATCGGTCAGGATCCTGTTCAGAAGCGTTGTCTTTCCGGCGCCGAGATAACCGGTGAGGACCGTGACGGGAGTCGGGACAGAGGCGGGCTGCATGGTCGAAGGTCTCCTTAATTGACTGGCCGCTTTTGATCGGCCGCGTCCGTGGGGCTGTTTGGTTTCGTCTAGGGGTGATGATGGAAGGCAGCGGGGCCGCCGGTGACGAGGCAGGTCCCGCAGGTGCCCTGCAGCTCGACGACGCGGCGGGCGATGCGGAATCCAAGCGAGGCAGCATCGTGGTTGACGGCGCTCTCGATCGTCGGGTTCTCGACCTCGGCCGATGCACCGCAGGTCTCGCAGATGAAAAAAAACGCAGGCATGCGCATGATCAGGATGCGCGCATGGGACAAAAGCGTTTCGGCTCTCGATGCGCGAGACGAAGCGCTGCTCTTGCAGAAACTCCAGTGCCCGGTAGACCGTTGGCGGAAGCCGAGTACGCCCTCCAGGTCGGCCATGAGCTCGTAGGCGCCGAGCGGCTGTCCGGCGTGGATGAGGGTTTCCAGAACCTGACGGCGGATTGCGGTGAACTGCAGGCCGCGATCACGGCAAGTCCGTGCAACGTGTTCGAGCGCCTTAGCGATGATCCTCGGAGATGGGGGGCTGGGGCGGCGCAGTGGCGTGCGCTGGACGTTCATGGATGTCTCCCGTCAATTCATGTCGAAACAAGATGGGGTCTTGAGTGGTATGTTATAACGTTGCATGATGAACCGCAATATATCTGCTGGAGAAATCATGAGTAACGTTCTGCTGAGTGAGCCCCTGGTGGGCTTGGCGCCCGCAACTACGCCTAGAAGGCGCCCGACCCGCGAGACCGCGGAGGCTGCCGTTCGAACGCTGATCGAGTGGGCTGGCGATGATCCGGATCGAGAAGGCCTTTTAGGGACGCCGGACAGGGTCGTGCGCGCCTATGAGGAGTTTTTCGAGGGCTATCGGATCGATCCGGTCGACGTGCTCGGACGAACCTTCGAGGAGACGCAGCAGTATAGCGACATGGTCGTTCTGCGCGATGTTCGGCTCGAATCACATTGTGAGCACCACATCGTTCCGATCATCGGCAAGGCGCATGTTGCCTATCTTCCCTCGGATCGCGTCGTCGGCATCAGCAAGCTCGCCCGGCTGATCGAGGTCTACGGCAAGCGTCTGCAGATCCAGGAGACGCTGACGGCGCAGATCGCCGACACCCTCAATGAGGTGCTGAAGCCGAAGGGCGTCGCCGTGGTGATCGAGGCGGCGCACATGTGCATGACGACGCGCGGCATCCGGAAGCCCGGCGTCACCATGATGACGCGCCGGTTCATTGGCGCCTTCGAAACGGATGCGGAGTTGAAGCGGGACTTCCTCACCTCGATTTCTGGATCGCGGGAGGCATTCGGATGACTGAGCGAGCAGGCGATCGGCCCGCTCAATTCGCTCCGCGAGTGTCAGTCGAAGCGGTCGAAGAGGGGCCGCTTCTCGCGCCGAAATTCAACGCGGAAGGGTTCATTCCCGTTGTCACGACCGACGCCCGATCGGGCGAGGTCCTGATGATGGGGGTCATGACCGCAGAGGCGCTGCTACGGACCATCGAGACGGGTGAGGCGCATTACTGGAGCCGCAGCAGGCAATGCCTCTGGCACAAGGGTGCGACCAGCGGGCTCGCGCAGAAGGTCATTCAAATTCGCGTCGATGACGATCAGGATGCGATCTGGCTGAGAGTGGAGGTCGAGCATGGCGCGAGCTGCCATGTTGGCTATCGATCTTGCTTCTACCGGTCTGTTCCCATCGGCCATCTCGGGGATACCCAAGTCCGCCTAACGTTCGAGGAGATCGAGAAGGTCTTCGATCCGCGCATCGTTTATGGAGACGCACCAAACCCCACGCAGCTCTGACAGTCCGCCCGACGTGAACAGACCCATCCACGATTTCTCGCCACTCCTCCAGGCAACTTCCACAGACGCGGGCTGGATGGGCGAAGCTCTGGCGCTTGCGTCTCAGATGCAAGGGCTCGTGTGGCCCAATCCTGCTGTCGGCTGCGTGATCGTTCGGGAAGGCGATATTGTTGGTCGCGGACAGACGCAGTTCGGCGACCGCCCACATGCAAAGCGAATCGCGATTGACCAAGCTGGCGCCCGGGCGCGGGGCGCAACGCTTTACGTGACGCTCGAGCCATGCTGCCATTGGGGAAAGGCGCCGCCCTGCGTCGACGCCATCATGGCCGGGGTAGCCGCCGTGCATGCCTCAATGCAGGATCCTGACCCGCGCGTAAACGGCGGCGGCTTTCGACGTCTGCAAGAGTCTGGCATCCGCGTATCGGTTGGACTGGGCGCCGAGGAAGCGATGTCGATCATGGAGGGCTTCCTCAAACGGGTTGCCTGCGGGCATCCGCTGGTGACAATCTCCAGCCGCGCTCTGGATGCCTTTGGTTCGGTGTCGCAGCCCTTCGATGGCGTCCTGGCAACCTCAACGATCGGACGGATGACCTTTGTGGCGCGACCGGCAATGGAGAATTGCGATCTCACCCCGATTGAAGGGCATGTCACTGTCACCACGCTGATGCAGGACCTCGGTCGACGCGGACTCACAAACCTAGTCATCCTGCCGACCGACCCTCTCGCGCAGCAACGCCGGGCGGCGGGTATCGTCGACTACGACATCGACTGACAGCCTTTCGCACCGCGAGATCAGACCGCCGGCGGCATTTCCTCGAAGTCTCCCGCCAAGTTCACAACGTCGATTTCGGTTACGTCTGTGAGCGCCTTGTGGATCGCGAGCTTCAGAGCTCGATTTCCACCGGGCAGCACGAGAATGACTGTCTCTTGCGGCGGGCAACCAGGCTCGGCACAGGAGAGCTGATTGACGGAGACGACAACATCATCGCTGAGACCGAGCGCATTTCGGGTCCAGGTCTTGATCGTCGCGGCCTGCGCCGGAACACCGTGTCGCGGTCGGGCGAGTGGATTGACAAAGCCACTCATTGCTCGCCCTTCCTGTTCTTTCGGGAAGCACGCGGCAGAAGCGCGTTGAACAGGTCGCGGATTGGTTCGGTTGGCAGGTCCGTGCCGATGATGATGACCCGGCTGCGAACGTCGATGTCCGGCCAATAGTCGAGCCTGATTGGCGAGTAGAGCCTGTTTTGAACGGCGTGGACAACCAGTGGGCGGCCGGGATCGTCAGTCAAGGCGAACAACCCCTTCAGGCGCAGAATGCGCCCATGATGCTGGCTGGTCATGATGTTGAGAAAGCCCTCGACGGCACGCGGATCCAGGGGCTCGTCATGAAAGAGCGGCAGGGCCAGGATGCGATCACCATGCCGATTGATATCGTGATCGCCGGCATGGCCGTCGGCGCTGGCAAGTCGTTCCACGGCGAGCCACCCTGAGACGTCCTCCGGTTTGCCGCTCACGTGATAGGAGCCGTTGCCGATCAGGCTTGCGACATCGAAGGCCGGCTGGTGGCGGTCGTGGATTTGCGCGGCTGGGTTGAGATCGTTGAGGAGTGGCAGCGTTTCCTGGCTGGCGAGGGGCGGCAGGTCCGTCTTGGTCAGGACGATGTGATCGGCGAAGGCGAGCTGCTTCCAGCTCTCCAGATGCGTGTCGAGCGTCTCTCTGCCGCAGACGCTGTCGAATGCCGTAACGACGCCGGCAAGGCGAAAGCTCCGGGCGACGGTGTGGTCGCGTAGGGCGCTTGCCGGCGTCCCCCCGGGGATGAGGCTGTTGACGATCGGCGCCGGGTCAGCGAGCCCGGTCGTTTCGATGATCACGCGGGAGAAGGCTGGCGCGAGACCCTGTCGATGAGCCTCCAACAGCTCGAAGAGCGAAGCGCGGATGTCGCTTGTCGCGAGGCAGCAGATGCAGCCGGTGCTGGTGACCATATATTGCTCTCGGCCGCGCCGAACGAGGTGGTGATCGACGGAGACGGACCCGAACTCGTTGACGACCACCGCAGTGTCCGCAAGGCGCGGGTCCGCCAGCAGATCATTCAGGAGGGTTGTCTTGCCTGAGCCGAGGAAGCCCGTGAGAAGGGTTACGGGTTTCGCGTCGGGATTGGTCTGCTGGAGGGTTGGTCCGTCGAATGCGAGAGGTTTGGGTCCAAAGAAATGGGAGAGCAATGGCGCTAGCTCCCGAACTCGTCTGCATCATCGACGGCGAGGAAGAGACGGCTGATCCCGGTCCCCTCGATCGGCGGCGATCGGTGGAGCAGTGCGGGGAGCGTCCCGGTGGCGCCGTTGCCGCCGCGTATCAGCAGGATGGCGCCGGTCGGCGTCGACTTGATGGTGTCAGGAGAGATCGGCTTTCCCGTTTCTTGCGAGGCGAGCGCGCGGGCTCCGAGCCATTGCGTGCCCGGTCCACGGTAGGTGGTCGCGAGCCTGAGGCGCACATTGTCGGCGTGGAAACGCTTGCATGCATTCGTCGTGATGGTTTCAAGGCGGACGGGCACAGACGATGCCGATGTGAGATAGCGGAAGAGACGTGCAAGAAAGAACACGTCATTGAAGGGCCAGTCGCGGAGCCATGCCGGCTCGAGGCTTATCACGTCAAAGTGGCGTAGCAGCGTCGAGCGGAGCTCCACGGATGAAGCCGTGAAGCGGAAGTTGGGAAGCTGGTCAGCGGGCACTCTCTCGAGCGCCCGAGAGACATCAGTGTCGAGTGTCCGATGCAACATGCTGACCGGACTATCGAGAAGGATGTCGCGAGCCAGGCGTTTCGCCGTCGGGCAGCGGGGTGCGACCAGCCCTGAAGGCGGTGCGGCGCAATCAGGCTGCACGGGCTGGCTCCCACGCCGGGAAGGGATCGGGCAGATTGCGCCATGCTTTCGCATCAAAGCGGGTGTCGCTGAGGAGGCAGGCGTCGAGGGCTGCGCGGATCTTGGCCTCGTCCATGCCGGTTCCGATGAAGACGAGCTCCTGGCGCCGATCGCCCCAGACCTTGTCCCAGTTGCGGTCGATGACGTGCTTCCACTCCGGATGGTCGGGCCAGCGGTCCTTTGGCACGGCCGCCCACCAACGGCCGAGCGGGATTGAGCGCGCAATGGCGCCGGCGAGTGAGAATTCGCCGACCCAATCCGGGCGGGTGGCGAGCCAGAAATGGCCCTTGGCGCGGATCAGGCCCGGCCAGGTCTGGTTGACGAAGGCGCTGAAGGTGTGCGGATGGAAAGGGCGGCGCGCACGATAGACGAAGCTCTGGATGCCGTATTCCTCAGTCTCGGGCACGTGATCCTTGAAGCCGTAAAGCTCCTTGAACCAGAGCGGATGGCGTTTGGCCTTTTCCTCGTTGAACAGGCCGGTGTCGAGAATGTCGCCAAGCGGCGCCCGGCCGAAGTCGGTCTCGACGATGCGCGCGTCGGCATTGAGCGCCATCACGACCTTGCGGACCAAGGCACGCTGCTCGGGTGAAACCTCGGAGACCTTGTTGATGACCACCACGTCGGCGAACTCGATTTGCTCGACTAGGAGGTCGACGATGGTGCGCTCGTCGCCGTCGCTCGCCGTTTCGCCACGATCGCGTAGGAAGTCGTTCGAACCGTAATCTTTCAGCAGGCTCGCGGCGTCGACCACGGTGACCATCGTGTCGAGGCGCGCGATGTCGGAAAGGCTGTTGCCCTCCTCGTCCCGGAACGAGAAGGTGCTGGCGACGGGAAGCGGTTCGGCGATGCCGGTACCCTCGATTAGCAGATAGTCGAAACGGCCGCTCTCGCTGAGACGACGAACCTCTATCAGCAGGTCGTCGCGGAGCGTACAGCAGATGCAGCCATTCGTCATTTCGACCAGCTTGTCGTCCGTGCGCGAGAGATTGGCACCGCCCTCGCGCACCAGATCTGCGTCGATGTTCACCTCGCTCATGTCGTTGACGATGACGGCGACACGGCGCCCCTCGCGGTTGTTGAGAACGTGGTTGAGGAGGGTGGTCTTCCCGGCACCGAGGAAGCCGGACAGGACGGTGACGGGAAGGCGACGATCGGATGACTGAGTTTGCGGCATGGAGGGTCTCTTTGAATTGCAGTGATATGTTATAACGTTGCATATCTATAAGATTTGTGACAATTCCAAGTCAAGGGCCTTCGTTTTCCGAGGTCTCGCGAACTGGAGAGCGTTGGTCCAAGGGTTTATGGAATCAGGACGCACTGCGGACAGGGGGCGGGCAAAGATGCTGATAGAAAAAGGAAATCCGCCGCCTTGCCGTTCAAAGTGGCATGTTCGTCAGCTCGCACAATCTCGGGTATTTTTCGGTCGTTCCGCAGAAATCTGGGATTTCTGACCATGGTGGATTCGCGAAATCTTGGAAAATGACCGCGCAGCAGAATTGAGGAGGGAAGTGCATGATCCGTCGCAATCCATGGGGCGACTGGCCGAGCGTGTCTGAGAGCGCCTTTGTTGATCCGACCGCGATCATCTGCGGGTTGGGATCGTTGAGGACGATGTGTTCGTCGGCCCCGATGCCGTCATCCGCGCCGACGAGGTCGACGAGGCTGGTCAGATGGAACCGATCCGCATCGGGAGGGGCACGAACATCCAGGATGGCGTCGTGATCCATTCAAAGTCGGGGGAGGCGGTGACGATCGGGGCGCACACCTCAATCGCGCATCGTTCGATCATTCACGGACCTTGCACGATCGGCGACGAGGTATTCGTCGGCTTCAATTCGGTGCTGTTCAATCGCACGGTCGGAAATCGCTCAATAATTTCCGACGACTTGTCGATGGCGGTTGGCAGGGCGAAGCCGAATGGCTCGAAGGCTACTCGGCCCCGGAGTCGCTCAGAGGTGATCCCGAATTCGCGGCCATCGTGGCGCGGCAACGTGCGACGAGTAACGATGGGGAGGTGACCGACCGCGCCCATGGAGGCGCGGTCAGATTTCTCAAGGGCCTGGTTGATGCCAAGCGCCTTACTTCATCGTGTATACGTCGATCGAGAAGTACTTGTCGTTGATCTTCTTGTAGGTGCCGTCGGCACGGATTTCGTCGAGCGCCTTGTTGAGCTTCTCTCGAAAGTCATTGTCCTCCTGACGCACGGCGATACCGACACCATCGCCGACAAACTTCTTGTCGGTAATCGGCTCGCCGATGAGTTCGCAGCAATTCTTGCCATCGGCGTTCTTGGTCACCCAGTCGAGCAGCGGCAGCATATCGCCGACCTGCAGATCGAGACGGCCATTGACCATGTCGAGATTGGCTTCGTCCTGGGTCGGGTAGAGCTTGATCTCTGCATCGGGATAGGTGGCGGTGATGTACTCGGCCTGGGTGGTGCCGGATTGAGCGCCGATCACCTTGCCCTTGAGGGCCTCATTGGTGAACTCGGTGATGCCGGAGCTCTTTGGCGCAGCATGCGTCATCGCGGCAAGATAATAGGGATTGGTGAAGGCGACCTGCTTCTTGCGTTCCTCGGTGATGAACATCGACGCGATGATCAGGTCGTACTTCTTGGCAAGCAGGCCGGGAATGATGCCGTCCCAATCCTGGGCAACAACTTCGCATTCGACCTTCATGCGTTCGCAGAGCGCAAGCCCGATATCCACATCGAAGCCGCCGATCTTGCCGGCAGGATCGATAAAGTTGAAGGGAGGATAGGCGCCCTCCGTGCCGATCTTGATCTTTTCCGCTGCCTGAGCCGACGAGGCGGTCGCTGCCATGATGGCCAGCATGGTTGCTGCAATCTGCTTCTTCATTCGCGTTCCCCTTTGTTTGCATCATTCTTGATGCTTCCAAGGAAGACTATGTCGCTCCGGCCTATAAGCGAAATAGATAGGCGCGATAACCGGTATTGTTTTGGTTGATTGACGTTGTTTGTCAGGTGTAGCGACCGTGGCGCTGAAGCACCTCGATCTTGTAGCCGTCGGGATCAACCAGGAAAAAGAAACGAGCGAGCAGGGCGCCATCACGGTTGAAGGCGACGATCTTGCCAGGGTTGAGGCCCGCATCGGCGGCACGTTGATGCTCTGCATCGAGATCGTCGACCGAGAGCGCCAGATGGCCATAGCCATCGCCGAGCGCATAGGGCTCGCTTCGATCCTTGTTGACCGTCAGCTCGAGCTCGAATTCACTCTCCTCATTGCTGAGATAGATGAGGGTAAAGGTTTCGAAGTCCAGCCTTTCGGCGACTTCAAGCCCAAGGGCCAGGCGATAGAAATCGATCGACCTCTTTTCATTGAGAACCCGGATCATCGAATGGATCGCCTTGGCCATCTGCCTCTCCTTCAGCGTTAATTGCCGGTGGGGTAGCAGAGAGCGACGCTCCACGAAACCCCGCCTGGTTGCTCAACCCTTCGCCTGCCGCTTCTTCAGTTGTTGCTCGCGGAAGAAGATGAAGAGGCCCGAGGCGACGATCAGCGCCGCACCGACGATCACGGTCGGGCGGGGTGTGTCGCCGAAGAAGAACCAGCCGAAGACCACGGCCCAGAAGAGCAGTGTGTATTGCAAGGGCACGACGGTCGCGGCATCGGCAAGCTTGAGCGAGCGGTTGACCAGAATGTGCGCCAGCATCGCAACGATGCCGAGCATGCCGAGCTGCAGGAGTGCCTCGCCGTCGACAGGCGCCCAACCGGAAGGGTTGGCCCCAACGCCGACGAGCGAGAAGATCAATGCGCCGACGATTTGCCAGAAGACGAGGGTGGTGTCCGGCGTCGAACGCAGCGTACGACCAAGCATCAGTGCAAAGGCGAACGCTGTGCTGCCTGCAAGCGCAATCAGCGCCGGCAGGCTGAAGCTGTCCTTGGAGGGTTCAAGCGCAATCAACACGCCGGCGAAACCGACGAGGATCGCCGTCCAGCGCCGCCAGCCGACCTTTTCGCCGAGCAGGAACGGCGAAGCGGCTGCAACGTAGATCGGCGCTGCCAGCCAATAGGTCATGGTATCGGCAAGCGGCATATAGGCGACGGCGAAATAGAAGGCCGAGGCATCGATTGCGAAGAGCAGCGAGCGAAGCGCCTGCAGTCCCGGCCGCTCGACCCTGAACATCGAGCGCAGGCCACGCCTGAGGATGAAAGGCGATAGGAACAGAAGTGCCGCGATGCTGCGGATCACCATCAACTGACTGACGGAATAGGTCGCGACCAGCCATTTCCCCATGACGTCGTTCAGCGAGAACATCAGCATGCCGAGCAGCATGATGAGGACGCCGGTTCGGGCGGCGTTCGGGGCGGTTACGGGGGCAGTGATCACGGTCATGTTGGGGCCTTCAGCAAGTTGCGCACGCCATGACACATTCCGCCGGGTCGATCCATTGCCGTCTGCATATGGAACCATAAGTTTTGCGAATGAATCGGTTTGGGTATTGGGGCTCGACCTCACGGGACAAAATTGGTTCCGACCGGGGGGCTAAATTGACTTCACCGTTTGCGGCGCATGTTCCGATCCAAAAACGCTTGCCGCCTCAAACATTTAGATCCCAGGAACCAGCATAGCCCGTTGCGGGCGCAGTGATTGCGCCCGCAACGGGCTATGAGACTACTTCTCAAGTGCTGCTTGCGGCGTATTGCGGAAACTGATCGCCATGCGGTTGTAGGCGTTCATCAGGCCGATCGCGATTGTGAGGTCGGTGAGTTCACGCTCGTCGAACAGCGCACGTGCAGCCGTGTAGGCTTCGTCCGGCACACCCGTCTCGGCGACACGTGTGACGGTTTCGGCCCAGGCAAGGGCCGCCCGCTCACGCGCGTCGAAGAGGTTGCCGGCTTCTCTCCACGCCTGGACCAATGCGATCTTTTCGATCGGTTGGCCCTTTTTCAGGAGGTCGCGGGTGTGCATGTCGAGACAGTAGGCGCAATTGTTGATCTGTGAGATGCGAAGATAAACCAGATCCACCAGCACTGGCGGCAGGCCACTTTGCAGGACGTATCCGTAGACGCCTCCAAGGGCCTTGGCGCCGGCCGGTGCGATCTGGTTGTAGTCGAGACGCTTGCTCATTGTTCTGCTCCTGAATTCGGGTCTACTTGATTGGGGTGGTGAGTTCTTTTTCATTGGTGTCGGCGACGAAGACCGCCAGCAGCTTTGCCGGCGTCGTCTGGCTCGCATTGCGGCTGACGAGGTGGGTAGACGCTGGCGGTTCGTACCAGCTCTCGCCGGCGCGGTAGGTCTGCGTCGGGCCGTCATTGACCTTGGACACGATTTCTCCGGAGAGAACGTAGGCGAAGATGAAGGACGACTTTGCATGCGTGTGCGGAACCGAGGCACCGCCGGGGGGATAGTCGACGATCAGGGCGGTCAACGTCTTGCCCGGAATATTGGGTATCGCCTTTTCGAAGTGCGGCGTGACAACGTCGCCGGGATCGTGCGCTGCGGCCGGCAGCGCCGAAGTGATCGCGGCAAAGAGTGCGCCTGTGACAAATCGAGTGTTCATGATGACATTCTCCTTGATGAGATCTGGCAAGAAGCGAGCCCCCCAGGGAGGTTGGCGAGCTCGCTTCGACAATGATCAGGCCACAACGATGCGGAGCGGGTCGGCAGCTTCCAGGGCTGCTGCGCGATCGGCACTCGGCGGATAGATCCAGGTGGTGTTGATCTTCGTCTTGAGCTCTTTTGCTTTTGCGCCGGTCAGCTTTACCTGACGGTCCCACCCTTCGGTGTAGACAGCACCCCACGGGCCGAGATCGAGACAGGTGACGTACTTTTCCTGGCTGTAGGGAATCGAGGTCACGCCAAGCAGATCGGCTGCAACGTTGTGCCCTGCGGAACGCCCGAGGTTCTGGGCGTGCTGGCAGCTCATCATCGTTCGGTTGCCGACATCGTCCGTTGCCGCACACGCGACGTCGCCGGTCGCAAAGACGTTTGCGTGGCCGATGACCTTGAGGTTCCGATCAACGTGAAGACGGCCGAACGAGTCCTTGTCCGCGTCGATCTCCTTGGTAATCGGATTGGCGCGGGCGCCCGCCGTCCAGATCACGGTGGCCGCGTTGATGCGCTCGCCGGATGAGAGGGTGACGCCGTTATTGTCGATGGCAACGATTGGAGACAGCAGCCGTGTCTCAACGCCCAATTCCGAAAGCGCCTGCTCGATGACCGGACGCGGGCCCGGCCCGAGATCCGGTCCGATCGCATTGCCGCGCTCGACGATCACGACGCGGACGTCTGCATTTTCTCCAAGCGCGGCGCGAAGACGATGCGGCAACTCGGCCGCCGTTTCGATGCCGGTAAAGCCGCCGCCGGCGACGATCACGGTGTTGCGCGCTGGGGTTTCGGGAAGACGACCCAACTTAGAAATGTGTTCCTCCAACTTCGCCGCATCCGCAAGCTGGTCGACATTGAAGGCATGGGCGAGCCCCGGGATATCCGGACGGAACAGGACACTGCCGGTCGCGAGAACAAGTTTGGTGTAGCCGATCGTCGCTTCCCGTCCCTCGTCGTCCGCATAGGTGACGGCGTTGTCCGCTGTCGAGACGGACGTCGCATAACCCTTGATGAAACGCACGCCTGCGTTGGCAAAGATCTCGGACAGGGGCGCCTTCATCTTGGCCACATGCTTTTCGTAGAGGCGGGGGCGAATGTGGAGCTCTGGCTGCGGCGCGATCACGGCAACCTCGACGGAACCGTCTGCCCTTCCTTGCCGGTCCAGTAGCCGCATGGCGCCGAGTGCCGACCACATTCCGGCAAAGCCAGCGCCGATAATCAGGATTCGTTCACGCATTTCTTTTCCTCAGACAAGGCTTCGCCATTGGCTGAACAGGGCCAGCCATCGTGCGATTGCCGTTTCGGTAGAAGTCTCCAAACCGGAGACGGTTTTCGCGATGATCCAATGTCGTCGCTTAACTAGGACTAACTTAGTCGGAGTAAATGAGCAATGTCGAATCCGACCGGTTTCGGAAACGCACTGTCAACGCGGCGAAGACGTCCAAGGACTTGCGCAGCCGGGGCCTCGATGTTATCTCCGACTACATTTGTCGGTGTTTTGGTGTTTCCGTGGCCCACATAAGCGCAGGCGTCGAATACGCTCTCCACTGTCTCCTATTCCTCATTGAGGCAGAGGAGATAGACCAGCCGGCAAGTGCACGCGATCTTGCCGAACTGCAGAAGATTTCCGCCGAATTCGTTGCGAAGCTTTTCACCAAGCTCCAGAAGGCCGGCATCGTCGTCGCCCGAGAGGGGATTGGCGGCGGTTTCGCGCTTGCCCGGCCCGCCACCGACATCACCGCGCTTGATGTTATCGAGGCCATCGACGGACGGAAGCCACTGTTCGAATGCAAGGAAATCCGGGGACAGTGCGCGTTGTTCGGCGATCGGACGCCTGCCTGGGCACAGGACGGCGTCTGCTCCATTCACGCGGTCATGATCGAGGCCGAAAAACGGGCGAGAGAAGTGATGGCCGGCCATACGCTGGCGAGCATTGCCGGACGGGCAGCGTCGAAGGCGCCCAAGGAGCATGCGGGCAACATAAAGGATTGGCTCGCCGCCAGGACGCCGCAGCGCCGTCGCCGCGGCGCGGCAGCGAAGGCCGGTTGATGCTCGCCGCTGCGTTCGGCCGCGCTCTCAGGGGCCGTGCGCTCGGATTTTTTCTGCTTACGGACAAACACAACATCGAGAGGCGTGGGGCGAAGCGCCGTCGCAATGACGCAGTGGTCGCTTGATGTCGCCTCAGGCTAGGTGAAGTCGGGCAAGCTAACATGCTTGCCCGACTTCTTTGCGACATCGGCGGCCGGCTATTCAGCGGCGGACCGCCGCGGCAGCACCCAGTTCCGGCGTGGGAAGTGGCAGGTGTAGCCGTTGGGGTAACGCTCCAGGTAATCCTGGTGCTCCGGCTCGGCTTCCCAGAAGTCTCCGACCGGTTCGAGTTCAGTCACGACCTTGCCCGGCCACAAGCCCGAAGCGTTGACATCTGCGATTGCGTCCTCGGCAATTCGCTTCTGCTCGTCGTCGACGTAGTAGATTGCCGAGCGATAGGACATGCCGATGTCGTTGCCCTGGCGGTTCTTTGTGGTGGGGTCGTGGATCTGGAAGAATACCTCCAGAATCTGCCTGTAGCTGATCGTCCCCGGATCGAAGGCGATCTCGATGCCCTCGGCGTGGGTTCCGTGGTTACGGTAGGTGGCGTTAGGCACATCGCCTCCGGTGTAGCCCACGCGCGTCGCAATGACCCCGGGGAGCTTGCGGATCAAATCCTGCATCCCCCAGAAGCAGCCACCGGCCAAAACAGCTCTGCCAGCTCTATCGGTCATTTAGATATCCTCCACCTGGTTGATGAACGCGCCGTAACCTTCGCTCTCCATTTCCTCGCGTGGAATGAAGCGCAGGGAGGCGGAATTGATGCAATAACGTAGGCCGCCTCGATCCCGTGGCCCGTCGGGAAACACATGGCCAAGGTGACTGTCGCCATGCTTCGAGCGAACCTCGGTGCGGATCATGCCATGGGAACGATCATGCAGTTTCTCGACGTTTGCTGGCACGATCGGCTTGGTAAAGCTTGGCCAGCCACAGCCGGAATCGAATTTGTCGGAAGAGGCAAACAGCGGCTCGCCGGAGACGATATCGACATAAATCCCCGGGCGTTTGTTGTCATTGTACTCGCCCGTGAAGGGACGCTCGGTCCCGCTCTGTTGAGTGACGCGAAACTGCTCGGGCGTCAGTTTTCGGATCGCTTCGTCGGTCTTTCTGTAGGTCATTTCGTTGTCTCCAATGGGGGCGTGTTGTTTGGAAGCTGCGACTTGACTGGCAGGCGCCACATCTGCGGCGCGCGGCTGGTTACCTCGTCCTGGCCAGGACGCTGGCCGATGCACTTCGCGCAATACCTCGTTGCATCGGCCCGCGTCGTGGCTTGGTCACTGGTTGAACTGCCGGCGAGCGATAACGTCGATTTCGAAGCGGTCGATGCCGATGTCGTCGAGTTGGTGATCGCTGTATCGCCCAAGTTCCAAAGCGGTCTGGCGGTAGCGCTGGTGAGCGCGGATTCTCGACAAAAGATAGTGCATGATCATGAGAGGTTCCTTTGTTCAGCCGGCCACGTCGCCGGAGATGGTGTAGTCGTAGATTGCAGTGGATGAGGCGGACCGTTGGGTCGCACAATTCGTCAATCAGGACCGTTTCGAACGGAGCGCCGTAAACGAGTCGACGGCGATCCAGACGGAGAGGGCGAAGAGCCCGACATCCTTGAGCAGGAACTGCCCGGGAGCGACCGAGATCGCTGGAAAGCCGAGCTCAGGCACAAACACACCGGGTGTCGTCACCATGAAGCTGATGGTCGTTGCGAAAAGCCCGGCCGAGAGCAAGCCGCCGACGAGCGAGTAGATCGGCTTTATGACGCGGGCCACGAGGAGGGCGGCGATGCTTAGCTCGAGGATGCCGAGAAGGTTTGAGAAACCTTCCACGCTGAAGAGCGAATAGGTCCAACTCAGCAAGGGATTGTTGCTGACCAGGCCGACCAGACCCTCCGCTTCGTAACGGGTGAATTTCATGCCGCCGAACCAGCCGTAGATCACGGCGAGCGAGCCATAAAGGCCAGCCGCAGTGACGGCTTGGCCGTGGCTATCGATCAGGTCGAGGGCGGAGGCGGCGGAACGAACGTGGACACGCGGACGCGCCGCGCTGTGGTGTGCGAGATCACGAGGCATTGTCTTCTCCTGGTTGGCGGCGTTGGGCCATTCTCCCGATTGGCCTAGTAAACGATACAGGTCTGTATCGATGAGTGGTTAAATATACCGATCTGTATCGTTTGGCAATCCTTCTTTTGGGAATTTGTTGTCGCGTTACACGAGAAATACCGTTTAAAGATCTGGGGCGTGCCTTGGGAGCGGCGCTTGGGCAGCCGGCGCGCGTTGCTTGCATTTCTCGTCGACCGCGATAGAATGATACAAATCTGTTTTGTTTTAAGGAGTGAATATGCGCCGCTCAGAGATCCGAGGTCATCTGCTCGATACCGCTTTGCGCCTGTTCAACCTGCACGGCTACCACGCAACCGGGATCGATCTCCTCATCGCCGAAGCCGGGGTGGCCAAGACGACGCTCTATCGGCATTTTGAAACCAAAGAGGATCTTATCCTGGCCGCACTTGAGCGGCGTGACGAACAATCCCGCGCCGAGATGCGCATCTTTGTCGAGCAGCGTACGAACGATCCCTATGAGCGTCTTCTCGCGACCTTCGATTTCCTCGAAGCTTCGGTCCGGGACAAGCAGTTCCGCGGCTGCATTTTCATGAGCGCGGCGGGGGAGCACAAGGAGGCCGTCGATCCGGTGTTCCGCGCCGCTTTAATGCACAAACGCCTGGTCCTTGCCTATTTCGAGGAGCTCGCGCATGCGGCCCGCTTCGCGGAACCGAAACGCATCGCCGACACGATCAACCTCTTGCACGAGGGGGCGACGGCCATAGCGCAAATGACGCGAACAGGCGAGCCGGTTCGGCAGAGCAAGCGCATGGCGGTCAGCCTGCTCGCGCAGGAGATGCGCGCTTCTTCGGAACCATCCGCCAAGACCGAGGGTGGAGAAAAGCGAGCTACGGCTTCGAACGCAGCCAGAGCATAGGATCATAATATCGTAAGCAACACCGGAAGTGCCCGCGGGGGATACGATGGATCGTCTCGAAGCAATGAAAATGTTGCTGGCAGTCGTCGATGCCGGCAGTATTTCTGCCGGGAGCAGGAAGCTGAATGCTCCACTGCCCAGCGTTAGCCGAAAGGTTGCCGAACTCGAACGGCACCTGGGTGCGAGCCTTATCGTGCGCACCAGCCGCAATCTTCAGCTCACCGATGCCGGCCGGGAATATGTCGAGGCGGCGCGAAAGATCATGGGCGACCTCGAGGAGGCGGAACGTCGGGCGTCCGGCGAGTACCAGACGCCTCGCGGCACCCTGACGATCACCATGCCGGTCGAGTTCGGCGCCCGCTATGTGATGCCGCTCGCACTGAGCTATATGGAGAACTATCCGGAGGTGTCGCTCAACCTGCTCTCGCTCGACAGGACGGTGCACCTGGTAGAAGAACAAGTCGATATCGCCATCCGGTTGGGCGACCTCGCCGATAGTTCTCTCTACGCGGTCAAGGCCGGAGAGTTCGGCCTGCTGACTTGCGCGAGCCCCGCATATCTGCAGCGCCGCGGCGTGCCGGAGCATCCGAGCGACCTCGCAGACCATGACGGAATATTCTTCAACAAGCGGAGTTTCTTCTGGACCTTCGATGTCGCAGGCCAACCGCTCGAGTCGGTCCCCCGCAACCGTCTCGAGCTGAACACCGCGGCAAATTGCGTGGCAGCGGCGGTGGGCGGAGCCGGCATCGCCCGTTTGTTCGATTATCAAATCCCGGACGAGTTGGGCTCAGGCGCCCTCGTGCCGGTTTTGGAAGCTTTCGACCAAAGGCCCCGACCCATCCATATTGTCTATTCCCGCCAAGGTCAGTTGACGCTGAAGGTACGGTCCTTCGTCGACTGGGCGCTGCCTCGCCTGCGCGCTGTCTGCAAAAGAGGCGAGGTATCGCAGGCCTAGTCTGCGAAGGCGGCCCGCACCTCTTCAACAGTCCGGGCCGGATCCTGAAGATGCGGGAAGTGGCCGATACCTGCCAGAAGCCCGAACTCCGAACTGGTACGCTCGGCAAACTCCCTGCCCATCTCCGCGTTGATGTAGATATCCCGGTCGCCCCAGATCACTTTCAACGGAGTCTTGAGCTTGTGAAGATTGGCCTCGAGATAGTCCTCGTCGCGCGTGAAATGGGCGTAATAGAAGGCGAAGGCGTCGGCGCTTGTTACGCCGTCGCGTGCCCAGGAACCCTTCATGTCCGCCTGCACCTCGGACGCAAGTTCGTACTGGGCCTCCGGTGCTAGGCCACGGCGGTGCACGTTTTGCAGGATCTCGTCGCTGGTCTTGTTCATGTAAGCCCGCGTCGGCGTCGCCGTCGGCTCTGCCTTGAGGTTCTGCAGGCTCTCATACATGTACTGCGGCCTGTTGAACGGGGCGAAATCGCCGACGATGATCTTCCTTGCCACGCTTGGTTCGTCGAGCGCCAGCAGCAGTGCGGGAAGGCCGCCGATATCCGAGGCGTAGATGACCAAATTCGCTCGGTCGACGCCCGCCTTGTCCATATAGGCCCTGAGAACCTTGGCATAGTCCTTCGGCGAATAGGAGAACTGTGGCGGTGAGGGGCGCGACGACTGGCCATATCCGGGCCAGTCGAAAGCGTGCACCTCGTAGTCCTTGCCCAATGTTTCCGCGATCTTTTTCCAGACGGCCAACGTTTCCGGGAAGCCATGCAGGAAGAGGACCGTGCCCTTGCCCTTGGGATCGCTCGGATGAGCAACCATACGCCGTAGCGTGATGGTCTCGTCGATCTTGATGAAGTCGATCTTCGGGCCCGTCACCGAGATGGCGCCGGCGTGTGCCGATGCCGCCGATGCCATTGCCACCGAAGCGGTTGCGACGAAATTCTTGAGCGATGGGATAACCATGTCAGGCGTCCTTCAGGTCATTCTGATCCTGCCGATAAGATCCGATATCCGAATGGTCGCGGGCAGATGGTGTTTGTGAGAGGGACCCTCTTGAACTGAACAAAGGCCGCCGGCGGCAAGATGCCCTGCTCCAATGCTCGTTGCCGCGACCTCCTACTGCAACCAGCCGCCCCGAACGAACCATTTGTCCGTATGAGAGGATGGCTCTCAATCTCGCTGGGTGCTGGCCGCCCGACCTCGTTCTTAGCTTTCCGTTCATTCGCGGATCGTCGGTTTTCGACGGCGATCCCAAGCGAAACAGCGAGACGAAAATTTCGCTCGCCTAAAAAGGAAGATCAGAATGAACGATATGACATCCTCTTCGCAGAAAGCGATGCCGGAAAATGCCAGAGCGCTGCCCGGCCACTCGACCGTCGGCACGAACGATCTCGATACCGCCGCTGCCTACTATGACAAATTGCTCGCCGTTTTTGGCATCGGTCGCGTGCTCGTTCAGCCGGGGCGTGCCGTCTACTACGGGCACCGCGCCCTCGAGTTCGGCGTGCTCAAGCCGTTCAATGGCGAGACGGCCATTGCCGGCAATGGTACGATGATCGCCTTTGAGGCCCGCTCTCGGGCGCAGGTGGATCTCGCTTATGCGACGGCTTTGCATGCGGGCGGCTCGGACGACGGCGCTCCCGGTCCAAGAGGCCCTGACGGCGGTGACCCTTACTGCGCTTACTTTCGCGATCCGGAAGGAAACAAGTTCCTGATCTACCGCAAAGGTCCCGACGAGGCCTGACAATCAGCGTAGCCCGGGGCCTCGTCGCCAGGGTGAGGCTCCGACTTTACGTCCAAACGCGTTCGATGACGATCGTGTTCGCAAAGGAAACCCTTAAATGAACTTGGAAAACAAGGCTGGGAAGCGCCAGGTCACGCGGCGCTCGTTTCTGCTTTCAGGCGCTGCGATCGGTGCAGCGGCAGCGGTGCTACCTGTGTCCGGCGTTGCCGCAAACGTCGCGAAAGCGCCGATCAGCAGCGCCGACATCCGCCCCTTCAAGGCCGAAATTCCCGAGACCGCCCTCGCGGATCTCAGACGCCGTCTCGCGGCGACGCGCTGGCCGGACAGTGCGACCGTCAAGGATCGTTCCCAGGGTGTCGATCAGCAGACGCTTCAGGACCTCGTGGCCTATTGGCAATCCGCCTACGATTGGCGCAAAGCGGAACGAAAGCTCAATGCGTTTCCTCAATTCCTGACGAACATCGACGGGCTGGACATTCATTTCATCCACGTGCGCTCGCGCCATGAGAACGCACTTCCGCTGATCATGACTCATGGCTGGCCCGGCTCGGTCTTTGAGCTGCTGGACGTCATCGCGCCGCTGACCGACCCGACCGCTCATGGCGGCAAGGCTGAAGACGCATTCCATCTTGTCATTCCCTCAATCCCCGGCTTCGGCTTTTCACAGAAACCAACCTCGACGGGTTGGGACGCACAGCGGATCGCCATGGCCTGGGACGCGGTGATGAAACGGCTCGGCTACAACCGCTATGTCTCGCAAGGCGGTGACTGGGGCGCCATCATCAGTGACGCCCTCGCGCGTCAGGCCCCGGAAGGGCTGCTCGGTATCCACGTCAACCGGATCGAGCGTGGGACGACGTTTCCAGCCGACGCCGCGCAAGCGTTGAAGAACGGAGGGCCGGCTCCCGAAAGCTTGTCGGCCGACGAGAGGCAAGTTTTCGACGAGGCTCGCGACTTCCTGAACAACGGTTTTGGCTACGCTTCGATCCTCAGCACGCGTCCGGAGACGGTCGGCTACGGGCTTGCGGATTCTCCGGTGGGCCTGGCGGCCTGGCTCTACGACAAGATCGCGGATTGGGTGTTCACTCGAGGCCATCCGGAACAGGCTCTGAGCCGAGACGATATCCTGGACAACATCACTTTGTACTGGCTGACCAACACCGGGCCGTCGAGCGGACGCATTTACTGGGAGAACCTCAAGGCTGGAGTAAAGCTCACCGCGGCCAAGGTTCCTGTCGCCGTAACCGTGTTTCCGGGGGAGGTCTATCGGCCGCCAAGAAAATGGCTGTCAAAAGCCTATCCGAAGCTCGTCTACTATAATCACGCCTCGAAGGGCGGGCACTTTGCTGTCTGGGAGGAGCCGGAACTCTTCGCCGAAGAAATCAGGGCAGGCTTCAAGGCGATGCGTTTTCGCAACTAAGTTCGTCTCCAGGCATGGGCGGACAACGAATTGGGCCAGGGATTGGCGGGCGGCGACCACCGGTTGCAATCCTGACGGCGATTGATTGATTGATGCCCGTCTCATTGGTCAAGCTCCGGGATATGGCCGGCGAGGTGCGATGACGCCTGGCCATTCGCGGTGACTATCGCCGCGCACAATTCGTCAAGTTGCCATCTCGACAACGCCGCGATCACGAGGGTCGTTTGTGTCCCGTCGAAGCACGGCGCCATTGCGTGAGCGACATCCTAAAGCGAGCAGCGCCCTCTTGACGTTCCAACGGACGCTGCTAATTAGAAAGTGGTCCCGCCCTTAAGACATCGGACGCGGGATGAACACTGGTGCCGGGCCCCTCTGGCGAGAGTTTTTACGGCGCTCTCGTGATGTCGGTACCGCCAGCAAATTAGCCGGCGGATTAGCTCCAATGAAAACTGATCTCATGCCTCACGCATGTGCCCCTTCGGCCGTGCGTATTTCCGTTTTGAAACCGCATTTCTTCACCGAATCCGGCGTTGTTCGCGCGAAGGAGGCCCGTCGATGACACAGCCTCAATCGCATTCAAGCGCTCTCGGCTATTTCAAATGGGCCTTCATCGTCACGGTGGTGGGCCTGGTGCTCGGCGCCTGGCTCGGTTGGCAATCGACCGGAACCATCGGCGGTATGGCCTCGGTCTTCTTCATCTGCGCCGTGCTCGCGGTGCTCGAAATCTCGCTGTCCTTCGACAACGCGATCGTCAATGCCAACAAGCTCAAGGACATGACGCCCGCGTGGCAGCATCGCTTCTTGACCTGGGGCATCATCATTGCCGTCTTCGGCATGCGTATCGTCTTCCCGCTGCTGATCGTCGTCATTGCGGCGAACATCGGACCGATCGAAGCGATCGTTCTGGCGGCAAGCAAGCCTGAGGAATACGCGCGTATCATGAACGACGCGCACCTGCCGATCGCAGCCTTCGGCGGCACCTTCCTGATGATGGTGGGTCTGACTTACTTCTTCGATCACGAGAAAGACGTGCACTGGATCAAGTGGGTCGAGAGCAAGATGGCCAGGTTTGCGACCATCAAGGGCATCGAAATCGCCTTCGTTCTCGCCCTTATTCTTGGCTTTTCGACTCTGCTCGAACCGGCAGAGGTCCACACGTTTGTCTATTCGGCGATCTACGGCCTGTTGACGTTCCTCGTGGTTGAGGTGGTCGGCGGTTTGCTCGATGCCTCACAACAAACCATGAGTGCGGCGGCAAAGGGCGGCTTTGGCGCTTTCCTTTACCTCGAAGTGCTTGATGCCAGCTTCTCGTTTGACGGCGTCATCGGTGCCTTCGCACTGACGCAGAACCTCTTCGTCATCGCGATTGGCCTCGGTATCGGCGCCATGTATGTGCGCTCTATGACGATCATGCTGGTGGAGAAGGGCACGCTCAGCGAGTACCGCTACCTGGAACACGGCGCATTCTACGCGATCCTGATCCTCTCGGTGGTCATGTATTTCCAGACACTCGTCCACATTCCGGAAGTGATCACCGGCCTTGGTGGCGCGGCGCTCATCGGCATCTCGCTCTGGTCGTCGATCCGCTACAACAAGCGCGAACGTGAAGTGGAAGAGGTGGAAACGCGGGATTCGCAGCAGCAGCTGCGAGCCTGACAAGGTTTTGAGATGTAACAACGAGCCCGGCGGCCATGTCCGCCGGGCTTATTTTTTCGAGACTTACCCCTCGACGGGGTGCCGTGGTTTTGCGTTAAAACGGCTACGCGCGAAGATACATTTTTGTCGTTTTTGAATGAACGACTTCTGTCGCTCAGCCGAGAGATCGAGCCGTAGATTGTGGCGGGGAAGGACGCACAAAGCCCCGACGCACTGCGGGATGTGTAGGGAAGCGGTCGCGGCAGTATTTGCAAGTCACTTCGTCCGGAACGTGCCCCTGTTGCTTTGCACATATCGCTCGTCGATTTGCGCCGAAGACGCTAGACCCGTTCAAGCTCAGCGGGGGCGCAACCCGCGACCGTCGGCAATCTGCGGTCGCTCGGCTAAGTGCGCCACTTCCTGGTCATTGTGATGATCCGGGCGGACGTCCTTGGCACTGCCACCCTGATGGGCATCTCATCAGATTGACAAATGTGCTACTGAGTAGCAAGTTAGGCTCAAAGGAGTTCAGCCGATGAGTGTGAAATCGTCGATCTCGCTGACCGAGCAGCAGGATTCGTTTGCCCGTTCGCTGGTGGAAAGCGGCCGGTATTCCAGCATGAGTTCCGTTCTTCAACAAGGCCTGGAACTGCTTCGCCAAAAGACCGAAACTGAGGCCGTCGAAACGGCAGCCCTTCGCGAATTGGTCCAGCGGCGATTGAGCGGACCAATTATTTCTGCGACGGAAATGGAAAGCCGCGTCGCGGCAATGATTGAGCGCAAACGGCGGGTTGTTCGTGTGGGCTCTTGAATATTCTGAGGATGCTGAACGAGATTTCGAGTTGATCTTCGATCATCTGTTCGACGCTTATGTCGAACTCGGGGACGCGCCTGACGAGGCGGTTGAGCGTACCGCTGAACGGGTCCGCAAATTGCGTGTCGAACTCGATCGTCTCGTCGATACGCCTTATATCGGGACTCTGCGCCCCGATGTTCATCCCGGGATCCGGTTTCTTCGGCGGGACAAGGCAGCTATTTGGTTTCTTCCGGTGGAACATAGCCGCGCAATCGTTGTCGCGGCAATTTTCTACGGCGCGCAGGACCACATCAGAAATATGCTCGCACGTATGCTGGCGGGCTAAGGTTTCTACAGCCCCGAGGCGTTCGTCAGATTGACCCTAAATCGGTCGCGTCGGCGCTGGTATCTGCGGTTCATTTCCGCACTCGCATGGCCAAGCTGCTTTTGCACGTGGCGCTCGTCGGCTTCGGCCGAGGAGGCCAAGCCGGCGCGCAGCGGACAGATGTTCAGGAACGGCGCTGGAAACCTCGACCTATCTCGTTGGGTCGTTGTGCCGCGCATTGCCAAACTGCGCGCCGCGCCGGATAAACATTCAATGCTGGCCAGTGATTTAAGGAATGTGCTTGAGGAGCTTTACAAGGCGGGCGCCTTTCGGGTGCCGGCCGAAGAGATCTATTGGCCTCAGGAACTGCATGCGACTGTCTTCCGTGCCCTGAATATGCAATACATCACGCGACGAGAGGCCGATGACGGTCGCGTCGACTTCTCGCTGACGCGGGCCGGTTACGAGGCCATCGACGCCGAGGTGCCCTGGTCCTACATCTTGCGTAGGCGATTGCGGGACTTCTTCTCTTTGCGCTGAGCCGTTGAGCGACCCTCCGGCGCGTGACGCCGCTGATGCGCCCGGTCGCGCAGCGATTCAGTAGGCCAAAGCACGGCGCGCTTTAACGAACATGGATCGAGCGTGATTGGGTACGGACTTCTTTGGAAGGCGAAGGCAAGAAGCTTAGTCAGAGTCAGTTTGGCATCGACGTTGCATTCGCGCAAATCGGTTGGCTTTGGCTGCCTGCGCCATGTCCCTCCGTCGGAAATAAATCGCACGTCCACACCGGATGGGACTATGACCCTGCACGACGATGATCTGCTCGTCTTTTCTCATTGATTGGGTGATCTCGTGCGGCATAATTAGTGGGCGGCGTTGCAAATTGATGCTCTCCGATTTGCCCGAAGACTGTCCCTTCAAGGCCCAGCCGGAGTTACGCGAACTCCCTTTTACCTCGATCGTCATCTCGCCGCATTGCGCTGAGACATTTCGGGCAGTATCGAGCGCCTTGATCGCGGCATAGCTTGCGAAGGCGCAGCCATCGATCCATGAATTCGCGCCGGCTTTCCCGAAATGTCGCTCAAGCTGGCCGACAGACTGGTACATTAACATCATAGAGATGCCGTACTTTCGACCGCGATCACGCGCCTCCTCTAGCACCCGCATGTAGCCGAGGAGATCAACCTCATCGAGCATGAACAGCGTCCGGCGTGTGAAACTACCATCGGCCTGCACCATGGCATTGATCAGCGAGCCGATTATGACACGGCCGATACCCGGATAGGACCGAAGGATCGACGCCGGAATGTTGAGGAAGACGTCCTTGCTGCCGCTGACGATATCTCTTGACTTGAACGCATTGCCGCAGACCAGCGCAGAGTAACTGTCGAGCGACAGCCATTGACAGTCCTTAGCTACCGTCGAATACACGCCCGAAAAGGTCCGGTCGGTCATGTTGGTGAAGACGCCGAGCGTTTCACGAATGAAGGCGGACGCAGAATGTTCCTGAATGTCTCGCAGCATCGCAAGAACCGAAGGTTCAGGCTCTGACACGATCTGCCGGAGACTGCGCAAGCTGCGCCGCCCAGCATATTCGGGCGACAGCATCACGTGGGCGAGCAGACCTGTTAGGAGATTGTGCGCCTGGTTCTGGAAGTAGGCGCCATTTGAGCTTTCGAAGTGCCCGCTTTCGGACATCAGCATATGAGCAATGCCGACGATATCCTCCTCCTTTTGCGTCGAACTCTCGATCCCGTCGAGAACGTTGAAACCCATGACTGGATTTTTTGGATCGAGCACCATCACTTCGCGCCCCAGAACACGAGTGCGATGCTCGATCACCATCGGCGCAACCTCGGTCGACGGATCGAGGCAGATCAGCGGCCCGCCATAACGCAAAGCTGTCGGAATGACGTTGCTGGTGGTCTTGTAACCGCCTGACCCGGCAAAGAAGAGCATATGGGTAGAATCGAAATCCTGGCGATAAGTCAGTAACGCCGCCTTGCCACCTTGCCCCCATGTGGTCGGGTCATTCGGTGCGAAGGGCAGCGCGTGGACGATTTCCTTATCAACCCGATAGCGCTCGCCGACAACAATCTCGCCGTCGGGCGGAAACAGCTTTCCGGCCGCCGACATCGGCTGCCAGTCCGCGTCCCCAAAGATTCCACGTCTGGCGCGCTTCACCGGTTCGGGTACGGTGACCGAAATGCGAGCAGAAACTGCCACCGCCAAGAAACCAGCGACCATACCGACGGCTGCGACAAAATCGAGATAGGAGAGCGCCTGGTCCCACGACACGGCGCCGCTCTTCACTGATGGGACAAGGCGGTCGAGTTCGCGAAACGTGTAAAAACCAGCGACAGACAGAAAGCAAACGAAGCTTGCCATCGCAATCGGCCTTCGCCGGTGCAGCGGCAGCGTCCAGACGGCGAGCAGTCCTATAAGCGGGCCGAACAAAAGCGATGGCAGGGGCGAGGCTCGCAGGAACCAGTATGCTGTTTTCCCGGAGAGCCCCGCAGCCAGCCCTTGCCATCGCCAACCGACGACATAGACCGCAAGAGCGGTGAACACGCCCGGCACCAGAACGAGCAAAAGGCTCGGATGCGCTTTTGTCGGCGGCGTCATTCGTCCGCCTTGCCGATTTGCCGAAGACGGCCCTCAACCGGGGGTGCTTGGAACGCTTTCTCGCCAATCTCTCGAAGCCGCTGATATTCCGGCGAGCCAACCTCAATTCTTGCCAATTCGAGAAGACCACCGAGCAGGAATGCCCGGTCGACGGACGACAAGCCGGCGCGAACGACGATGCCGCCAAGCCGGGTATTTGCACGCACGGCGCGTTTGCGGTCAGCCGCCATGAGAAATCTCCGTCTCCGTTCCAGCCCGTCCAACTGTTGGCTGACGCTGCGAAGTGGCGGCGGCAGCAAGCCGCCTTTCTCTTCGCTGCGAAATCGCAAAGCAATCTCCTCGCATATTCGGCCGAGCGCCTCCTGGTCGAACTCCATGTCCGCAAGTCCTGACTTCGTAGCCGCACGCGCAAAGCGATCGGCGGACCTTAAGATCATGGTTCGCTTACGTTCACGCAGCTTCTCAATCTGCGCATCAATGCCGGAAACTGATGATTTCACCGCCATTCCACAGCTATGCCCTGTCGAAACAAATTCAAATAATGATAGTTTTACTATCGTGTTTAAGATAGTAAAAGGAGTTGTCCCGCGTCAACCCCAAAATGCGCAGCAGGCCATCTGACTTCGATTTTGGGAACCGAAGCGATTTCAAGTTCTGGAGACGATCGTGGCGATCATGTTCATCAATGCACAAATGATCAGCAGGGGAGCGGGTCGTCGCATTGTATCGGCGGCAGCTTATCGCCATCGGACCCGAATGCGAGACCAACAGACGGGGATTTCCTTCAACCACGGCCGCAGGGCCTCCGAACTTATCCACGAGGAACTGGCGCTACCGGACCAGATCCCGACCTGGCTGAAGAAGGCGATCGACGGACAGTGCGTCGCCAAGGCGAGTGAGGCACTCTGGAATGCGGTTGACGCGTGGGAAAAGCAGGCGAATGCACAGCTCGCCCGCGAACTGACCATCGCCCTGCCGAAGGAGCTGACGCGGGCTGAGAACATCACGCTCGTTCGCGAATTCGTCCGGGACAATCTGAGCTCTAAAGGAATGATCTCCGACTGGGTCTACCACGACAAGGAGGGCAACCCTCATATCCATATTTTGACGGCGTTGCGGCCGCTGACGGAGAACGGATTCGGGCCTAAGGTGGTGCCAGTGCTTGGCGAGGACGGAAGCCCGCTGCGCATCGTTAGGCCAGTTCGACCCAATGGCCAGATCGTCTATAAGCGCTGGGCGGGTGACAAGGAAACCCTGAAGGCGTGGAAGATCAACTGGGCGGAAACGGTGAACCGGCATCTGGCGGTCGCCGGCCATGAGATCCGCCTTGATGGGCGCTCCTATTCAGAACAAGGCCTCGATGGCATCGCGCAAAGCCGCCTCGGGCCGGCAAAGTCGGCACTCGCCCGTAACGGCGTCGAGATGTATTTCGCGCCAGCCGAGCTTGCACGCCGTCAGAAGATAGCCGACCGGTTGCTCGCCGAGCCGGAGCTTTTGCTGAAACAGCTCGGCAACGAGATCTCCACCTTCGACGATAAGGAGATCGCCAAGAGGCTGCATCGTCATGTCGACGACCCAGTGGACTTCGCCAATATTCGTGCGCGCCTAATGGCCTCGGACGAACTCGTCACGTTGAAGCCGCAACAGATCGATCTGAACACCGGTAAGGTATCCGAGCCGGCGGTGTTCACGACGCGGGAGATTCTGCGCATCGAATACGACATGGCGCAGTCGGTCACGCAGCTCTCAAAGTGCAGGGGCTTTGGCGTCTCACAGAGCCAAGTCGCAGCCGCCATCAGATTAGTAGAAACGGTCGACCCGGAAAGACCCTTAAGGCTTGATCGCGATCAGGTCGAGGCAGTCCAACATGTGACCGGCGACAATGGCATTGCGGCCGTTGTCGGTGTCGCCGGCGCCGGTAAGTCAACCCTGCTTGCCGCGGCGCGTATCGCCTGGGAGAGCGGGGGTCACCGCGTGTTCGGGGCGGCGCTTTCGGGCAAGGCGGCCGATGGTTTGGAGGACAGTTCCGGCATCAGATCTCGGACGCTTGCTTCTTGGGAAGTAGCTTGGGCAAGTGGGCGTGACCTGCCTGGCCGCCGCGACGTGCTGGTCGTCGATGAAGCGGGCATGGTGTCCTCGCGACAAATGGCGCGCGTCTTGAAGACTGCGGGAGAGGCGGGGGCAAAAATCGTTCTTATCGGCGACGCTATGCAACTCCAGCCGATCAACGCGGGTGCGGCCTTCCGAGCGATTTCGGAACGGATATGCTTTGCCGAACTTGCCGGTGTACGCCGCCAGCGCGATAAGTGGGCGCGGGACGCTTCACGGCACTTGGCCCGCGGAGAGGTCGCGAAGGGACTTGAGGCCTATGCCGCCCATGGGCGCGTGATCGAGGCAGAGACCCGTGCGGAAATCATCGACCTCATCGTTTCCGACTGGACTGACGCGCGCAAACGCGTGGTTGAGCAGTCTGTCTCGGAAGGGAGAGGAGGTCTTCTTGGCGGGGATAAACTGCTGGTCCTCGCCCACACCAACAATGACGTTAAGCGGTTGAACATGGCACTACGCCAGGTGATGCTAGAGGATGGCGAGCTCAGTGACAGCCGCGCCTACCAGACCGTGCGCGGGTTACGAGATATCGCCGCTGGCGAACGGATCATTTTTCTCGAGAACGCCCGTTTTATTGAGCCCCGCGCGCCGCTCCTTGGCATGCAATACGTCAAAAACGGCATGCTCGGCACGGTTATTTCCACCGGAGACAAACGCGGCGACACATTGCTGTCGGTCCGTCTCGACAATGGCCGCGACGTGGTGTTCAGCCAGGAGAGCTATCGCAACGTCGATCACGGTTATGCCGCGACCATCCATAAGTCTCAGGGCGCGACGGTCGACCGGACCTTCGTACTCGCCACCGACATGATGGACCAGCATTTGACGTATGTCTCGATGACCCGGCATCGTAATCGAGCCGATCTTTATGTTGCGAAGGAGGACTTTGAAGCGAAGCCAGAATGGGGAAGAAAACCACGCGTCGATCATTTGGCTGGTGTGACTGGTGAACTCTTGGAGGAGGGGGCGACAAAATTCCGATCCGGCGACGGGGATGCGCGGAGGAGCCCCTATGCGGATGTCATGTCGCAAGATGGGACCGTTCATCGCCTCTGGGGGGTGAGCCTGCCGAAGGCACTAAGGGACGCAGGGGCTTCGCGAGGCGACACCATTACGCTGCGAAAGGACGGCGTCGAGACGGTCAAGGTCAGGGTTGCTGTTGTCGATAAACAGACGGGCGATAGGCGCGTCGAGGAGCGTGAGGTCGAACGCAACATCTGGACCGCATTAAAGATTGGAACCGGTGAAGCGCAGCTCGAGCACACAAGTCACCGGTCGGATCTGTTCAAGCAGCTTACCGAGCGGCTTGGCCGATCCGGCGCCAAAACGACTACGCTCGATTTCGAGAACGAGGCTGGATACCAGATGCAGGCGCAAGATTTTGCGCGGCGGCGTGGTCTCTATCAACTCTCGCTGGTTGCGGCAAAAATCGAAGAGGGGGTCTCGCGGCCGCTGGCGTTCATTGCGGAGAAACGGGGGCAGGTGGCGAAGCTGTGGGAGCGAGCGAACGTGGCGCTCGGCTTTGCGATCGAGAGGGACCGGCGCGTCACCTACAATGACGAGCGGACGGTACCCCTCTATGAGGCTATTGCGCAGCCCAGATGCGATCTCATTCCGTCGATGACCGTGTTCGTGCGAAGTGTCGACGAGGATGCGCGGCACGCGCAACTTTCCTCGCCTCTTTGGAGGGAGCGCGAAGATATCCTGCGGCCGGTGCTCGAAAAGATCTATCGCGATGCCGATGCTGCCCTTTCCGCGCTGAATGCCCTCGCCTCGGATGCGACAAGTGAGCCTCGCAAGCTTGTCGAGGTTCTCTCCGCCGAGCCGCACAGGCTTGGCTGCCTGCGCGGCTCGGTATTATTAGTCGACGGCCGGACGGCGCGAGATGAACGGAGAGCCGCGACGACGGGGTTGGAAGCGCTGCTGCCCTTGGTGCGCGCCCATGTGACAGCGTTTCGTCGAAATGCCGAATATTTTCGTGAGCGCGAGAAAATGCGCCGCGCCACGATGTCAGTGTCAATCCCCGCGATCTCGAAGCAGGCAATTACTCGCCTCGAGGAGATCGAGGCTGCCCGGCGGCATGGCGGGGGTGGGGCCTATAAGATTGCCTTTGCCTACGCCGCCGAGGATCGGTCCCTCGTGCAGGAGGTGAAGGCCGTGAGTGACGCGCTGACTGCCCGCTTCGGTCGGAGCGCCTTCACCCAAAAGTCTGATGCAGTCGCCGAACGCAACATTACTGAGCGCATGCCGGAGCAATTCGCCGATGAACATCGTAGAAAGCTAATCCGGTTGTTCCGGGTGATCAGGCGGTTCAACGACGAGCAGGACCTTGGCGAAAGGAAGGACCGCTCGAAGATTATCGCCCGTGCTTGTGTAGAGGTAGGCACGAAATCCATTACCGTTTTACCGATGCTTGCCGCGGTGACGGAATTCAAATCATCCGTGGATGATGAGGCGAGAATCCGCGCGCTGGCAGCTGTGCATTATTGCCAAAATCGTGCGTCTTTCGCCGAGGCTGCAAAGCGGATATGGCGCGATCCGGCTGGTGCCCTCGACAAGATCGAAGCGTTGATCCTCAAGGGGATTGCAGCGGAGCGCATCGCGGCAGCCCTGGCAAGAGATCCCGTGGCGTACGGTACGCTGCGGGGTTCTAGTCGGATCGTTAACAGGCTGCTCGCTTCCGGCCGTGAAAGGAAGGAAGCGTTGTGCGCCGTGCCAGAGGCAGCGGCGCGACTGCGCTTGTTCGGCGCGTCCTGGGGCAGTGCCTTCGAGGCAGAGCGCCAAGCCGTCACGCAGGAGCGCGGCCGAATGGCGGTCGCCATTCCGGGCCTGTCGGATGCGGCTGAAGTTGCTCTACGCCAACTGGTAGCACACGTGAAAAAGGAGCATGAGAATGCGAGGCCCAACGTCCAAAAGCTCACCGTCGCCGCTGCCTTGATCGATCCCGCCGTCCGGCGCGAGTTCGCCGCCGTCAGCCGGGCACTCGACGCGCGCTTCGGTCGCAACGCCATCCTGAGCGGAGAGAAAGACGTCATCAACCGCGTGGCACCGGCGCAGCGCCGCGCATTCGAAGCTATGCAGGAGAGGTTGAAGCTGCTTCAGCAGGCGGTGCGGATCGACGACAATCACAAGATCGTCTCCGAAAGACGTGAAAAGACGATCACCCGGGGACGCGATGTTGAACGGTAGGGGCGTTGAAGAGATTGCTATCTACTGAAGTTGATTAAGCAGCCTCTCCCTTCGGCCACGACTAAGCCTTCGAGCGCTGTCATTCTTAGGGTGGGTGATTGCTGCGAATTCTAAGGCCTGACACGGAAAGCGGAGCGCGGGGAGTTTTCGTTATGCCCAATGCTGATGGCGTTGATGTGGGGAAGTGTGGGGCGAAAGAAAATACCGGCCTGAGTGCGGCATTTGCGATTGAGCGGTTGTAGTTTTCACCGATTGATACTATTTTTTGCCTCAAGTGAGGTGAGGTTTTTAGCGATGTTGGCATTTGAAAAAGTAGCAGACGTACTCGGTCTTCCTCCCAAGGAAATCGGAGCGCGATCACCGCTCGGTCTGGTTTCGCGAATTGAAGGAGGGTTGCCGATCACAGTGCTGGAGCGCGTCTCGCATCTGCTTGCTCCGAATGATGGGCATTTCAAATATCGGTTCGTCCCCAAGGCCACTTTGGAACGGCGCAAGGTCAGCCTGCGCCTCTCCCCAGAGGAAGGCATGAGGGTTGCCCGCGTCGCGCGGGTGTGGAACCTCGCCGTGGACGTTTGGCAAGGGCCAGACGCGGCGCGGGATTTCCTGTTCCGAAGCCACCCCATGCTCGAGGATAGAGCTCCGATTGACGTCGTCATTCAAAACGAGATCGGGGCCGAACTGGTGCTGGAGATCCTCGCCAGTCTCAAATATGGAAGTGCTGCGTGACGGCCCAGGTTCTTGATCGAACACTGTCGGCTTACCGAATAGGAGATCCCAACGGGGCTTATCCGATCTTTGACGCCACTGGTTCTACGATTGCGCCCGGGCGTTGGAACACGCCTGGAACGCCTGTCATCTACACAAGCGAACATTATTCCACCGCTGTATTGGAAAAGCTCGTGCACGGCAGTGGGCGGCTACCGCCGAACCAGCACTATGTTCAGGTGACAATTCCAAGGGGGCTGACCTATGAGGTGTTTTCGACCGCTGCGGTGCCCGGCTGGGACTCAATGCCGGCCGTTGCAAGCAAGGAGTTCGCCGAGGCCTGGTGCCTGCAAAAGCGCAGTGCCGTTCTAATCGTGCCGAGTGTCGTGGCCAGGCTCGATCAGAACATAATCATCAACCCTGCTCATCCTGGCTTTGCGAGCATCACGGTCAGCCTTCATCAGCCAGTATATTGGGATAGGCGGCTGTTCGGATCGTGACGGCGAATGGCACGCGCTGTTCCGTTCTCAGATCATCAACCTGGCTGCGCGTCCCTGCTTGCGTTCCGCGTCGTTGTAGTAGCGGGCAGCCTGCGTCACCGATTTGTGCAATGACTGCTGCATGGCTTCGGGGAGGGGGATACCGCGGTTGGCGGCTTCGGTGTGGTTGTTCCAGTTATCGAATTGCCGATTGCAGACTAGCGAGACATGGTTCGGTGAGAAAATGCATGAGAGTTCCGTAATAAGGTGTTCTCCCGTACAAAGTTAACAAAATCAGGAGTTTAATAGGGAGCGGTGTCGGTGACGGTTCGAATCCCACCAAGGCGAAGGATAGTGGCGAGGGTTACACCGCGATAGATCGGGGCTTCCCGCGGCTTTGTCCTTCCGATTGCCAACTGGGTCTGGCAATCGGACCCTCATCGCTCCAAGCAGACCACGGCCTCGAGTGCTGTGGTGCGTGGCCGCGCCGTAGCATTCGCCGGAGAGGTTCGCACAATCACCGAATCCACGCATTCCAACGCTGCAGCATCATCGCAGCATTGGTGTTGATCCACTCCGCGTCCGGCACGATGACGTAATTGCGAACGTCATCAGCTTGCGGCATTGTCCTGCGTGCTTCCTCCGACATCATTGCGATTGCCTCACGACTCGGCGGCGTGCAGGAAAGTGCTTCGCAGGCTTTGGCCTGCGCTGCTGGTGAATTCAGCCAAAAGGCTATCAGTTTGAGCGCGTTGTCATGATGGGGTGCGCCCTTCACCAAAGCGATGCGGTCGCCGACAAGGAAGGACGCCTTGTAGGACCAACTGATCGGCAGTCCTTCGTTCTGCATTGCCTTTGCCCGCGTCAGCCAAATTTGTCCCAGTGAATAATCGCCATTGCGAAAGCCTTGGACACTTTGATCACCGGATCTCCACCAGAGTGAAACTGAGGGACGGATCTCATCGAGCTTCGCCAGCGCGCGATCCACATCGAGCGGAAACAGATCATCGCGGGAGACGCCGTCGGCGAGGAGCGCGGCTGCCATGACGCGCCAGGGATCATCGAAATTGGGGAATGCGCGTTCCCCTGGGTATTTCATGGTGTCCCACATGTCGGCCCAAGTTTCGGGTGCGGCTTTGCCGGTCTTGTCCGTCCGGTAGGCCAGCAAGGTTGCAGTCGACTGGAGTAACGCGCCACCTGCTGAACAGGTATTCTCATTGAGATCTTCGCGATCTGCAAATTGGCGACAGAACACGGTTAGATCTTCTGTGACTGCCCGATGTGCCTTCGATGCGGCCTGAATTTCGCCGTCGAGATAGAGATCCCAACTGACATTGCCGGTTTTGACCATCGCCGCAGCCTTGGCGCGCATTTCGGCGTTTGTCGCCGCGACGATGACGACCTCGATCCCCGTTTCCTTCGTGAAGGGATCGAACCAGGCCTCCTTCAAGGCCCTGTCATAGGCGCCGCCGGTCGAAGCGATGATCACTTGGTCTGCGGCGAATGCCGGGAGAAACGGGATAGACGAGAGGAGACCAGCGAAAACAGCCGGTCTGACGAAGCTTGCGGAAAGTGGAAGCCGAGAAGGCATGCAGAGGTTCCTTCGTTTGATTAGAACAGGGTTTGACTTTCAGCTACGGGAACTGCGCGCGCTCACAAGATGAACTGTTCCCATCAGCAGGAGTGACGTAGCGACAAGCACCGTCGAAACGGCGGCGATAACCGGCGTCAGGTTGAAGTCGATGTCCTCGAACATCTTGCGGCCGATAGGTTTGCCGCCGATGTCGGATATGAAGAACGCAACCGTCGCTTCGTCGAAGGACGCGAGGAAAGCGAAGACCGCGGCTGCCGCTACACCCGATGCTATGTTTGGCAGCACCACGAAGAAGAATGCCCGCAGCCTGTTCGCCCCGCAGTTCAACGCAGCCAGTTCCAACGTTGGGTCAAACCGCTGAAGTGACGCGGTGACGGGGATGATAACGTAAGGAATTGCCAGCACCGTGTGCGCAATGAGGAAGCCGAGGAAGCTGCCAGTCAATTGTAGAGGCGAAAATGCGAGATAAAGCGCGACGCCAAGCACGATATGCGGCACGATCATCGGTCCGAGCGCGAGCGCCTGCAACGCGGATTTGAACGGAAGGCATCCGCGGGCAATAGCAAGCGCAGCCATAGTGCCGGTGATCGTGGCTGCGGCTGTCGTGGCGAGCGCAATCCTGAAGCTGAACCAGGTTGCTGCCATCCAGTCAGGGTCATTGAAATAGGCGCTGTACCACTTCAAAGTCAGGCCACGGGGCGGGAACTCAATGTGGTTCGTCTCGCTGAGCGACATGGGGATGACGATTAGGGTTGGTAGCAACAGAAAGAAGAGAATGCTTCCAATCGCTACGCCTGCGACAAGAACGCCACCTGCTCTCGAATACTTTCGGACAACGGAAAAAGGAATCCTGTCCAGCATAGTCGGAAGACGGCGTGGCACGGATGCTCGATCAATTGACATTGTTCAACCCTTTGCTGAACGATAGCGCCCTGCGGAAGAGCAAGACGAAAAGGAGTGTGACCGAGAGAAGGACGGTCGAAAGTGCTGCCGCAAAGGGCCAATCGAGCAGGACAATCGTTTGCTGGCCGATGAGTGTCGCGATCAGCATTGAGCCCGGACCGCCCACGAGCGCAGGGGTGATGTAGAAACCAAGGGCAAGCACGAAACACATCACGCTGCCGGCAAAGACGCCAGGTAGGCTGAGTGGCAATGTGACGGCGACGAAAGCCCGAAGAGCCCCGGCGCCGAGATTGCGGGCAGCCCGCACATAATCAGCCGGTAGGGCGCGCAATGCCGAATAGATCGGTAAAATCATGAACGGCATCAACACATGTGTCATGGCGAGAATAACCGCACCGTGCGTGTAGATCAGCTTTAGCGGCGCGTCTGTAACACCCGCGTCTGTGAGCAGGTTGTTCACGATGCCGTTTCGCTGAAGAAGTACGACCCATGCATAGGAACGGATGAGGACGGACGTCCATAGCGGGATGAACACGCAGGCTGCCACGACCATTGCCCGGCCCTTGCGCAGGCGTACCATTAGATAGGCAACCGGGAACCCGAGGAATAAACTCGCCAGCGTCACCCCCATAGCGACCTCGAGGGTGCTTAGGAAAACGCTGATGTGGAGCGGTTCGGCGATGATGCGCTGATACTGAGCAAGTGTTCCTTCGGAAAAGCTCAATGCGATAAGCTTCGAAACCGGGTACAGAAAGCCGACGCCTAGGGCTCCTATTAGCGGTAAGGCCAACGCGAAGGACGTCGGGAGCGAATAGTAACGTGCAGAGGCGATTGTAACGCGTCCAGGGGCTCGTGCATGCGGCGCTGATTGAGGTGGGAAGCCCGTCATGCCGCGTCCCTCGATGGGAAGACATGCACTGCTTCATAATTGAAAAGAATGTCCACATTGTCGTTTTTACCAAGCGGAACAAATCCGTCCGCGGCGATCTGCACCTGGAAGACGACTTCTGGCCGCGCCACCAATCGGACGAGGACGATGTAGATCGACCCAACGAACAGCGAGGCTTCTACGATACCTGGAAGTGCATCCGCACCGCCTTGGCCGCGCCTTAACAAGCGAATGCTCTCTGGGCGAATTGCTAAGCGAAGCGCCTCGCCCGGCGCGTACGCGCGATGGGAGCCACGCGCATCCAGGTTCAGGTTGAGTACTGTTTCATCGGAAAGGCGCACGACCGTATTGTTTGCCGCGTTGTGGAGGCAGTCGCCGTCAACGAAGTTCATGCGGCCAATAAAGTCCGCAACAAACTCGGAACTCGGTTTCCAGTAAAGTTCCGCGGGAGGCCCGAACTGCCTCAGCCGACCATTGGACATGATTGCCACCCGGTCCGACATCGTCAGAGCTTCGTCCTGATCATGAGTCACATAGACGACCGTCGCGCCCAGCCGCTCTTGCAGACGTTTGATTTCAATCTGCATGGCTTCTCTCAGCTTCTTGTCGAGTGCGCCAAGCGGTTCATCCATCAAGAGGACGGGCGGTTCAAACGCCAAGGCGCGCGCTAACGCGACCCGCTGCTGCTGCCCCCCTGAGAGTTGGTTCGGACTGCGCTCCCCATACTGGGCGAGCTGAATGAGTTCCAGCATCTCATCGACGCGCCGCGAAATCGCAGCTTTCTGCAGCTTGCCTCGCATCCTGAGTGGAAACGCGATGTTCTGGCGGATCGTAAGGTGGGGGAAGAGAGCATACTTTTGGAACACCATACCAATGTTGCGGTGATTGGGGGCAAGGTGAGTAACGTCCGCGTTGCCGATTATGATCCGGCCGGCGCTGGGTCCTTCAAATCCGGCAACCATCGTCAGGACCGTCGTCTTGCCGGAACCAGACGGGCCCAAAAGTGAGACAAACTCCCCGGCGGCAATATCGACTGACAGTTCATGAACCGCCGGCACGCTTCCGTATTGTTTTTGAAGCCCTACTAGGGACAAAGATTGGCCAATCAATTCTGTCGTTCCTTTCAGCTGGACGCTGAACAGCGCCTTCCCCCGATGCGGCCCTCAAATTTGGCCGTGATGAGACAGCCTCTTCCGCTTCGACGTCGGAATAGGGCTAAATAATTCGTGCTGAGATTGTTGATGTCCCGCAGGCTGCTTGTTCCGCCGCCTGCGTGACCATGCTTGGGAAAGCTGCTAAAGCTGTATTGACGCGACAAACGCTTTGCAAAACCTTCACACTTAATTTTTGTTGCATCAAAAAGTCGTGGTGTCAACCGAGTGGGGACGTGAAATGCCAAATAGACCGGATGACTCGCTAGATCCCGAGCGCGCTGTGGAAAGGTTGGGCGATGCTGCTTACAGGGAAATGAAGGAGCGGATCATCCGTGGCGTCTATAGACCGGGACACAAGCTTACCGTGCGTGCTGTTGCGCATGAGTTGGACGTCAGTACAACGCCCGCGCGCGACGCAATCAATCGCCTGGCCAATGAGGGGGCGCTGGTCTATGCAGGGCCGAAGACGGTCGTTGTCCCTATCCTGGACGCTTCGGCCCTTCGAGAAATAACTCTCACGCGGCTTGCGCTGGAAGGTCTGGCTTCTGAGCAGGCGGCCCCGCATGCAGCTCCCGAAGATGTGGAAAAATTGAAATCATTACAAGTGCTTATTAATTCTGCCCTCGAAGAAGGACGCTACGCGGATGCGCTTTGGCATAACAAGGAATTTCATTTCACCATCTACCGGCTTTCCGGTTTGCTGCACCTCGTCTCCATTATTGAAAGCCTGTGGCTGAGGATCGGTCCCTCGCTTCACAATCTTTATCCTGAGTTTGCAAATGAGAGATATGGGGTTCGCAACCATGAGGTGGCCATGGAGGCGCTCGAGGAGCGTGACGCGGCGAGCCTGAGGGCGGCAATGGAGGGTGATATTCGTGACGGTTACCGTCGCCTGAAGGTGTCGGTTGGCGTGATTTAAATGGCCGTCATGAACGGAGTTTTTGTTGTACGGACTTGACGATGTGGATTTTTGTTGCAACAAAAGTATAAAGCTCGTGCAAAACGAGCGATCCATATCTCTGTCAGGAAGCCGGAATCATGCTCGTTCATCCGAAAGACGAAATGCGGCAGCTCGCTGCCCGCAACAAATCCCGAATCCTATTTCATCGTGCAAAGGCCGTCTTTCCTGACGGAACTACGAGAGTAACCGTGGAGAGGGATCCTTTCCCGATCTACATTCAGGGCGGGGAAGGGGCCCATCTACTCGATGTCGATGGAAACCGGTTCCTTGATCTCAACAACAACTTCACGACACTTATTCATGGGCATGCCTTCGCGCCGGTCTGTGACGCTGTTTCCAAGCTTCTCCATTCGGGGACCTGTTTCGCCAATCCGACTGAACACGAAATCGCGTTAGCCGAGCTTCTGACCGCCCGCATCCCGGCGATGGAGCGCGTCCGTTTCGTCAACAGCGGGACGGAAGCGGTCATGTTCGCGATCAAAGCGGCTCGCGCCTTCACAGGCCGACACGCGATTGCCCGGATCGAGGGCGCGTATCACGGCGCCTACGATTGGGCAGAGGTTGGTCAAAACCTTGTTCCAGGCGCCGAAGGTTGGGAGCCATCCGCCGTCGCGGCGCCCGCCTACCGCGGCGCTCCGCCGAGTTTGGCTGAAGAGGTTCACCTGCTTCGATTTAATGACGTCAATGGTCTCGACGAACGCCTGGGTGCATCGCGTGATCGTATCGCTTGCATCGTGATTGACCCGATGCCGAGCCGAGCAGGCTTGATGCATCCGGAGCCCACTTTCATCGAAGCGCTGTGCAAAATAGCTCGCAAATATGGGATTCTGATTATTTCCGACGAAGTTCTCAATCTACGGCAAAGCTACGCTGGCGCCTCGGCCCGGTACGGACTTACGCCTGACCTGATCACGGCGGGAAAGATCATTGGAGGCGGCTTTCCGATTGGCGCAATTGGCGGCCGCGAAGAGGTGATGCGCGTCTTTGGTGCCGATCACGCAAAGCCCTTGTTGCCCCAGGGTGGTACGTTCTCCGCCAATCCTGTTTCCATGGTTGCCGGTCGAGTGGCTATGGAGGCCATGACGCAAGAGGCTTTCAACCGCCTTGAGGAAATGGGCGACAGGTTGCGCAGTGGCCTCAAGGCCATCATCGCCAGGTACGATGCTGATTTCTCTGTGACCGGCGCTGCCTCCCTGTTCCGCATCCATCCCAAGCGTAGAGCGCCGATCGAGTTTCGGGATGCCTATCAGGGCGCCTGCGAAGCCGCTGTGATGCGAGGATTGAGCAGCCATTTTCTTGAGATGGGTATTCTTCTTCCAATGGGTGCGGCGGCCTGCCTGTCGACGGCGATGGTCGACAGCGACATTGACCTCATCCTTGAGGCATTTGATGCGTTTTTAGCCCTGGAGGTACGGTCGTGAGAGGAACGGGCTCAATGACGAAACACACTTCCATCGAGACCGTTGCGCAACGCATTGCCGCAAGTCTGCGTCGCCATGACGTGGAGTTCATCTTTGCCCAAAGCCTCCCGTCGGCGGTTATCCTTGCCGCCGAAGCAATCGACATACGCCAGATTGCCTACCGGCAAGAGAATATGGGGGGCGCAATGGCTGATGGTTACGCCCGTCTCTCCGGCAAAGTTGGCGTTGTCGCCGCGCAGAATGGTCCGGCGGCAACCTTGTTGGTACCGCCGCTCGCTGAAGCCCTGAAGGCGAGTGTGCCCATCGTTGCACTGGTGCAGGATGTCGAACGTGACCAGGCAGACAAAAACGCTTTTCAAGAACTTGATCAGATCGCGCTCTTTCAGTCCTGTACCAAGTGGGTGCGGCGCGTAACTGTTCCTGAACGGATCGATGACTATGTTGACGCAGCATTCACGGCGGCAACGTCAGGACGTGCAGGGCCCGTCGCACTTCTGCTTCCCGCTGATCTCTTGCGCGCACGGGTGCCGGCGCCAAGCGCGCCAAGGTCTGTGAGCCTCGGCCACTGGCCTTTGGATCGGATCCGGCCATCCGGTCCGGCACTGGCGCGCGCTGCCTCTCTCATCGCTGAAGCGCGGGCGCCCATTATCATTGCGGGGGGTGGAATTCACTGTGGCGGTGCTGCCGCTGAGCTTATCGCGTTGCAGGAGGAAGCTTGCCTCCCGGTATTCACTACAAACATGGGGAAGGGGGCTGTCGACGAACATCATCCACTTTCTGCTGGCGTTCTTGGCTCCCTGGTCGGCCCCCGTTCACTCGGCCGCCGCACATTGCCAATGGTCGAGAACGCGGATCTGGTTGTTCTGATCGGAACGCGGACCAACCAGAACGGCACGGACAATTGGCGTCAAATTCCAACGAAGGCGACTGTTGTCCACATCGACATCGACCCGGTCGAGATCGGCCGAAACTACGAGTCGCTTCGTCTTGTCGGCGATGCACGCGAGACGCTCGCGGCGCTGCGGACAGAACTAAGCTGCGTCGATCTGACAAGGCGGCAAGCCGATCGCGCCCGCCTGGAGGGAGTTATTGCCGCATACTGGAAGGAATTTGAATTCGACCGGCGTGACGCTGCGACGTCTACATCCCGCCCGATACGGCCAGAGCGCCTCATGGCAGAGCTTCAGCACTTGCTGACGGCCAAGGCGACTGTCGTCGCCGATGCCAGCTATTCGTCCATGTGGGTGCTGGGACAGTTGCGGGCGCCGGCCGCCGGCACGCGATTTATCACGCCTCGCGGACTGGCGGGACTCGGTTGGGGGGTGCCGCTCGCGATTGGCGCCAAGGTCGCTCGTCCGGATAGTTCGGTCTTTGCTGTCGTTGGCGACGGTGGATTTGCCCACAGCTGGGCGGAACTCGAGACAATCGTTCGCATGAAACTGCCCATAACGATCATCGTTCTGAATAATGGGGTTCTCGGTTTCCAACGCGATGCAGAGACTGTGAAGTTTGGCAGCTATACGTCGGCATGTCATTTCGCCGACGTAGACCACGTGAAGCTGGCAGAGGCCTGCGGCTATCCCGCGGTGCGCGTCGACGACCCAAGTGAGCTTGCGCATCACCTCCAAATTGGCTTGACCGGAGCCCCGCTTCTTATCGAAGTCATGACCGATCCTGAGGCGCATCCGCCATTGTCGCTCTTTGCCAAGATGGATGCGGCGGAATGACGAAGCGGACTACTTCGAGAATTGCGGTCGTAACCGGGGGAACATCGGGGATCGGGCTGGCCACAGCCCGACGCCTGCTGCAGCGTGGGGACCGTGTAGCCGTCTTCGGACAATCCGCCACCCACGTGCACGAAGCCGCCCGCGAACTCACGGCAACATTCGACGCCGGGCGTATATTCGCGCGTAGCGTCGACCTGGCCCAGCCCGAACAAATCAGCGCTTTCTTCCAGGAATTGAACGAGCGGTGGGGTAAAGTTGACATACTCGTTTGTAGTGCCGGGATATCGCCTAAGGGACTGTCGGGTGCAGCAGTCTTCCAACAGATTACGCTCGACGAATGGAACGCCGTGTTTTCTGTCAACCTAACTGGCGCAATGCTCTGTTGCCAAGCCGTCCTACCTGGAATGGTCGCTCAGGGATTTGGGCGCATCGTATTCGTGGGTTCTATCGCTGGGCGTGCCCTGCCGAAGATTGCCGGTACCGCCTATGTCACCTCCAAGGCGGCACTGGCGGGCCTTACTCGTTCGCTTGTTGCTGGTCACGCGCCACATGGCATCACCATCAATCTTGTGGCACCAGGTCGCATTGCCACGGAGATGGCAGGCCCGCGTAACAGCGAAACCAATCGGGCCGCCATCTCGCGCATTCCGACGGGCCGCTTGGGTGAACCAGACGAAGTGGCGGCAGCCATCGGATTCCTCGTGTCTGACGAAGCAGCGTATGTGAACGGTGCAACCATCGACGTCAATGGTGGTGAATACGTACCGCCTTGATTGCAAGGTCACGAGCGAAGGCAGAGGTGGTGATGGCGTGTGGAGTACTCATTCAAACCGATAATGTTCAGCTCTTCCTTTTGCTGAAACATATTCTGGCAACCCAAGGGTTCGAGGTTCAGGTTTGCACAGGTCAAGCCGGTCTGTTTGACGCGTTCCAAAAAGAGGCGCCGGTAGCCGTACTGCTCGACTGTTCCTGTCGACCAGAAGCGCTTCTTGGACTTTGCGGGCGGATCAAGGCGGCGGATGCTAATGTGGCGATTGCTGCCTTCATAAAATCTTCTGATGCGGATTACTTCGCACGCCACCCCGGCGTCGACGCCGTCATCTGCAGCCCGTTCGATCCGGAACTCTTGCTCGGTTTCCTAATGCGGCTCCGCACGGCTACGGCTGATAATTCGGACGCTACATCTGGACCGGTCCTTCGTTACAGCGATGTTGAAATGAACATTTCGCGGGTGCGCGTTACTCGGAGCGGAAATCCAGTGACGCTTTCCGCGCTACAGTTTCGTTTGCTTCTGCATCTTATGAAGAAGCCCACCACGGTGCACAGTCGAGAAGACCTGATCGCAGCCGGGTGGCTCCCGAAAGTCGACGTCGAACCTCGCACGGTGGACATTCATATCAGCAACATCAGGCGTGCGCTTAACCGTTATGGCGCCGACATTATTCGTACGGTGCGGTCGGTGGGCTACTCACTCGACGAGAGCATGGAGGCGTGAAGGCTGAGCTTTGCCAGCCTTCTGAGGTTGTTGCTGAGAGCAGGAATTCATCGCGTGCACCACATGGACCACGCAGTCTCAACCTGGCCATTCGCAGGATGCGCTTGAGGTGAGCGAAGAGCATCTCGACCTTCTTGTGACGATGCCGTGAACGTTCGTAATCGGGCGTGCCGGCAATGGCTCTGGCGACGTCACGGGCATCCTCATTGAGATCACGAGGGACTTTGCGAGCAACTGCATTCGGGCAGCTTTCTTGCTGGCCCGATAAAGCCGGGTGCCTTCACTGGTGATGCCCGATCGGGGCGTCGCGTAGGTGCGGCGGAACTGAACCAGCTCCTTGCCCGCCGGGCAGATGTAGCGATCTCCCTCGCCATCCCAATTGAAGTCGGCACGTGAGAAAGTCCCGTCTGTCCGGTTGGACTTGTCGAACACAGGAATATGCGGAGCGATCTCCTTTTCCTTCGTGCTCTTCGAGACTGAAATCGTAAAAGAGCTGCGCCGGAGCCGCCTGAAATCCCATCATTCGCCTGATCCCCTGCCAAATCAAAGAGGATTGAATCACGCGTCCCAAGTGCCTGCAATGACGAGTTTTTCAACAGTATCGGCGCGAAGCAGCCGTCCCGTTATGGCGGCAATCCTCGAAACTACCTAAAGCATCTTGGTCAAGGTGCGACCGGGACACCGCTTACCATCAATCGGCGAAAGACTTCGAACCAAAAGTCATAGTCTGCAGTGCGGCGGTCAACCCAGGCTTCGAGCGCACAATACGCGACGGCCGTCGCCGCCTCATTCCCATAGATATCGGTCGCGACCGCAGCCGCCTCGCCGTGATTGAGCTCTCTGCAGCCATCTTTTCGTGACAGTTCAAAATTGGATGTAGGAATAATTCTGGACACGGGTGAGCCTCCTGGCGTCCGGCGCAGGGGATCAAGAGTTCTGCCGGACGTTTAAACTCGGCGCTCGCGAGCCACAGAACCTCTAGAGTGGTCCTTATCGTGCCGTCCCTGGCAATACGTGTCCTGTCGAGTATCGTCCGGCGAAGCCTCCTTCAACGATTGAAAATTTGCGCTGCAGCTGCTCAAGAACGCGCTGTTTTCGACCAGTTCAAGACTGGTCTTCATTTGTTCGAGCGATCGCGGACGTCTTGGAAGTGGATAGCGAAGCCCTTCTCTGAGTCTACTGAATGCCTATTCTCTCTAAAAAATCAACAAAAATGTTGCAACAAAAATTAGGGGATAAAGGCAAAGCTGGCGAGAATCCCGTTTCCAATCCGGCGGCTAATGGTTGTCTATGGGGTTACTTTTCAAGCGCAGAGATATTATTCCCGCTTTTTTGTGACATCAAAACGGCCCGTCATTGGGCAAGGGCATTACTCGCATGAAGGCTCAGCACGAAAAACCAGTGGTTCTCATTTGCTCGGACAACCCCGACCTTTATCTCCTGCTTTCACATATTCTTGTATGTGACGGTTACCAAACGACACTTGTTGGAGAAGAGGATGTCGTGACGCAGGCGTCGTCCAGGCCCACTGCAGCAGTCATCTTGGACTCGGCGAAAGATACGGACCTCATCCTAAGAGCTTGTGCTGCAATCAAGGGCACGGCATCTACGTCCCACATTCCGACTATCGGGTTGGTCCCAGCCGGAGAGGAATGTCACTACCTGGCTCTGTTGAAAGCTGGTATCGACGAGAACTTTGTTCGCCCGGTCTCTCCCGCAAGACTACTATCGTATCTAAACTCCCTCCCGCGAGGCCGTCTCGGCGGTGTGCAACCGCCGGACGCGAGCTTTGCGCATCTGGGGGGCTCCGATGTCCTCAGATTGAAGGCGGATCGCCGCGCTGTCGCCTACGGTGGATGTGAGGCGCAACTTGGCCCGATCGAATTTCAGTTGCTGCGTTGCTTGCTCGAGGCGCCAGGGCGGGTGTTTAGCCGTCAGGAACTGATTGATGCGGCATGGCCATCCAATTTTTTCGTGCAGGCACGTACCGTCGATGTTCACGTCGGGCGGCTACGTCGTTCACTTCTACGCCTGACGGGTCGAAATCTTATCCGCACTGTCCGTGCATCAGGTTACGCAATCGAGCTTGAGGAGGCTCGGTTGTGAATGCAAAGTAATACCTAGAACTGCTTTCGCCGCGGAATTATTCATTTGCAAAATTGAGTATGATTGTCGACTTCTTGAAGTATGGAAAACGTAAAAAAACTTTTGCAAGGCCTTTGTTGAGTTAAATACCGCGCCGATTAAACCTGCCCCTCCAGCAATTCCTGAAAGTGGAGGGAGATATTCATGAAAGTTGGAAATGGAACGCAGAGAAAATTTCGCGCCGGTGTATTCAGGAACACAAGCAGCCTTATTCAACAAGCTGATACCCACTTCGAAGCCGCGCATTTCCGTGGATTGATGGCTGTCTACGGACGACCCTTAGGCGGCCGCGCGGTTTCTCTCCCCAATGTGCAAGGGCGTCACGTGATCGACTTCGTACGGTGCTCGTATCTTGGCTTGGACAATCATCCCAAGATCATCGCCGGTGCCGTAGCCGCGTTGAACGAATATGGTGCGCTTCATTGGTCTTGCGCACGGACGCGTCTCAATTTTTCGATCCTTGGCGATCTGGAGGCAGCGTTGTCCGAGTTATTTGCTGCCCGGGTGATAACCTACACAACCGTCCTGGCGGCAAACATGAGCGCTTTGCCGCTCGTTGCTTCCGGACACCTGACTGGTGGCGCACGGCCCGTGATGGTGTTCGACCGGCTGGCGCACGCAACCCTTGCCTTTCACAAAGGTACAATCGCGACCGAAACTAAGGTTCAAACGATAGCGCACAACGATCTCGACACACTAGAGGCCCTATGTCGCTCCAACGCCACCGTCGCGTATATTTGCGATGGCGTATATTCAATGGGTGGGAACTCCGACATCGGGCGGTTGCGTCGCCTGCAGGAGCAATACGGGCTCTTTCTGTATATCGATGACGCCCACGGCGTTTCAATCTTTGGCGCGCAAGGTGAGGGCTTCGCTAGACATCAAATCGCGGGCTCTTTGGGCGAGCGCACGATAATTGCCGCTTCTCTTGGAAAGGGTTTTGGCGCTTCCGGCGGCATGATCATGCTCGGAACAGCTCGGCAGGAGGAGCTTTTTCGAAGATTTGCGGTCGCGCATGCGTTTTCGGCATCACTGAACGTTGCGTCTATTGGAGCGGCATTCGCATCACAGGAATTGCATCGAACTAGCGAACTCAATCGTTTGCAACAGACACTTCGTGCAAGGGTCGAGCTTTTCGACAGCCTCATTCCCAGTAACCAGAAAGGCTCATCCTTACCTATTCGGACGGTGGAAATAGGCGACGAAATGACGGCGATCGGAGTCGCGCGAACGCTACTCGACCGCGGTTTCTACACCTCAGCAATTTTTTTCCCCACTGTTGCACGGGGACGGGCAGGCATACGCATCTGCCCGACAGCTGGACACGCAGAGGACGATATTCGGAGCTTAGGTCTCGCGGTCCAAGAGGTGCTGGGAGAGATAGTAAACGGTCGTCAATCGTGAGCGCCGTCCTCCGGGTTGGAACACCAAAAGAATGATGGGTTTCCTATGTACGCACACGCGTCAGAGTGCCGTGTCGTGATGCAAAACTCTATGCGGCTCATGCGGGGAGTTTCCCTTGCCGAATGGGGGGCAACGACCGTTGATCGTGGGATGCAAAGATCCTTCCTGTTCGTTGACGGAGAGGCCGTCTTGTGCGCCCTGGAAAACGGGCTCCTGATGCGGGCCGCTGCGAATAACGTCCTTTCGTATCATGGAATACGAACGGTACTGGAGGGGGGCGTTCTTAACCTGACCAAGTTGTCAGCGGAGGAATTCAACTGGCTTCCAAGTGGAAAGTGTACTCCCGAGCAAAGACGAGAATCGTGACCATGGGAGAGTGCTCGGACGAGCGAGCAGCGGCGCTTCTTTTCGGAGGCTGCGGAATTCAACATCCGCTCTGGCGTCTCGATACCAATTCCAGCTGGCTTTGGACGAAGTGCGACGTTTACGCTTGCGTCGAGCGAAAGGGCGGCCTCGCAATCGCTGGTCAGTGAAAGCGCGCGGGCGACGCTCGCCGGCGTGTATATTCACGTCTATATGCGGCTTCTTGCAATCGATGCACTGCAAGGTTCTGTCGTAGATTTGTCGCCCCGTGTAAGCGCATGCGTGGCAAAAGAAGGTGGCGAGGTTGGCGCATTGTTGTTCATAGCCTGCTCGGACCGCTGTCCAAACCGTTGCCGCTCCTTGGTTTGGCCCGAACGGCGTCACCGTCGACGAGATCACCGCGAAGACTGAAGCCAAGTTCGACGTCAACTTATTCCATCCGTGATCGTTATCACTGATCTCGGCGTCTTTACCGTCAAGCGCTGGGGGCCGCCAAAGATGACCCTTATCGAATTGACACTCCGGCTCATGAACTGGGTGCCGCGGCAATCAAGGGCGCGCTGTCGCGCACCGGCGTCGATGCGGCAGAGGTGGACGAGGTCATCCTCGGCCAGGTCCTACCGGCCGGCGAAGGTCAGAACCCGGCTCGCCAGGCGGCGATGAAAGCTGGTGTGCCGAAAGAGGCCACAGGTTGGGTGTCAACCAACTCTGCGGTTCAGGCCAGCGTGCCGTAGCGCTCGGCATGCAGCAGATTGCGCTCGGCGATGCAAAGATCATTGTCGTCGGCGGGCAGGAATCCATGTCCATGGCGCCCCATTGCGGGCATTCGCGTGCCGGCGTGAAGATGGGCGACTTCAAGATGATCGACACGATGATTTGTCGGCTGGGACGCCGATCTGCTCGGCTAGGTATTGGCAGCATCGTACGGGACCAATGTGCCATCCCCAGCGAAAAAACCGCGAGCGCTGAAAACTTCAACTGCGCGGGCCAAGCCGAGCCTCGTACTGACCGGTTTAGAATTGATGAAATCTATGTCGGCGAAGCTCAGGCTCCATCGTGCAGAGCGAACTTATCCGGCTGGTCAGCCTATATTTAGAAGATGCTGGCGACGACACTATAGCGAGAGCGGAATAGATGCCCCGATTTCACGAAAATCCTAAAACCCGCGACACATTTTGCGACTAGAAGCCTGCAATGTGGGAGTTTTAGGACTTCCGCGACAGGCGAGCCTCGTCGTCGATCAAGGTGAGCCGGCAGGGCGCCGTATCGCCCCAGTGCCAGAGGACAAGGTTGAGGTCGTCGGTCGTTGCGCCGGGAGCGAAGCTCCTTCGATGGCCGCATCATAGGAGACGAGGGTTGTCGGCTGCAGGGCGCCGGCCTGGTTGGATTCGCGCAATGCCGTCATGGTCGACAACGACGTGTATAGAGCCGGTGTGCCTTTTCGATTGAACCGGCCGGCGTGCAGCTCAGCGCCGCGACCCGACATTGGCTCGCGCGCATAGATCGGGTTTAGTGTCCGGTAGAGTGCTCCTCGAAACTCCATCGACGCGATTAAGCGTGCACGCCGGCGTCGACCGCGTCGATATAATCGTGCACGTCATCGGCACGACCGTCACGGACCAGTTGCATTGCCGTCAGGCCGGAGAAGCCCGGCAACGGTTCCGAACGATACCAGGCATAGGCCATCAGCGCCGAGCCGAAGCGGGGCTCGACCTTGTTGACGATCTCGGTCATCTCCCGCAGGCGCCGCTGCGTCTTGTCCGAACGAATGCGATCCTTGCGCTGGATGGCGTCACGTCCCAGCCCGGTCGTGCGTGCAATCTCCTCGCTCGTCGTGCGCAGTGCCCTGGCGATCTTGCGCGGCGAAAAAAGCCCGCCGTCGGCATATTGGGCGACCGGCGAGGAGGAGAGAAAGAGGGGGAAAGCCTGCTCGCAGATCGGGGGGCCTGCTGACGCTTGCGCGCAACCGCGCCCATCGCGATCCCGGCCCGTCGTCCTGCGCAGGGCTGTAAGCCCCGCCAGCCGGGCAGGGATGCTCGGCTGCAGTTGCACCTGACCGCGAGGGCCGCTTTTAATGGTCCAGCTGTGTGGTTGTCTTCTCTCATGGCTCAACTATAGTGAGTGCCGTCATTGAAAACGCGAAATGAGTTTGCACGAACTGAACGGGGCCAATGGTGACGAAATCCAGCGCAGATACGATACTCGACGAAAACGCGGTAGCACACATCAACGGCAAAGGGGCGAATGGGGTGACCGCTGAGCAGAACCTCGATCCGGCGCTACTCGAAAAGATTGCGTCTCTACGCTCGAAGGTGAACGAGACTTTCGGCAAAGTGGCGCTGGCGATGATGGCGACGCCTCGCTACCGCAACCTGTCGATTGCTGATCTTTCGCATCTGGTGCTAGACCCGCTGATCCGCGACCGCATCGCCATCGCACAGTCAGCGAATCCGGGCCCGACAGACACCGGCCTTGCCGGCATTGCTATCTGGGCAAGCGTAACCGAAGAGGTTGACGCGCGCATTCGTGAGCAGATCAAGGCCGGCGTCTTCCCCGTTCGCCTCAAGTCCGAAGAATGGACCGGCGGCAAAATCAATTGGCTGCTCGATGTCATAGCGCCGTCGCCGCGGCTCGCCACATCCGTTCTCGCCAACTTCAAACAGGTGCTGAAAGAAGGTGACCTACGCATTCACCCCCTCGTTTCCCGTCTCGTCGAGCCCGAAGCGCTGAAGAAAATGGGCGCAAGTCCGGTGGAGCCGACGTCGGCCTGATTGGGCCGGCGATCGGCGCCGCCTGCTTGGAAAGCTGTGCGAGATGGCAATCTTTTGGGGCAGCGATGAACAATCGGGCGTGGACCGGCGGTCAAGGTCAACGTGGCGCATTCGGGCTGGAGCTGGTTTTCCGCTTTGAAAGTCGTCCGGTTTCTCAAGCCATTCAACTTCGCGCTGAAGGGGCGTTTAAGATGTCCACCCCGCGCACAGCCTTCTGACCAGTAGCGCCTATTGCGATGGGCTTTAGGCGAAGGCCAATGTGGATGCAACGGTCCGCCAATTTTTCGCACACACCAGCACCTTTTCAACCATAGCGGCATGCTTGCCGTCATGAAGCCGCTTCACCTTCCAAGATTCACCGTATGCGCGCGGCTGGAACGGCCTCGAAGTTCCTGCAGTGACACAAGTTTTTTCGCGACAGATCTCCAAAACGTTGAAAAACAGAGGTTTCTCGGGGCGCCCTCCACTGCGTCCGTCATCCCCTCAATCCAGGTCTGGAATTTCAGAACCGCTCAGTGGTCGTCACGTTTCGCTCGCGTCTCTAAATGAACAGGGACCGCTTTGAGGACGCAGAGTGATCTTTTTTATAAATTTCTACATCGCGTGCTGAAGGCTATTTACAACTCACGCGAGATTGGCTTGATTGGGATTAGGATGGGTGCCTGCGCGGGGGCGTGGCGGTCCATGAGAGGGAGGCGGGATGTGCTGGCCGCACAGACCGCCGGCTTCGGCTGGGGTTCGACAAAACAGCTATACGATTTGGTGCGCAGTGTTCTGCGGGCTATTGCTGATGTTTTCGTCAGCAATGCAGGGCCGAGCGCTCGAAAGGCAAGCGATGGTTTATTTTCTCAGTCACAAGAACGAAGAGACCTACAGCTACACGTACCGTGCGTTGGATGGCGACGTCAGTAAGATCCAGGCTGTTGATCTCACTCGGGATGAAGGTGTGCGAATTCGGCCAGGTTATTCCTATTATGGCCGGCCATTTGAGTCCGAGTATATTCCGACAAAAATCGAGCTTGATGGGCCGAAGCGCCCAATACCCGACGTCTACTCCGCTTTTGGCTTGCTCGTTAGCGAAAAATTTAAGGGCATTGTTGAGAAATTCGAACCGAATGCGCATCAATTCTTTCCCATCGAACTTGTTTGGAAGGACGGCGGCCATGCTGCCGATCGGTTCTGGTTCGTTCCCTGCGCTCGGCTCGACACGGTCGATCGGGAGAAGACAACGTTTGAGTTCCGGAATGTCTGGTTCCTGGATGGAAGTAAGGACAAGGATCTGGTCTTCAATCGATCCCAGATAGGCGACCACCATGTCTGGATCGACAAATTCATTGTGATGCCCAGCCCGGCAATCAGCGAAGGCTTGAAAGCCGAGTTGGATGCAGCCGGGGTTACCGGCGCACACTATCAGCATTTTCCCGAAACGAATTGACGAGCAAACGGATTTAGATCCCGAGCGGAGGTTGGACAATGCCCGTAGAAACCTTCGACAATCTTATATTGCCCTCCGGTTTCTCCGCGCTTATTGGTCCGGTGGCCAGTTCCACGACTGGCGAGTTCCAGAAATCACACGGCATTGCAGAGCGGCTTTGGTCGGATAGTTTGTTCGATCGACTTGTCCGTGGTCTTAATGAAGAGGGCGATCGTGGCGTTCGTCACGATGCGGCGTTTAACGGAACTCTTCTACCGACAACCGAGCGCGGAGGAGCTGTACTAGGTTCCGCCGTTCATCGTGGCCCGCACGTCGTCGCTTTTGACAAAATCCTTTATACCTCAGGCGATATCAATTCGCCGACATTCATAAATCGGCTCCTACTCAACCTGGAAGCTGATTTGGCTGGTGCCGCAGATGATGCCGCCGAAGCTGTTATTCGTGACAAATACGCCAATCAGTTCAAAGCCTTTGCAAAGCTTTTGGGTTTGGCCGATTTGCATCAGGATGTCCTGGACAAACATGCTGATCTTTCCGACCTCAAATCGATTGCCCTGAACAGCTCTGACCCCCGCTTCGTCGATTCAAATGCGGTGACGGCCTACATCAATTCGATCAAGGGCGACTACGAATACGACAAGATCGTCAACACCAAGATCTTCAAGGACCTTGTCCACCTTTATGAGCAGGACCTTTCAAACGCGGAGATCGAGCGCACCCTTATCAGCCGCTATGATGAAACGTCGCGCATCTATTTTCCCGACGGCGAAGATCTGCGACCTGACCATATCAAGATCGACATGCTGGCGCGTGACTCGATCTACTCGGGTTTCGTGGACGATAAGGCTTCGGATCCGAAGAAAGCACTAAAGTGGAGCGAGTTCTCGGACAAGCTCAACTCGGCAGACTATGCTGCAATCTTGGCCGATGTCGAAAGAGGTTTCAACAAGCTCGACGCGGCGGCCCGATCGTCCGTCAGAAGCTTCGATGAACTCTCCGAAAAGCTCAAGGCCGTCGATATGGAGTTCTTCGGCTCTTGGGCTGCGAAGATCTATCAGAAAATCAAAGATACATCGATCGATGTCTTCAACAACGGAACAGACGAAATAAAACGCGTATCCAGCAATATCCTGGATACGTTGAGGAAATTCAGTATCGATGAGAATGGGCAGGTCTCGATCCCGGAACTTTCGCGGTTCCGGGAAATCACACCTGAAATCGCAACCAAGGCACTGGGCGTCACCGCGGCCGCTGGTTTCGGCATCTTGAAATTCCATACTGCCTGGGTGAAGTACGGTGGAAACACACCGGAGTTTCAGGACTGGCTGAAGAGCGAGGCGGTTGGCGCTGCCATCGCTTTGCCGATCGGTGCCGGCCTCATGTATCTGGCGGCAGGCAGTCCGCTTGGAATGGCGGTCCTGATCGGTGGCGGCGCGGTACTTGGCTACATCGAACTCAAGAGCATTTTCAATGACATTGTCGACAACGCCGAAAAGTATCCGGAAGGGTCGATCCTTGTCTCCTTCGCCCAAGGCAGCCTTGCCGTCATGGACGGTATCGAAAAAGTCTTCGCTCCCATAATCGAAATGGGCGCCAACGTCATTGAGGCCTTGGCCGACGGATTCCAAATTGCGGTCACGGCGCTTGCCGATCTCGCCTTGCCGGACATCAAGTTCGTTAGCGGCGAGGCCGTCGAGTTTATCACGACAAAGGGCGAATGGATCATCGGCAGCGACGCTGCGACGGTGATCGGTAGCGCCGACAACGATACCTTGATTCACACCGGGGCAGGAAATGTCTTCGGCCTCGACGGCAACGATTTGCTGATCGGTTGGGGGGCGGACTACATTCCCGCCGGCGAGAAGATCGGACAGGCGCCCGCGAACGGCGCTGAGGATACGCGTCCCATTGCCGCAACGGACCTGAGGCTGACGCTCCATGGCGGCGACGGCGACGATTATGTCATCGCCATCGGCGGCATCGGCGCCATTGCCGTCGGCGGCAAGGGGCGAGACTTCATCTTCAACACGTCGACCATGGGCCAGCTGTATGGCGACACGATCGATGGCGATGGGGTCTCCGGCGCAGGCACGACGGATTCTGACGTGTTCTGGTTCTGGCCGGGCACGTTCATTATGGACGCGCAGCCGAACGACCTGTTGCAGATGTTCGCCTTCCCGCTCCTCGGCGGCTCCAATTCGGTGGCAGGGGTCTATGCCGGCGACGGGTCTCTCGCAATCGACTGGTTGTTCTGGTTCGTCTTCTACGGCTACACCGAAAGCGGCCAGCTCCTCGTCTACAACGCACTGATCGACTCGGTGCTCGAAGCGGTAGATCCGACCCACGGTGACAATGGCGTGGTCGACCGCGTCATGGTGGTTCAGAACTACACCTTCGGCGGCTGGAAGGAAGAGGCATGGGGGCGTCCAGACGCAGGCGATCTCGGCATGACCTTCCGCATCGCGAATGGTCCAGGCGCCACAGAAATCTCGCGCTGGAACTTCGTCTGGGGTCATTTGATGACCTATATCGACGTGCTCTGGAACCTGACCAAGGCGATCCGCTGGCAACCTGTTGATGATCCACTCGTTATCGATCTCGACGGCGACGGCATCGAAACCGTTGCGGAAAGCCAGTCGGGCGTCTACTTCGACCTCGATGGCGATTTTTTTGCGGAAAAGACCGGTTGGGTCGGGCCGGACGACGGTTTCGTCGTCATCGATCGCGACGGCAATGGCCGGGTCGACGATATCTCCGAAATGTTCGGCGGGCCGGACCGGTCGGGTTTTGCGCATCTTGCCGAACTCGACGACAACGGTGACGGTGTCATCAACATCAACGATGCCGGCTTTGCGCAATTGCGCATCTGGCGCGACCTCGACCAGGACGGGGTGACGGACCAGGGTGAGCTTTCGACACTCTCAGCACTCGGCATCGCTTCGCTGGGAACCGGCCGCACTGATCTCGGCAGCCAGACGCCGCAGGGCAATACGCTCTTTGGCCGGGGCGAGTTCACCCGCGTCGACGGTTCGACCGGCAAGCTTTACGACGTCGGCTTCGACACCAATCCGACGGACACGATCTTCCGCGGCGAGCGCGGCGTTGCCGCCTGGCTGAAGGGCACCGGCCAGCCGGATGCCAAGGGTTTCGGCTCGATGACGACGCTCGGCGTCGGCGCGTCCAACGATTTCGAACTGGCAGAAGTGGTGCGCGCGGCTGCCGCCGCAGCGACGACGCCGACGCTCAAGGCGATCCGCGAGGCTATCACGCCGGTCTTCGGCAAGTGGGCACAATCGCTGGAACTGACGCGCGAACTGACGCCGGTGCTCGTCGAAACCGCCGCCGACAGCACGACCCTGGTCGACCGTGGCGTGTGGCGTGAGGACGCCACGGGCGGTTGGTGGGAACGGGCGAGCGGCACGCCCGTCACCGACGCTCAGGGCAACATCATCGCCCGGGCAACGCTTGAACAGTTCCTGACGCAACCGTCAACTGGCGGCACCTGGCGGCTTGAACAGATGTTCTCGCCATCCTCGCGCGGCGAAGCGCTCGAGGAGCGCGAGGCCGCACCCTATCTTGCCGAAATCGTCGACGGGCGCGTGGTGGTACGCGACTACGGCATTCAGAATGCCGACGGCTCATGGCGTCTGGCGAGTGGCAATCCCGTTCGCGATACGTCCGGCAACATCATCGCCACACCGACAATCGCGGATATCCGCGCGCAGGCAGCACCCGCAGGCCTCGAATGGCGCGTCGAGGCGCTTGGCCACAATCCCTATGAGGCGCTGACGGTCGACCGCATGGGCGTCTACATGATCGACGGCAAGGTCGTCGACTATTCGGTGCGCGTCACCGACGAGGATGGGTCCTTTGACGTCTGGGCTCGCAATCTCGATCGCGCCCTGGAGCTGCAGCACAAACTTGGCCAGCCGGGCGAATTCAACCTGCGATCCTACGCGATCGACTTCGACAAACTGGACGAAGTGAACTCCACCGAGGACAGCGCTTACCGCGTCGAGATCCTCACAGCCGGTCAGTTCCATTTCGCGACCTCCGCCTATGGCATCGATTTCCAGCCGGAAATGATGGTCGCGGCCATCGACCCGGTGACGCATCGTATCACCTATTCCGTCGGCACCTACGACGGATCCGCTCTCTCCAACAGCAATCCGGATGGCTCCTACCGTTCGTCGATCGACGTCGCCATCGATCTGATGGGCGTCGTCGTCGACAACTATATTACCGTCAGCCGCGCCTTCTCGGTGCGCGTGGCGCTGCAGGGGGGCCTTGCGGACTATGCCCGCGGGTTGGCCTATGACGTTCAGACCGACAAGTTCTACGCGACGACAGACCGCGAGCTTGCGCCGGTGTTCGAGGCGATCTTCGAGCGCGCGCCCGATGGCGCGACGCCGGCCTACGACTATCTCGTCGCCTGGAAGGAAATCCTCGAGATCGTCTATCCGGACTACAAGCTTGATAACACCGGCAACTTCGTCACCGGCACGATGAAGCTCGACAAGGCGTTCATTTTCCAGATGCTGCTGCCGGCCTTCGAGAACGTCGGCATCGATATCGACCTTGCAGCCGTGCTCGACGCCTTCGGCGTCGACGAAACGCGCCTCGTAGGCAATGCGGCCGATGCGGCAACGGTCAACGGCACGGCCGGCGTCGACTACATTTACGTCACCTCAGAGACGACCCAGGAATACAATGGCGGTCGCGATGCCGACGTCTATTTTGTCGGCAAGAACTTCGGCCAGGATACGATCGCCGATGTCGACAACATCATGCGCGGAGAGCAGCCCGATCAGGTGCGCTTCGCCCATGCCCGGTCGACGGACGTCTATGCGACGCGCGACGGCCAGGACCTCGTCATCCAGGTGATCGGCACCGACGATGTGCTCAGGATCAAGAACCAGTTCCTCGGCGACAAGATCGATCCGCTCTTCAAGAAGTACAATTTCGCGCCGGCGACCCAGATCGCTTCGATCGTGTTTGCCGATGGCGTAATCTGGGATCGTCTGGAAATCGCCAAGGCCGTGAGCCATCCGCTTGCCACCGACGATCTGGTGCTCGGCACGGAATCGAAGGATTATATCCAGGGCGGCAAGGGCAACGATGTCTTGCGCGGCGGCCGTGACGGCGACATCTATGTCTTCCTGGCGGGCGACGGCAAGGACCGCATCGTCGAAAGCAACGACTGGTGGAGCGACACCGAACAAGGGAAATACGACTTCCTGCAGTTCGGCGGCGCGATCACGCCTGACAATCTGAAGCTCTACCGTGCCGGCGAGAGCAACGACCTCGTCATCAACATCATCGATGCAAACGGCAACCCGACCGGCGACCAGGTCACGATTGAGGACCAGTTCTACTGGGCCAACGTCCTCCTGCTCGGTCTGCTCTTCCCGCACCGTATCGAGAATGTCGGCTTCGCCGACGGCTCGTTCCTCAGCCATACGGACCTGATGGCGCGGGTGCTGATCGACCTGAAGACGGACGGCGCCGATATCATCTACGGCTTCAACAACGACGATAGGCTCGACGGCGGCAAGGGTGACGACGTGCTCGTCGGTCGCGCGCAGGACGACACTTACACTTACGGCCGCAACTACGGCCGTGACGTGGTGGAAGACGGCGCTGACGATTTCTTCGGCACCAGCTATGACACCCTGAAATTCACCAATGGCCTGCGCTGGACCGATTTCGAGTACGAGCGCGACGGCGCCTCGGCCACGGTCACGATGCGCGTCAAGGGAACGAACGACGCGGTGATCCTGAAGGATCAGTATCTCTCCGAGTTGCTGTTCGGCTTCCGCGACATGGTGGAGCGGCTGGAATTTGCCGACGGAACCGTCTGGGATTACGTCAAGCTCGCCCAGCATTTCATCGATCTTTCGAGCACCCCGGGTGACGACGTCATCTACGGCTTCGACATCGCCAACACGCATGACGGCGGCACCGGCAACGACCGCCTCGAGGGGATGGGCGGCTCGGACACCTACATCTTCTCGCGCGGCTACGGAACCGACACCGTCTTCGACAGCGGAGGTGAACGGGACCGCCTGATCCTCGAAGGCATAGACCTCGACGATGTCGAATTTGCCCGCGCCGGCACGACGCTCATCCTGAGATTGCGCGGCTCGGCCGACCAGATCATCCTGGAGCAGCAGTACAATCGCGCTGGCGGTCAAGGGAATGCGATCGAGACCTTCGTCTTTGCCGACCGCATCGTCAGCCACAAGGATCTCAATCCGGAGGATATCGACCTCGTCGGGACCGTCGCGGGCGAGACGCTGACCGGCACCGACTTCGCCGAAACGATCGACGGGCGGGGCGGCGACGACACGCTTGTCGGCGGCAGCGACGGAGACAGCTATCTCTTCGACGTCGGCTACGGCAACGACGTGATCGTCGACCGGCAGCGTGCCGTGCGCTGGGCGGACAGCTACGGCAAGGAGAAAGACGATACAATCCGCTTCGGCGACGACGTCACCATTCACAACGCCGTCTTCACCAAGGACGGCGACGATCTGCTGATTTCGATCGACCAGCGAACCGATACGCTGCGTGTACGCAACCAGTTCCGTGCCATTGAAGACCAGATCGAATGGTTCGAATTCAAGGACGGTACGCGCTGGCACGTCTCCGACATCGAGGAGCGGCTGGCGATCGTCGGCGGATCGCGCGGCGACGACCGGATCGAAGGCGCGCTCAACAGCCAGAACGTACTTGACGGACGCGAAGGTGACGACACGCTGATCGGCGGGCGCGAGGGCGACACCTACGCCTTCGGCGGTGCCTACGACCTCGACACCATTCAGGAGCGCACCGATGGCGTGACGGGAACGGTTGACCGCATTGTCTTCGGCTCGACGGTCGACCTCGCGTCGCTCCGGATCCTGCGCGATGGTTTCGATCTCATCTTCGACCTCGGGAACGGCGAGGATCGGCTGACCATCGTAGACGGCCTGTCGACGCGGCCGGTGGAGCAGTTCATTTTTGCCGACGGCACCTCGCTCAGCCTCGACGAAATCCGCACGCGCATGCTCGTCGGCACGGCCGGCGACGATGTGCTGGTCGGCTTCGACGGCCGCAACGACGTGCTCGACGGCGGGGCCGGCTCGGATGAATTGGAAGGCGGCAGCGGCAACGACGACTACCGCTTCGGCCTCGATTCGGGCAACGATTCCGTTCGTGACACCGCCGGCATCGACCGGATTCTCTTCGGCGCCACCGTCAACTCCAGCATGGTTCGTTTCTCCGACGAGGACGGCGATCTGCTGATCCGGCTCGAGGGTATGAACGACACGCTGATCATCCACGGTGGCGCGCTGCGCAACGTCAATGCCGGGCGGATCGAAAGCTTCGTCTTTGCCGACGGTTCCGGCATCACCATGGATGAGGTCTGGGGGCTTCTGGTCGCAGCACAGCAAACCGGCGGCGCCGACATCATCGATACCCGTACGGGCGGTCAGATCGACGCCGGTGGTCAAGGCGGCGATGATCTCATCTATGCCGGCAACCAGACGATCCTGCGTTTTGCGGCCGGCGACGGCACCGACATTATCGACACCAGCCAGCAGGCGGCCGGCAGCCGTCTGATCTTCGAGGATCTCGATTCCAAGGACGCAGTGGTGCGTCACCTTGACTTGACGGGTCAGGACCTGGCAATCACCTTCCCGGCCTCCGGAGATATCGTGCGCATTCGCGGCGCGCTCAACAGCGCGAACATTCCGGTCATCCAGTTTGCAGACGGCGTCGTCTGGGATCGCGCGACCGTCATCGCGGCGGCGATGCTCTCGCAGGCCAATGCGCACGACAACGTGATCACCGGCTCCTCGCTCGCAGATCGGATCGAAGGCAAGGGTGGCGACGACGACATTCAGGGTGCTGGCGGCAACGACACCTATGTCTTCACGCGCGGCGACGGCCGCGACGTGATTGCCGACACGGCCGGCACGGATGTTCTTGAAATCACCGGTTACCGGCCGGCGGACGTCATCGTCAGCAAGCCAGTTTCGGATCGCGATGACCTGCTTTTGACCTTCGCCGGCACCGACGACGAGGTCCTGTTGCGCATGGGAAGCGGCAGCGGCATCGACAGCATCAAGTTCGGCGATGGCACGACCTGGTCGCGCGCCTTCCTCTTCCAGACCGTGGTCAACCGCGGCACCGCGTTTGACGACGAGATCATTGCCACCGGCGAAGCGGATGTCCTGACCGGCAGCACCGGCAACGACTTTCTGGCCGGCATGGGCGGCAGCGACACCTATCGTTATCAGCGCGGCGATGGTCGCGACATCATCAACGACCAGGGTGCGCCAGGCGACATCAACCAACTGGTGATTGCGGACTATGGTCCGGCCGACGTGACCGTGATCCGGCATCCGGACCGCGCCAACGATCTCATCCTGCGCTTTGCCGGCGGTGACGAGATAATCGTGATCGGCGGCTTCAATCAGAACGGCCGTCACATCTCCAAGTTTACCTTCCAGGACGGCACCATCTGGACGATGACGGAGGTGCTGTTCAGGCTCGCTCAGTCCAGGCAGGCGGGACAGGCCGAGACGCTCACCGGCACGAGCGGCGCCGACACGATGTTCGGCGAGGGCGGTAACGACTACCTCTCCGGCGGCAACGGCGGCGACACCTATGTCTTCCGCCGTGGCGACGGAGAAGATGTCATCGAGGACAACGGCTCCACCTCCTCCACGCCGGCCGATGTCATCGAGATCCGCGGCTACACGGCATCCGACGTGACCATCAAGCGGTCAGTGGCAGCGCCCAACGACTATACGATCACCTTTGCCGGCACGAATGACCGGATCTATGTCGTCGGAGGCATCGGGTCGGCGGACGACATCATCGAAACCATCCGCTTTGAGGATGGCTCGACGATCACCCATGCCCAGATCCTTGCGCTGAGCGTCGCGGATGCCGGCACCGACAGCGACGACATTATCACCGGCTATACCGGCGACGAGCAGCTTGCCGGTGGCAAGGGCAACGATCGCATCTCCGGCGGCGATGGCAGCGATACCTACCTGTTTGCCCGCGGCGACGGGCAGGACACAATCGAGGACAACGGCAATCGCGACACGGACGTCATCCGCATTTCCGGCTACCTTCCGAGCGATGTCATTCTCGATCGCGCGGTGTCTTCGGCCGACAGCCTGATTATCCGCTTCGCCGGCACCAACGACCAGCTGACGGTTCTGCGCACACTCGAAGCGAGCGACGAGGACCAGATCGAGCAGATCCGCTTCGACGATGGCACCGTCTGGACCATCGCGGACCTCAAGGCACGACTGCTTGCCGGCTGGAAGACGGACCGAAGCGAACGCATCGTCGGCTTCAATTCGGATAACATTGTAGCCGGCGGCGGCGGCCAGGATCTCCTCATCGGCGGCGACGGCAGCGATACCTATCTCTTTGCCCGCGGCGACGGCGAAGACACGATCGACGACAATGGCTGGCACGACACCGATGTCATCAGGATATCCGGCTACCTTCCGTCCGAGGTCGTCCTCGAACGGTCGGCGGTCTCGTCCGACAGTCTGGTCATCCGTTTCGTCGGCAGCAATGACCGTCTGACGATCCGCCAGACGCTGGAGCAGAGCACCGAGGACCAGATCGAACAGATCCGCTTCGACGACGGCACCGTCTGGACTATCGCCGACGTCAAGGCCCGTCTGCTGGCCAGCTGGAAGACGGCGGCAAGTGACCGCATCGTCGGCTTCAACGCCGACGACACGCTCGGCGGGGGGCTCGGCAACGACACGCTGAACGGCGGCGATGGCAGTGATACCTATGTCTTTGCTCGTGGAGACGGGCAGGATACGATCGAGGAGAATGGCTGGCACGATACCGATATCGTGCGCATTTCCGGCTACCTGCCCTCCGAGGTCATCCTCGAGCGCTCGCCCGTTTCTTCTGACAGCCTCATCGTGCGTTTTGCAGGCACGCAGGATCAGTTGACGATCCTGCATACGCTGGAGCAGAGCACCGACGATCAGGTCGAGCAGATCCGCTTCGATGACGGCACCATCTGGACGATCGCTGACGTCAAGGCGCGGTTGCTTGCCGGCTGGAAGACCAACGGCAACGATGCCATCTCCGCCTTCAACAGCGATGACGCGGTCGCAGGCGGCCTTGGCATCGACCGGCTTGTCGGCGGCGACGGCAACGATACCTACACGTTCAACCGTGGCGATGGCCAGGACACGATCGAGGACAACGGCTGGCATGACACCGATGTCGTCAGGATATCGGGCTATGTGCCTGCGGATGTCTCGGTCAGCCGCTCGGTGGATGCGGCCGACACGCTGATCATTCGTTTTGCCGGCACCAGCGACGTGCTGACGATTGTCAACACGCTCTCCGCCAGCGCCGAGGACCAGATCGAGCAGATCCGTTTCGACGACGGCACCGTCTGGACGATCGCTGATGTCATCGCCCGCCTGCCGACCGGAACGGATCTCAGCGGCGACAACTGGATTTCGCTGACAAGCGCCAACGAAAGCCTGCCCGGCGGCACCGGCAACGACCGCCTGATCGGCGGCGATGGCAGCGACACCTACACGTTCAATCGCGGCGACGGAATCGACCGGATCGAAGACAACGGCAATGGTGACACCGACGTCGTCGTCATCAACGGCTATGTTCCGGCCGACGTCTCCATCTCCGCCGACAGTCTCTCTCCGTCCTCGCTCGTCCTGCGCTTTGCCGGCAGCAACGACGAACTGATGATCGTCAACACGCTTTCCGGCAGTAGCGAGGACCAGATCGAGGAAATACGCTTTGCCGACGGCACGGTCTGGACGATCGCCAGCATCAAGGCGCGCCTGGCAAATGGCTGGAGCACCAACGGCAACGACGCCATCTCTACGGGCAGCGGCAGCCAGACACTTGGCGGCGGGCTCGGCAACGACCGGCTTTCCGGCGGGGCCGGCAGCGACACCTATCAATTCGCCCGCGGCGGCGGCCATGACGTAGTCTTCGACGCCGGCGACGGCGGTACAGATGTCCTGCGCATCAGCGGCTATACGCCGGCCGAGCTGACGTTGACGGCGTCGCGTTTCAACCAGGCGACGCTGGAGATCAGCTTCGCCGGCACGAGCGACCGCCTGAGCGTCATCAATGCTCTTAATGGTGACATTGCCGGCCAGATCGAGCAGATCGTGTTCGACGATGGCACGGTGTGGTCCGTGGCCGATATCGTCGACCGTGTCGGCAGTGCGGTCGACCCTGATTCCGATCAGGTCGTCGATGGCGACAACGCCGTCAATACCCTGTCTGGCGCCGGCGGCAGCGACTGGCTGTCGGGCAAGGATGCCAGCGACACCTATATTTTTGCACGGGGTGATGGCGCCGACCGCATCAAGGAGGCAGGCGGCGGCGATACCGATGTCGTTCGCATCACCGGCTATGCGCCATCCGACGTGCGCCTCTCGCAGGGGAGTGGTTCGGCCAACACGCTCGTCATCCGTTTTGCCGGCTCTAACGACGAACTGACCGTCGAAAACACGCTCAACGGCGACTATGCCGATACGATAGAGCAGATCCGTTTCGACGATGGCACGGTCTGGTCGATGGCCGATGTTCGCTCGCGCCTGCTCGCGTCCATGACGACGGATGGCAACGACCTCATCGTTACCTGGGACAACAACGAGACGGTTGCCGGTGGGAAGGGCGATGACAATATCGAGACCGGCTACGGCACGGATACGATCGTCTTTGCGCGCGGCGACGGGCACGACACGGTGTCGCGCAACATTCTTTATGGCGGCGCCGACACGCTGAAGCTCACCGACCTCAATGCCTCCGATATCGTCATCCGCGGCGGAACTTTCGGCGACGGAAGCCTCACGGTCGAAACTCTTGATGGCAAGAATTCGATCCGGTTCAGCAACGGGCTGTCGCTCCTGTCGCAGATCATCTTCGCCAATGGCACCGTATGGAACGCTTCAGAGATCCAGGCCACCATCGTCGAACACCCTGTTGATCCGACGGAGACCGTTTACCTCAGCGGCGACGGAACGTTCGTCGGCACCGCTCTGAACGAGTTCCTCGACGGTTGGAGAGGGTCCGACAGCTACACCTATGCCGCCGGCGGCGGACACGACACGATCAGCGACTACGCCTATGATCTGGCCGACGTCAACACGCTGACCATGAGTGGCATCGCTTCCACGGCCGTCTCTTTTGGACCGGGCTTTGACGATGCCGACGACCTGATCATCCATGTCAATGGCGGTGGCTCGCTGCGCATCCGCGATTTCTTCGATGTCGGGGCCGATTACCGCAACGGGGTCGACACGATCGCCTTTGCGGACGGCGTCACGCTGGATCGCGCGACGATCGCCACCATGGCGATGCCGACGCTGCCCGTCACGACCGGCGATGACGTGCTCGCCCATGGCGCACTCGACAACGTTATCGACGCGCTCGCGGGCAACGACATCGTTCGCGCCGGCGGCGGCGATGACGATCTCACCGGCGGCCTCGGTGACGACTTCCTGATCGGCGAGGACGGCAGCGACGCCTATCGTTTCGCTCGGGGCGATGGCAAGGAAATCGTCCTCGACGCGTCCGGCGACGGTGCGGTGGAAGGACCGCAGGACCTCAACATCCTGCACCTTTCCGGCTACGTGGCTTCCGATCTCGTGTTCACCCGCGATACGGCCGATCCTTCCGTCGTGATCCTGACCTTCGTCGGCAGCGAAGATCGCATCGTTTTCGCGTCGTCGAACGGCGAGACGTCCGGCTTCAGCTTCGGTGATATCATCCTTGACGACGGGGCGGTGCTGACGCAGGCCGATATCGCCGACCTGATCATCGTCGATGCCGTAATCGACGGCACGACCGGCGACGATGTTCTCTTCGGCGCCTACGACAACGAAACGCTGACGGGCGGTGCCGGCAACGACGTGCTGGCGGGTGGTGAGGGCGCCGATTCCTATCACTTCACGCGCGGCGATGGCCGTGATCTCGTCGTCGATCCACCCGGCATCGAAGTCGTCAATACTCTCAACCTGCACGGCTACACCGCCGCCGAGCTGGTCTTCTCGGTCGATCCGATCGAACCGGGCGAGATCACCCTTACCTTTACGACAAGCGAAGACCGGATTGTCTTCCGTCCGGATTTCAATTCGGCTGCCGGAAACGACGGCGTCGCCTATTTCCCCTTCGGCGAAATCGTGCTCGACGACGGCACCGTTCTGTCGACCATGGATATCGCCTCCGGCCTCAGCGTTTCTTCAATGGAAATGCTGGGCGGTACGGCGGGTGACGACATACGCACGAACTCGGCGGTAAGCAGCTACATCTACGACGGCGACAATCCGGAGATGTCAGTCGTCGGCGGTGGCAGCGACACCTATGTTTATGCCCGCGGCGACGGCAACGACATTTTCCACGACATGACGGACAATCCGGGCGAATTCGACCGGCTGGTCCTCAGCGACATCCTGCCTTCGGACGTTCGCGTCTCTTCGCCGGGCGGTCAGACCTACGTGCTGTCGATCGACGAGAACGCCGGCGATGCTTCGGCCCGCGCAAAGATCGTCCTGTTGATGGCGCCGGCCGAGGGTGGTGGCGAAGTACCGTCATTCGCGGCGATGAACACGCTCGCCGCAGGCGGTCTCGGTATCGAGGAAATCGAGTTTGCCGACGGGACCATCTGGACGCCCGCTACGATCAGCCAGCACGTGGTCTCCTACGAGCCCGATGGCATCGACATCCCCAATGCCTACCCGCCGACGGACGGCAACGATCGCTTCACCGGCACCTCTGGCGAGGACGTGATCGAGCTCGGCCTTGGCAACGACTATGCCGAGGGAGGCTATGGGCATGACACCTACGTCTATACCCGTGGCGAAGTCCACGATGCCTATCGGGACGCGGACTATTGGACCGGGGGAGTAGCCGGTGAGATCGTTCTGCACGACGTCGCCGCAGCGGAGGTCTCGGCAAGCATCGCCAACGGCAACATCCTGCTGACGATTGCGGGCAGATCGCCCGACGGTTCGGATGCGGGGACGATCACGCTGATCTCCGCAGCTGACAACGCCAGCGAATTCAGAGGCTTGCGCGTCCTCTTCGATGATGGCGCGGTCTGGGAGACCGCCGACCTCGCCCAGAAACTTCGGACAGGCTCCCAAACGCCCGGCAACGACACCGTTTATGGCACGGTGCTCGACGAGACCTTCGACCTCGGGGAGGGCAATGACATCCTGAAGACGAAGAGCGGGGTCGATACGTTCGTCTACGCACGTGGCGACGGTCATGACATCGTCGAAACCGGCTCTTCCGAGCTGAACGTCGTGTTTGACGGCATCAACCCGGGATCGGTCTCGATCCTGCGCCACGCCGACGACATGATCGTCAAGATCGGCGATAGTGCGCCCGGCGCTGGCGATGGCGGCAGCATTCGCATTCTCGACGGATATTCTCGCTCATATGGCCTCGTTGAGATCAACTCGATCACCTTTGCCGACGGTACGGCCTGGGACCAGACGGAAATCGCGCGGGCCTATGTCGCCGGCCAGCTGACTTCGGGTGACGATACCGTCGTGAATGCCGGAACCGGCCTCACCTACGAACTCAGTGCCGGCAACGATCATATCCAGGCGAGCGGTTCCTTTACCGACACCTACGTCTATCGCAACGGCAATGGCCATGACATCATTGTCGAGGACGGCTGGACCTCCTATCCGGAATCGGCAGGCGACGTGCTGCATTTTGCGGACATCGGGCGCAGTGGCGTGCACTGGATGCGCAACGGAGACAATCTGATCGGTGCCGTGCAGGCAGATGCCGCACTTGGCCGCCTGGCGGGTTCGGTGACGCTGAAAAATGCGTTCCATGCGAATGCCGCTGATTACACCCGCGTCGACACGATCCGCTTTGCCGGTGGCGAGGCCGTATCGATCGAAACGCTGATGGGCGAGGCGCAAGCGGGCAACCCGGGTGGGCCGACCGACGCCGTCGACTACGTCGTCGGGTCGAACGGCAACGTGACCTTCACCTACGAGCGCGGCGACGGCAGTCGGGTGATCGACACGCTCGCCAACGGCGGCAGCGACACGCTGGTGCTGGCCGACATCGCAGCCGCCTTCGTTTCCTATCACCGTGTGGGCTCCAGCGTCGAAATCCGGATTGCGGAAACAGCACCCGGCGCCGGCAATGGCGGATCGATCCTCATCGATGCGCTGCTCGACACCTCGCTCGCCTCTCGCGGCGTGGAAACCGTGCGCTTCGCCGACGGTTCGACGGTCAGCAAGGCATCGATCATTGGCGCTGTCGCCTATAACGGCACCGCCTATGCCGATTCCATCGTCGGGTCTTCCGCCGACGATACGCTTTCCGGCAATGGTGGGGTCGATCTGCTTGCCGGCGGAGCCGGCAACGACACCTATCGCTGGACCCGTGGCGACGGCAGCGACATCATCGACGAAAGCAATTCGAGCGGCACGACCGACCGACTTGTGCTTTCAGGTGTTCTGCCGACGGCAGTCTCCGTGCGCGCGGATGGCAACACCACGGTCCTGACTATTGCCGAAAGCACCCCCGGTGCGGGTGACGGCGGCGTCATCAGGCTCCTGCAATCCGTGGTTCAGAGCGGACAGGCAGGCGTCGAACGGGTGGAGTTCGCAGACGGCACCGTCTGGACCATGCTTGCAATCCGCGCCGCATTGCTGTCGAGCCGCGCCACCGCCGGTCACGACGTCATCTATGGGTTCTCGAGCAACGACACGCTTGCCGGCGGCGCTGGCAACGACATCCTGATCGGCGGTAACGGAAACGACACCTACGTCTACAATCGCGGAGACGGGGCGGACGTCGTCAACGAGACCGGCACCTTCGACGGCAAGGCAGATTCGATCGTGCTGCGCGGCATCCTCGCGTCCCAGGTAACGGTCGGCAAGGATGGCTCGGACGCGGTCTTGATCATCGCAGAAAGTGCTGCCGGTGCGGGTGACGGCGGTCGCATCCGCATCTATCAGCAGCTCGATCCGTATTTCGAACGCGGCGTGGAAACGATCGTCTTCGACGACGGCACAATCTGGACGCCGGATATGCTGCGCGCCCGCGCCATCGATCTCCAGACGAGCGAAGGTGGGGATACGATCCTCGGTTCGACGGCGAGCGAAAGCTTCGAAGGCGGTGGCGGCGACGACGTCATCGTTGGCGGCGAAGGCAACGACACCTACACCTACCGGCGCGGCGATGGTAACGATGTAATCGACGAGGGCACAACCTTCGGCGGCACGGCGGATAAGCTCATCCTCGCCGACATTACCGCTTCCGCGGTCTCCGTCCGTTCGGACGGCGCCGACGCGGTCCTCTTCATTGCCGAAACAGCGCCAGGCGGTGGCGATGGCGGGCGTATCCGTCTTTCCAACACGCTCAATCCCTATTTTGAGCGCGGCATCGAGACCATCCAGTTCGCCGATGGCGCCACCTGGACGATGAACACACTGAGGGAAATGGCGATCGCCGCGCAGACCACGGCCGGCGACGACGACATCTTCGGCTTCACCACCTCCGATATCTTCGCGGGTGGCAAGGGCGACGATCGGATCTCCGGCGGCGAGGGTAACGACACCTATATCTATGCGCGCGGTGACGGTATCGACGTCATCGACGAGAACGCCACCTTTGGGGGCACTGCCGACAAGCTGCGCCTGCAGGGCATCGCTGTTGCAGACGTCCGCCTCGTGCGCGATGGCTCGGATGCCATCCTGATCATCGCCGAGAGTGCGGCAGGCGCAGGCGACGGCGGTGTCATCCGCATCGTCAACACGCTCAACCCGTACTTCGAGCGCGGCGTTGAAAGCATCGTGTTCGATGATGGAACGACCTGGCTTCTGGCCGACTACCAGCGCATCGCCATCGAGCAATCGCAGACCGATGCCGACGACGTGGTGACGGGCTTTACCACGTCGGAAACGCTGACCGGCGGACGCGGCGATGACCACCTCCACGGGGGCGACGGCTCCGACACCTATGTTTTCAATCGCGGCGATGGTCGCGATGTCATCGAGGACAACGGCAACGGCGATACCGACGTCGTCTTCATCCGCGGCTATGCGCCGGCGGACCTGAGCTTCAGTGAAAGCCGCTATCCGGCGGATTCGCTCGTCATCCGTTTTGCCGGCAGCACCGACGAACTGACGATCGTCAACACGCTCGACCAGAGCGCGGAAGACCAGATCGAGGAGTTCCGCTTCGAGGACGGCACCGTCTGGACCATCGCCGACATCAAGGCGAAGATTCTCGCAGGTCGCGTCACGGCTGGCAACGATACGATCAACGGGTTCTACGGCGACGATCAACTCGCCGGCGGCCGTGGCAACGACGTCCTGAGCGGCGGCTACGGCGCCGATACCTACACCTACAGCCGCGGTGACGGTTACGACCTGATCATCGATGGGGAAAATCAGGCGGGCGACGTTCTTGTGCTCGTCGGCATCGATCCTGCCTCGATCCAGGTACGGCGCGGGGTCGGCGACGATCTCGACCTTCTCATTGCGGAATCCGCCGCAGGCACAGGCGATGCCGGCCGCATCACCATCCGCAACTCGTTCCTCGCCTCGTCGCTGATGGGGATCGAGACCGTGCGCTTTGACGATGGCACGGTCTGGACCAAGGCGATGATCGAGGGTCTGGCGATCCGCAATGTTGCCACCCCCAATGACGACCGCCTCACGGGGACGTCGTCTGCCGATACACTGGCCGGCCTTGCCGGCAGCGACTACTTGTCCGGTGGCAATGGAGACGACGTCTATCGCTTCGCGCGCGGCGACGGCTCCGACACGATCCGCGACTTCGGCAACGGTGTCGACCGGCTTGAAATCTCGGGCTACGCGGCAAGCGAGATCAGTTTCACCCGCCGCGGTCGCGACGGCCAGGACCTCATCATTCGCCTAGGCACCTCCGGTGAAACCATCACGGTCATCAATGGGCTGATGAACGGCACAGCCGACCGGATCGAGGGCGTCGTCATCGTCGACACCGGCGAGACGATCTCGATCGACACGATCAAGGCCTCGCTCGTCTTCGGCTCGGAGACCAGCGGCAACGACCAGATCATCGGCAGCGATGCGGCCGATACGATCCGCGGCGGCGCCGGTGTCGACCTTATGATCGGCGGCGCGGGCAGCGATACCTACCACTATAAATCCGGCGACGGCGACGATCGCATCGCCGACGACAGCAACAGCGTGGGCGACCGGCTTGTGCTCGACGATATCGCTTCGACCGATCTCGTCTACGCGCGCCGCAGTCCGCCGGAAGGCTTCGATCTCGTTCTGCGCTTCAAGGGGGCCCAGGACCGCCTGACGCTTGCCGACACGTTTGCAAGCGGTAGCAACGGCATCGAAACGATCACCTTCTCTGACGGCATCACATGGACGCTGGCCGACATGCGCGCGGCGGCGCTTCGCTTCGCCTCGACCCAGCAAGGCGAGACCGTCCGCGGCTTTGACGGCGCCGACATCCTGAACGGGCTCGGCGGCAACGACTGGCTGATCGGCTATCAGGGCGCCGATACCTATCGCTTTGCCAAGGGCGACGGCCAGGACACGATCGAAGACAGCTCAACCAGCCTCGGCGACCGCCTCGTCCTTGCCGACCTCCTGTCGATGGAAACCACGGTGTCGCGTCTTTTCAAGGCGAGTGACGATGTCGTTCTCACCTTCGCCACGGGCAAGGATTCAATCACCATTCGCGACATGCTGGCGACCGATGGGTCCGGCATCGAGGAAATCGTCTTCTCGAATGGCGTCGTCTGGACGCGCCAGACGATCCTTGATCTTCTGGAAAACAAGGCGCCGGTCGCGGTCGAGGACGGCATCTACTCGTTCAAGACCAATGCACCGCTAGTTCTGTCCAGGGCCGAATTGCTGCTGAACGATTTCGATGCCGACGGCGACACGCTCTCCGTCATTGCGGTGACCGGCGACGACAATGTCGATGCCGAAATCGACGCGGTGGGCAACATCGTGGTGACGGCGCACCCCGGCTACACCGGCCCGGCGCAGTTCACCTATACGGTATCCGATGGCCGAAACGGCCTGACCACGGCCACGGTCAGCGTTCGCGTCACGCCTTTGGCGCAAGCCAAGGACGACTATGGCTTCGAGGTGGCCGAGGACGGCTTCCTACAGATCTCGACCGAGCGGCTGCTCTCGAACGACGTCGATGGCGACCGGATGATCGTCGCGCAGGTGCTCGATGCCGTGAACGGCCATGTGAGCCTTGCGAGCAACGGCCAGATCAGCTTCACGCCGACGGCGAATTTCAACGGGCTGGCCTCCTTCCGCTATGTGGCCAACACACCGGAAGGCGGCCGCGCGGAAGGCGTCGTCTACATCAATGTCACGCCACAGAACGATGCGCCGGATGCACGCAACGACAGCGGCTTTGCGACGGACGAGGACGTCCCGTTCGAGATCGACACGAAGACACTCGTTCTCAACGACATCGACATCGACGGTGACAAGCTCAAGGTGACGAGCGTCACCGGCACGCCTGATCTGGTCGCCGAGCTGACGGCCGACGGCTACATCGTCGTGCGCCCGGCGCCGTTCTTCTTCGGACAGGCGACGATCTCCTACACGGTCTCCGACGCGTCCGGCGCGACCGACACGGCGACGATCACCGTCAATGTCCGGCCGGTCAACAACGCTCCCGAGCCGGCCCCGGACAGCATAGCGACCAACGAGGATGCGCCGCTGCTTCTGACCGCCGCCTCGCTTCTTGCCAATGACATCGAACGAGACGGCGACCTGATGGCCATTGCGTCAGTACGCAACGGTTACGGTGGCAGCGTCCAGCTCTTCGATAATCAGACGGTGCTGTTTACCCCTGCAGCCAACTTCTTCGGCCAGGCCCACTTCTTCTACACGGTCGACGACGGCCAGGGCGGCAAGGTCGAAACTCGTGTGGACGTCGACGTCGCGCCGGTCAACGATGCGCCCGAAGCCCGGGACGACAGCTACAGGAGCGCAGGCGGCACTTATCTGCGCGGCACCGAGGACACGCCGCTCATCATCAATATCGCCGACCTGCTGGCCAACGACCGCGACATCGACGGCTTTGCCCTGACGATCGAAACGATCAGCTACTCGGAGAACGGCACGGCAGAGCTGCTCGGCGACGGCACGATCCGCTTCACGCCGGACGCGAACTTCTGGGGCGAAGCGACCTTCCGTTACGTCATCTCGGACGAAGGCGGTCTCGTCGACGACGGCACTGTCACCCTCTATTTCGAGCCGGTCGGCGATGCACCGCCGGTTGCCGCAAACGACACGATCACGATCTACGAGGATGTACCGACCGTCATCCCGATTTCTGCCCTGCTTGCCAACGACACCGATATCGACCGCGATCCGCTGCGGATCATCTCGATTGCTCGCGGTCTCGGTATGCACGGCTCGGTTTCGTTCACGCCGGAAGGCGACATCCTCTTCACCCCGGCGCTCAACAGCACCCAGGAAAGCAGCTTCGCCTATACCGTCACGGACGACGCCGACGGCACCGACACGGCAACCGTCAGGATCGTCATCATTCCGGTCAACGACGCACCGACGGCAGCCGCCGACTTCGGCTCGACCTCGCTCGACCGGCCGCTCGTCCTGCGCATTTCGGACCTGATGGCCAATGACAGCGACGTGGATCTCGATCCGCGTGATTTCGACCTGCTGCGCTTCGTCGGCATCCGCTCGCTGCAGCACGGCAGGGCGTCGATCTACAATGGCGAGTTCGTCGTCATCGAGTATGACCGTGGTTTCTCCGGCGCCACGTCGCTCGAATACACGATCGCGGACGAACACGGCGTCGAGGACGATGGCACGGTCTCAGGCGTCGTGACCGACCAGCATGCAGGGACTATTACCGGCACGGCCATCCGCGATCTGCTGATCGGAACGCATCTTGGCGAGCGCATCGACGACCTCGGTGGCGACGACGACATCTTCGCCCGTGAAGGCGACGACATCATCATCGCCGGCGACGGCGCCGACCGTATCGACGGCGGCGATGGCTATGACCTCGTCGATTTCAGCGCCTCGAACATCGGCATTCGCACCGACCTGCAGGCCCTGATCGGCCAGGGCGGCTATGCCCAGGGCGACCTCTACTTCAACATCGAGGCATTCTACGGCACACGTTTTGCCGACGAGCTTGCCGGCAATGCCGCCGACAACAGGCTCTCCGGCGGCGAGGGCAACGACATCCTGCGCGGCCGCGGCGGCGCCGATACGCTCGAGGGCGGGCTCGGCGACGACCGGTTGGAAGGCGGCGCGGGCGCCGACACCCTCAACGGCGGTGAAGGCTCCGACACGGCAGACTACTCGACCTCGCTTGCCGCTGTTGCGGTCTCCCTGATAGCAGGCACAGCTCTTGGCGGCGATGCGGCCGGTGATACGCTGGTAAGCATCGAGAACCTGACCGGCAGCGATTTCAACGACCGGCTGGAGGGCGAGGCGGCTGCAAACGTGCTCATCGGCGGGCGTGGTGACGACGTGCTTATCGGTGGCGCCGGCAACGACGTTCTCGTCGGCGGCCGGGGTGCGGACGTGCTTGAGGGCGGGGACGGTATCGACCGCGTCGAGTACCTGCTTTCGAGCGAGGGCGTGACGATCAATCTCGCCAACACGGCCGCCGGCGGCGGCGATGCGCAGGGTGACGTCTTCACCTCGATCGAACTGATCGTCGGCAGCTACCACAACGACGTGATGATCGGCGATGCGGCCGACAACGTCTTCCGCGGCGGCCTCGGCGCCGACGCGATCGATGGCAGCGCAGGCTTCGACACGGCCGACTACGGTTCGGCAACGGTGGCGGTCAGCATCAACCTGGCGCTTGGCACTGGCACTGCCGGGGAAGCGGCTGGCGATACGCTCACCAGCGTCGAAAAGCTCATCGGCTCGGCCTACAACGACACGTTCGTCGGCTCGGCCAATGCCGATGTCTTCGAAGCCGGCTTCGGCAACGACCATCTCGCCGGCAACGCCGGTTCCGACATGTATCTCTTCGGCTACGATTCCGGCGCCGACACGATCGCGGAGAATGGGCTTGCGGCCGATATCGACCGGCTGATCTTCGACGCCGCCGTCCGGCGCGCCGACATCAGCCTCGTGCGCCAAGGTGACAGCCTGCTCATCGAACTCGAACATGACGATGGGCTGTTGATCGATACCGCGCTCGTGAACGGCCACTTCCTCGGCCGTGAGACCGGGCTTGAAGAAATCGTCTTTGCCGATGGCACGGTCTGGGACCGCGACGATATCGACGTGCTGACGCGCGTTGGCCGCTTCAACGCGGTCAACGACGTCATCCGCTTTGCCGACGAAGATACTGACCTCGTCATCGCCGCCGACCGGCTGACCCGCAATGATGCGAGCGAAGGAACCGAGTTCCTGCAGATCATTGCCGTCTCCAACAGCGTCAACGGCACGGCGACGCTGAACGCTGACGGCAGCGTGACCTTCCGCAGCGCCCGGGACTTCTGGGGCGATGCCTATTTCGACTACACGGTTCGCGACCAGTTCGGCCGGGAATCGACGGCACGCGCCGAAGTCAACGTGCTCCCGGTCAACGATGCGCCGGTGGCCGCCAATGACGGCGTCTTTACCGGCATCGAGGATACGCCGCTCTACATTCCGATCTCGGCGCTCCTTGCCAACGACATCGACGTCGATGGCGATACGCTGACGATCATCGAATTCGGTCCGGCGCTGGGCGCCGATGGCCTGCCGCTCTACCCAAGCCAGTTCGAGAATGCGACGTTCGGCAGTGCGCAGATACAGGGCAACCACGTCGTCTTCTCGCCTTCCGTCAACCACAACGGCTTTGCCGGCTTCCGCTACACGATCACCGATGGCAACGGCGAGGTCTCGACAGCGCAGGTGGAACTCACCTTCGTCGGCGTCAACGATGCACCCGATATCGGCCGGGACCGCATCACGGTGCGCCAGGGCCAGAACACGCCGATCCTCATCTCGTCGCTCATCGGCAACGACACCGACGTCGAAGGCGACGACATTTCGTTTTCCAGCTTCGGCAATGTGGTTAACGGCACGGCGGTGCTCGTGACGGATGCAAACGGCGTGGTGTCGATCGACTTCACCGGCAGCGCGCTCGGAGCCGCAAGCTTCACCTACACGATCACCGACGAGCACGGTGCAAGCACGACGGGCACCGTCGAGATAAACGTCATCCCGCTGAACGACCCGCCGAACGCCCTCAACGACAGTGGCTTCACGACAATCGAGGACCAGCCGATCATCATCGATCCGGCATCGCTGCTTGCCAACGACAGTGATCCGAATGGTGACCTTCTGGTGATTTCCGCGCTGGAACGCTTCCCGCTGAACGGCAAGGTGGAGTTCAATGCGGACGGCATGATCGTCTTCACGCCAAGGGCCGACTACAACGGCCGGGCCGGATTCACCTATACCGTCTCCGACGGGCGCGGCGGTTTCGACGAGGCGTTCGTCTCGATCACGATCGTGCCTGACAATGACGGACCGATCCTGCGTGACGACGTGGTTTCCGGTATCGAGGATCAGCCGGTCATGATCCTCGCGGCGGAAGCCTTCGCCAACGATATCGAGCCGGACGGTGACGTCATCTTCTTCGAGGACGCGTGGGTTCTCGGCGTCGTCACCAACGACGTCACCAACCGTACAGAAAAGAGTGAAAGCTTCGAGCTTACCTCGCCGCTTGTCTCTCAGACGGCCACCGTGTCGCTTGCGATGGCCGACGGCTCACCGGTACCGTCCTGGCTTGTCTTCAACGCCGAGACGCTCACCTTCACGGGCGTTCCGCCACAGGGCACCACCGCTCCGCTGACGCTGGCTCTCACCTTCTCCGACACCGCCGCCGGCGGCGAGATCGTCACCTTCGAGGACACCTTTGTCATCGATCCGACCGACACGGCAGCCCTTTCGGCCGGGATCTCCTATGATGCTGACCTGATGGCGGTCAGCCAGTCGGAAGGAACCTGGTCGGCAAAACTCGCCTCGGGTCAGGACCTGCCGTCATGGCTCGCCTTCAACCCGACGACACGCCAGCTCTCCTATACGGATGTTGCACCGCCGACCAATAACGGCCTTGCGCGCGTCCAGGCGGCCTTCACGCCGACGAATGCGGCGCAGAACGGTTTTGCCGTCGAATTCCTGATCGACCCGACACAGCCGATCGATCCGGCGATCAACACGCTCCTGGCCGGTGATCCCTACTTTGCGGCACAAGGTCTCTTCGTCCTGCCGGTGGCCGACGATGCAACCGTTTCGGCCGAAAAGACGTCCGGCTTCTACTTTCCGGATTGGCTGGAATTCGACCCTGAAACGCTCACCCTTTCGGGCACGGCGCCCGAGGTCTATGTCGGTCGCATTCCGGTTCGCATCGAAGTGGGCGCCTCGGCCGAGGACGGTCGGCCGGCCTTCTCGCTGATCCGCGACTTCGTCGTCGACGACGCGCCGCAAACGAGCGGCGGAGCCTCGGGCTTCAACCTCGTGGTCGAAGACGGACGCCTGAAGCTGATCACCGGCGAGGATTTCTTCGGGATGGTCGCGGTCGCCTACACGGCGGTCGACATCAAGGGTGCGGTCTCCGCGGAGCCCGCCGTCATCGTCGTCAACATCGAGGCACAACGCGAAAAGCCGGATGCGTCAAGCGATGGGTTCAGCGTCACTGAAGATGGCACCCTCTCTTTCTCGCTGGCGGACCTCCTCGGCAACGACCGTGACGACGACGGCGATCCGATCCGCCTGGTTTCGTTCAGTGAACCGGCCGCAGGCACACTTACCGTTCATATCCCGGAAATTTCCGTCGATATGCCGGCGCTTGGCGGCATGTCCGGCCCGGTGAGCCATTCCGCCGTACTTCGCGGAGGTGCTGCACTGCCGGCGTGGCTTTCCATTGATGCGGCGACCGGCCGAATTCATGGCACGCCGCCGCTCGGCGCCAAGACCACGCTTGCCATCGACGTGACATCGACCGACGGTACGTCGAGCGTCGTCACCACCATTTCGCTCGACGTGGACGGCAACGACGGCGTCACCTTCACCTACCGGCCGGACAGCCAGTATTCCGGTCCGGACACCTTCACCTACACGATCACGGATGATCGCGAGGGCACGGCTACTGCCTCGGTCGACATCGACGTCATCGCCGCGAACGACCCGCCGGTGGCGGTCGACGACCGGGTCTCCGGCGTCGAGGACACGGTTCTTGTCATTTCGCCGACGACGCTGCTCGCGAACGACCTTGACGTGGATGGTGATCCTCTTCGGATCGTCTCCGTCAGGGCCGGAGCGCAAGGCACGGTCGAACTGCTCAACGGCCAGATCGTCTTCACCCCCGCCCGCAATTTCGACGGGCAAGCCTGGTTCGAATACACGATCACCGATGATGCCGACGGCATCGATACCGGCCGGGTCACCGTTGACGTCGCTTCGACCAACCGTGCGCCGGTCATCGTCGCCGACAGCTTCACCGGCACCGAGGATGTGCCCTTTATCGTCCGCATCGCCGATCTCATCGGCAACGACTACGATCCGGACGGTGACGACTTCAGCTTCGTCGTCATCGATCAGCAGGGCGTCGACGGCCATGCCTTCGAACTGCCGGATGGTCGCTGGAGCCTGACGCCAGAAGGCGACCACAACGGCGTGGCCACCTTCACCTACCGGATCACCGATGGCCGCGGAAATACGGTCGGGACGAATGCGATCACGGTTAATTTTGCTGCGGTCAACGATGCGCCGGTGGCGCGGGCCGACGGCGGCTATGTCACGGCGGAAGACCGGCCGATCGAGATCGATCTTGCAGCACTTCTCGGTAACGACAGCGACGTCGATGGCGACGGCCTTTCGGTCGTCGGCGTGCTCGATCCGATCAATGGTTCGGTCACGCTTGCCGGCGGCAAGGCGATCTTCACGCCGCGTGCCGACTACTTCGGCAATGCCGGGTTCTCCTACCGCGTCGCTGACGGCAATGGCGGCTTTGCAACCGGCACGGTCGCAATCACCGTCCAGCCGGACAACGACCTGCCGATCGCAGTACCCGACACCGGTTGGACAATCGACGAAGACACCTTCATCGATATCGACCCGGCGACCCTGATTGCCAACGACGTCCACCCGGACGGCGAGACCATCGAGTTCATCGGAGCAAGTGGGGCGGGTGTTTCGACACTTGCGAACGGCGTGATCCGCTTCACGCCCTCAACGGACGCCAACGGCACCTTCGTCTTGACCTACACGATCGGCGACAGTTCCGGTGACCGGGTGTCGAGCACGTTTACGGTCGTCGTCCGCCCGGTCAACGATCTGCCGGTCGCCGCCACCGACACGTCCTCGGGCCGTGAGGACCAGCCCGTCGTCATCCCGATCAGCCAGTTGCTCAGCAACGATGGCGATCCGGACGGTCACGACATCTCGCTGACCGGGGTCTTCAATGCAGTTGGCGGGGCGGTCGCGCTCGATGGCGCCGGAAACGTGGTCTTCACCCCCAATGCCGACCGCAACGGACCGGTCAGCTTCGAGTATCGCATCACCGATGCCACCGGCGGCAATGCCACGGCGACGGCGACGATTAACCTGCAGCCGGTCAATGACGCGCCGGAGGTTGCCGCCTTCGGCCCGCTGAACGGCACCGAGGATACACGCCTTGCCGTACAGTTGCCGGCATCCGCGTTCAGCGACATTGACGGCGACACCCTGACGACGACCGTTCGTACCGCAGGCGGCACACCCTTGCCAAGCTGGCTGATCTACGATCCGGCAACGCGCGGCCTGTTTGGTGATCCGCCGCCGGATTTCGCAGGCATCCTCAACCTCGAGGTCGTTGCGACTGACGGGACGGTGAGCGCCGTGCGCGCCTTCCAGGTGGTCATCACCAACGTCAACGATGCGCCGGTCGCCACCGACGACGTCATTCAGGTCGCACAGAGCCAGCCGATCACCATTCCGATCGCCTCGCTGCTTACCAACGACACGGATGTCGACGGTAATCCGCTGACGGTCATAGCCGTTGCCGGTGGCCCGGGCGTGACCGCGACGCTCGACGGTTCCCGCAATGTCGTTCTGACGCGCGGCCCGAACGTGACGGGAGACCTCTCCTTCACCTACACGGTGAGCGATGGCGAGGTCACGGATACGGCGACCGTCGTCGTACCCCTTGAAGACCTCAATGACGCGCCTGTCATCGGCACTATTCCGGCGCGGCACGTGGCCGAGGACGCCGCGATCGACTTCACGCTGCCGACCGATATCGCCACCGATCTCGATGGCGATGCGCTGAGCTTCACGGCGACGCGCCAGGGCGGCGCGTCCTTGCCGACCTGGCTGACCTTCGACGCGCAGACGCCGAGGTTCACCGGCACGCCGCCGGCGAATTTCTTCGGCACCATCGGGCTGACACTGATCGTCAGCGATGGACAGGCGACCGCAAGCCGCGATTTCGACCTGGTCATCGATCCGGTCAACGATGCACCGGTCATTTCGGCGCCGTTCTCCGATCGCTTCGTCAACGAGGATTCGCTTTTCGACATCACCCTCCAGCAGGGGCTCTTCTCGGATGTCGACGGCAATCCGCTGACCTACACGATCACGCTTGCCGACGGCTCGCCGCTGCCAGGCTGGATCACCGCCCAGCATCAGCTCCTGCGGCTGCAGGGCCGCGCGCCGGAGAACTTCAACGGCTCGATCGATATCAAGGTGACCGCTTCCGACGGTTCGCTTTCTGCGTCCGACTACTTCAAGTTGACGGTCAACCCGATCAACGATGCACCGGTGCTTGCAACACCGCTGCCGGACAATACGATCACCACCGGCAAGGCGTTCTCGATCAACATTCCGGCGACGACCTTCACCGACCCGGACGGCGACCCGCTGCAGTTCGCGGCCAAGCTCGCCAACGGCCAGGCGCTGCCGACATGGATGACGTTCGACGGTACGAAGTTGACCGGTACGGCACCCTATGCCCAGCAGGGCACCATGGATATCGAGATTCTTGCAAGCGACGGTACCCTGCAGAATTCGGATGTCTTCCGCATCACCTTCGAGCGCGGCAACTCGGCGCCCGTCGCCAACAACGATAGCGGCTTCAAGGTTCGCAGTGGCGCGCCACTGACGATCGACGGCGATCGGTTGCTTGCCAACGATACGGATGCTGACGGCGACGCCTTGAAGATCGTCGGCTACAGCCAGGCAGGCCATGGTTCGGTCAAACTGGACGCCGACGGCAACTTCACCTACGTGACGGCGGGCGGCTATTACGGCAACGACCAGTTCGTCTACGTCGTCAGCGACGGCAAGGAAACGGCGACGGCGACCGTCGCCATCGTCGTCGACACGCCCTATGACAATACGCAGACCGGCGGAAACGGCTCGGACATGTTGCTGGGCGACATTTTCGGCAACAGTTTCCTGTCAGGCGGAAGCGGCAACGACACGCTGCTCTCCTTCTTCGGCGACGACCGATTGATGGGTGGCGCCGGCAATGATCTGCTCTATTCGCTGTCGGGCGACGACATCCTCGACGGTGGTCTCGGCGACGACCAGTTGTTTGCCGGATCCGGAAACGACATCCTTTCCGGCGGCAGGGGCAACGATACGCTCTATGGCGGCGCCGGACGGGACGAGTTCCTGTTCTCCAACGGGGACGGGTCCGACAGGATTGCCGACTATCAGACACGCAACGGCGACCGCATCAGTCTCGACATCGAGGGTATCGATGATTTCGACGATCTGCTTGCGCATGCGCAGGAGCAGAACGGCGGCGTTCTTCTGGACTTTGGAAACGGGGACGAGCTGTTCCTGAGCGGCACGCGGCTTGCCGCGCTCGACCGGGACAGCTTCACATTTTACTGATGCCGCCTGCCGAACCCGAGGTTTGGCGGCAGCACGGGCGACGGACATGGAAGCGACGGACGGTTGGCCCGCCCTTCTTGTTTAAAGGTACTGGGGCGAGTAGGAATTGATGCAGAAAAGACCGGGGTCCGGGGCGGGGGAGTCCGCCGTGACTGAGGCCGTCAAGGGCGTGCGCAAGGGGTTTATCGCGGCCGCAGCGCTGAGCGGCATCGTCAGCATCCTGATGTTGACCGGGCCGCTCTTCATGCTGCAGGTCTACGACCGTGTTCTTTCCAGCCAGTCGATCCCGACGCTGGTCACTTTGCTGGCGTTTGTCATCGCACTTTATGGGATGATGGCGCTCTTCGACTTTCTGAGAGCCCGTATCCTCTCGCGCATTTCCCACTGGATCGACGATCGGCTGGCGCGGCCGGTCTTTGAGAACTGGATCGAGCGGCAGGGAGGGGCACAGGCGCCCGGTTATAAACCGGTGACGGACCTTGCCAATATCCGGGGTCTTCTCGGTAGCCCCGCCTTCATCGTTCTTTTCGACCTGCCCTGGTTTCCGGTCTATCTTGTCGTCGTTTTCCTGCTGCATTTCGATCTTGGCCTGCTTGCCACCGCCGGCGCGGTGGTCGTCACGATCATCGCCGTCGCCAATGAGTGGCTGACAGGGCGAGGCACGCAGCGCGCATCGGTCATGGAAATGGCTGAGAACCGGTTTTCTGACGAAACCTTCCGCAATGCCGACAGCATCGTCGCCATGGGTATGGTCGGCAGTACCGGACGCTACTGGCGCGGACTTCGGGCCGAAGCGCTCGGCGCCATGCAGGAAGTATCGGAGAAGGCAGAATTCCTGACAGCGCTGTCGAAGGCGTTCCGCATGTTCCTGCAATCGGCGATCCTGGCGCTTGGCGCCTATCTTGTGATCAAGCAGGAACTGAGTGGCGGAGCGATCGTTGCCTCGTCCATTCTGTCGGGGAGGGCGCTGGCCCCGATTGACCAATTTATCGGCGGCTGGAAGCAACTGAAGCGCTCGCGGCTCGCTTATTCGAGGCTCAAGGATTTCATGGCCCGCAATGCCGCCCAGCCATCGAAAGCCGTGGTCGAACTGCCGCCGCCGGTCGGCAATATCCTCTTTGACAACGTCACGAAATTCGCACCCGCTCTTGGCGGCCGCCGCGAAAACCGCCCGATTGTCGCCGGCGTGAGCTTTGCGCTGAAACCGGGTGACGGCCTTGGTGTGATCGGGGCTTCGGCTTCCGGCAAGTCTTCGCTAGCCCGGCTTCTGGTCGGCGTGTGGATGCCCGATCAAGGGGCCGTGCGCATTGACGGCGCAACCTTCGACCAATGGGGCGGCGAACGCATCGGTCCTCATATCGGCTATCTGCCTCAATCGTTTGATCTCATCTCGGGATCAATCGCGCAAAACATCAGCCGATTTGATCAGAATGCGCGCCACGACGACATCGTTGAGGCGGCGAAGCTTGCGGGCGTGCATGAAATGATCCTTTCCCTTCCGGACGGCTATGCCACGGCGGTCGACAACGGCATCACGCCTTTGACCGGGGGGCAAAGGCAACGCGTCGCGCTTGCCCGCGCTATCTTCCGCAAGCCGCGGCTGATCGTACTCGACGAACCGAACTCCAACCTTGACGCCGACGGCGACGCGGCGCTGTCAGAGGCTATCCTCAAGCTCCGTGAGGCCGGTTGCGTCGTCGTCGTGATGGCTCACCGCCCAAGTGCGATCGCGGCGGTCGACAAGATCCTGATGCTGAAGGAAGGCCGCTGCCTCGAGTTCGGGGAGAAGGCGGAAGTGTTGCGCAAGGTAACGCGGGTGGCCTGAGGACAACAGGAATGAACAACGAGACCAAAGCGCCTTCTACCAATTTCCGCGGACCGGCAATTCTCGGCCTGTCGCTCATCGCTTTCCTGTTCGGCGGCAGCCTTGCCTGGGCCTATTTTGCAGAGGTTTCCGGCGCTGTCATCGCGCAAGGAACCGTCGACATTCAGGGCAAACCGAAAACGGTCCAGCATGCCGACGGGGGCATCGTTAAGGCGATCCATATCTCGGCCGGTGATGCCGTGCACAAGGACGACGTGCTGATTGAGCTCGACAGTACGACGATTGCGGCGAACCTTGCGATCTATCGCGGCAGATTGCGCGACGCATTTGTGCGCCGGGCACGGTTGCTGGCGGAGCTGGACAGCAAGGTCGAGTTTCCTCCTCCGCGCGCGATCGACATCGAACGGTTTCAGCTGACGGACATCGAGCCCGCCATGGAACAGCAGCGCATCCTCATGCGGGTGCGCCGCCAGACCCGGGACGGCGAGATCAGTCAATACGATGAGAAGATCGCGCAGTTGCGCAACCAGATCGAAGGGACCGAGGGATTGCGGCGTGAGAAGCACCGGCAGATCGAGGTCTACGAACAGGAGCGGGCATCGTTGCAGCGGCTGGTCGAACAGGAAGCGGCGCCCCGAAACCAGCTTCTCGGTATCGACCGCGCGACCGCCGATCTGCGGGGCCAGATCGCCGAACAGGCTGGCGAAATCGCCCGCCTGGAAAATTCGATCTCCGAAGCCGAGATCGCCCGCGCACAGGTCGACAAGCAGATGCGGGAGAAGAACACCCTGGAACTCGAGGAGGTCGAGGCCAAGATCGACGAGATGCAGCAACAGATCCTTGCGACCGACCTTCAGTTGCAGCGCACCACCATCCGCTCTCCGATCGACGGAATCATCCACGAGCTCGCAATGCACACAATCGGCGGCGTCATCCAGCAGGGCCAGGCGATCATGCAGATTATTCCAACCGATGGCGACCTGGAGATCGAGGTCAATGCCGATACACGTTCCGTGGACGAAATTACTCTTGATCGCCGGGCGGTCGTGCGTTTTCCCGCCTTCCATGAGCGCACCACGCCGGAGATCTTCGGTCGCGTCATTCAGGTGTCGCCGTCGAGCGTGGTCGAAGAACGGACAGGGGCTGCGTTCTATCGCGTTCGCATTCAGGTCCCGGCCAGCGAAAAGGCGAAGCTGGGGAGAAGAAGGCTCATACCAGGCATGCCGATCGAAGCAGTGATGCCGACAGCCGACCGGACGGTCTTGAGCTATCTCTTGAAGCCGCTTGCCGATCAGATCGAGCATGCGATGCGCGAGCAATGATCAGGAACGAGTTCAGCCACGATTTCGCCTTGTGACTAGCGGTCTCCATTCGAGCCGCCGACATTGGCTACTATCTCGTCGTTCTCTGATAGGTGTCCGCATAGATTGTGGACCGCGCGGGAACGACCGTCGTCAGTCCAAGGTCGTTGGCTGCGGTCATGCCATCAACGAGCACGCGCAGCTTATCGGGTCGCGCGATTGCATCGAGGTAGGGACGAGAAATATCGCCGCGGTGCGCGAGCCGCTTTCTCGACGGCGTTCGGCGTGCCACTGTCCAGGAAAATCCGTGCGCGACCAGACGCCGGACGGCGACAGAGTTTTCGTATGAACTTTCGCTTGCCTGGCCACAGCGCGATCGTGCGTCGGCAGATAAAAGTAACTTATACAAGCTACTTTGTTTCGCTTCTGCGGCCACCGATCTGAGCTTTCATTCTTTCGAATACCTCGGGGCAGAACTCGAACTGCCTCGCTGTGCCGCGTCCCATCGAATTCTTACCGAGTGTCTCACGCAATATCCCTCTCTCCACAAGGGGGTCGATAGACTCCTTGACCCCGTTACGTGTCAAACCCGTAATTTCGATGACATTGGAGAGCGTTAACTGCTCGTGGCGCTGATGCATCATGTAGAGCACCGTCATCATGCCGATTTGCTTCAATCGCGATTGCGGCGTTTCACCTTCGACCGGATTATCGAGGATTTCCTGGAGGGCAAAGGCCGAAAACAATTGGCTCTGCCATTGGGCGTTGTGTGCGCTTGTCATCTATTTAACTATCGTGTATGAGTCAGTTTAAGTGGGTTCGAGTTAAGGAAAACTCTGGGGCGGTGTCATACAAGAGAAGGACGGTGTGCATGAAAAACTCTCTGGTAAGGGCATTTGTTGCTGCCGCCAGCGTAACTTCATTTGCGCTCGTTTTCGACGATAAAGCGCGTGCAAGCGATTGGGGATGCCAGGTTATCCTGTGCCTTTCCAACCCCGGCAGCCCCATGCAGTACAGTGCGTGCCGACCGCCGATCCAAAAGCTCTGGCGGTGGCTTGCAAAAGGCAAATCCTTTCCGACCTGCAGCGGTGTAGGGTTTAGCAGTTCAGGTACCGGTTACGAGCCGTACTACTGCGATGATGGTTATCGGCTGACCGGTTCATTCGAGCCGCGCGGGCGAAGTGCCACCTGCGTGTCGACCATCCACAAGCGAGTGAGCGACGAATATTGCTCATTCGGACGCAAGGGCCAGGCGGGTGTTCAAGGGGCTGTTGTTTCGCAGCAATGGAAACGACAGGGCGGTCGCCTTCAATGCATCGCCCAGGTTACCACCCGTCCGAATGTACGTCATCATCCACACTACATCGACGTGATCATCGAGGGTGTCGGCAAGCAACGGGTCTGGTACTGACCCATGCCTAGTACCTTCATCGATCTTGCGCAGACCTGCGCGCCAAACGTCGCGGTCGAAATCCTCGCCGGCGTCGTCAGTCTCGAAAGCGAGTTCGCGCCCTTGGCCATCCGGGTCAATAGCGGGGCACCACTTTCAAAACAGCCCACAACCAAGGCTGAAGCGATTGAGATCGCCTCTATACGCGCTTTAGAGAAGCAAGACATCCAACTCGGTCTTGGCGGTATCGGCGTCGAAGAACTTCGAAAGCTAAAACTCTCGATTTCCGACGCGTTTGACCCATGCCTCAACCTGCAGGCGACCGCATACCTGCTTGACGGGTATTACCGGCTCGCGGTGAAGGCCGGCGCCGACGCAGAACGGGCCGAGCGTGTGATGCTTCAATCCTACTATGGGCGCGACGATGCCTCCATCGGCGCAATGGTCAAATACGACGAGCAGGTCCGCCAGGAGATCAAGCGACTGAGCGAAAACCTCGCAGCACTGACGATCGGTGTTGGGGGGCAGCGGAGGCGTCCAGCTGCGCTGGCCTCGGCCGACGGAGTTGTTGAAGACCCTAAAGGTGAACGATCAACTGATCGGTCGGCGTCCGTGCCGATCTGGGATGTCTTCAATTCGAGAGGACGGTCCTCCGTCCTCCTGTTTCAGAACAATCAACCGGAGCAAAGTGAATGACCTTCAGTTTCCGTATCCGCCCTGTAGCCGCTTCGACCCTGGTGGCAGTTGCTGTCGTGGTCTGCACGGTCGAGCCCGCGTTCGCGCAGGCGGCCGGCATTGAGACTGTCCTGCAAAATATCGTCGACATGCTGACTGGTAACATTGCCAAACTGCTCGCCGTCATTGCGGTGATCATGATCTCTATCGCTTGGATGTTCGGCTACATGGATCTCAGAAAGGCAGGTTTCTGGATCATCGGTATCGGTGGCATCTTCGGCGCCACCGAGCTTGTGAACACCATCGTTGGCGGCTGACGCCGTGGTGTCCTCGCGCTCAATGCTCGAGGAAGACACGCTATTCATCGCCTGCACCCGCCCCGCGATGATTGCCGGTGTGACGATGGAGGCCATGGGCATAAACATCATGCTCACGACCATCCTCTTCATCGTCGCAGGATCGATCGCTTACGCCCTCGTCGGTGGCGTGTTTCATCTCGTGTTTCGCGCGCTCGTCACACACGACCACAACCTATTTCGGATCCTGCTTGCCTGGGTCGGAACACGCGGCCGGACCCGTAACGGTACCTATTGGGGCGGCGCCACGCTCTCGCCGCTTAGGCTGACCCGGCGGCATGACGAAAGGGACCTCGGATTTGCTTAACATCGCCACACTTCGGTCTCGCGAACTCGGTCCGGAGACCCATATTCCCTATATCCGTCACGTCGATGGGCCGACGATAGCGCTCGAATCTCGGGCGCTGATGGTTATGATCGCACTGGAGGGCGTCTCATTCGAGACCGCAGACGTTCTCGATCTTAACGCCCTTCACCGCGACCTAAATACACTTTACCGCAACATCGCCGACGAACGGCTTGCCCTGTGGACCCATCTTATCCGCCGTCGTGACGACAACTATCCGGCAGGGACCTTCGCGACGCCGTTTTCGAGCACGCTCAATGACAAGTATCGTGAGCGCATGGTTCGTGAGGAGTTATTCCGCAACGACCTCTATCTCACTCTCATCTGGTCTCCGGCCCGAATTCCTGGTGATATCGCCGCAAAATTGATGTCTCGCCTCCGGCGAGCTCGTCAATTTGGCGGCGAGCTTGATGATGACGCCCTGAAGCACCTTCATGACAGGCTCGTCGATGTCACAGCCGCGTTGAAACGCTTCGAACCCCGTGTGCTGTCTCTGCGGGACCACGATGGTCTGCTCTTTTCGGAACCAAGTGAGGTACTGCATGAACTCGTCGGCGGCCGCCGAGAGCCGGTTCCTTTAACCGAGGGGCGCATTGCATCGGCGATTTATTCCGACCGCGTCATCGTCGGACGTGAAACGATCGAAATCCGGCATGAGGCGGAAAGCCGGTACGTCGGCATGCTCAGCTTCAAGGAATATCCCGCACGCACCAAAACCGGGATGCTTGACGCCGTGCTCACCAGCCCCTTCGAACTTATCTTGTCACAATCCTTCTCCTTCATCTCTAAGGCTGACGCGCGCGCCATTATGGGGCGCAAGCAGAACCAGATGATCAGCAGCGGCGACAAGGCGGCCTCGCAGATCGACGAGCTGGACGATGCCATGGACGATCTGGAGTCAAACCGGTTCGTTCTGGGCGAGCATCACATTACCCTATCGGTCTTTGCGGGCTCACTGAAGCAACTGACCGACAATCTCGCCAAAGCCCGTACAAGTCTGACCAGTGGCGGCGCCGTAGTGGCACGAGAAGATCTCGGTCTCGAGGCGGCCTGGTGGGCGCAACTGCCCGGCAACTTCCGCTATCGTGCCCGGTCCGGGGCGATCACGTCTCGGAACTTTGCTGCTCTGTCGCCTTTCCATTCGTATCCGATCGGTCAGCCGGACGGCAACGAATGGGGACCTGCCGTCGCCCTGCTAAAAACGCCATCAGGGGCGCCATACTACTTCAATCTTCACTATGGCGATCTCGGTAACACCTTCGTCTGCGGACCGTCGGGCGCCGGGAAGACGGTCCTCCTCAACTTTTTACTCTCACAGCTCGAAAAGCATGATCCCCACGTGGTGTTCTTTGACAAGGACAGGGGCGCCGATCTTTACGTGCGCGCCGCTGGCGGCACCTACCTTCCGTTCAAGAACGGCGTCCCGACTGGCTGCGCTCCTCTGAAAGCCCTCGAGCTGACTCCGGAAAACAAGATGTTCCTGACGCGCTGGGTCGGCAAACTCGTCGCTTCATCGACACGGGAACTGACGGTGACCGAGCTCCGCGACATTGCCTTAGCAATCGATGGCCTTGCCGATCTGCCCGTGGACAGCCGCACGATCGGCGCGCTCAGAACTTTTCTCGATAATACCGATCCGGAAGGCATCGCGGCCAAGCTGCGACGGTGGGAGAAAGGAGGGCTACTTGGCTGGGTCTTCGACAATGTGAACGACGACGTCGGCTTTGGCGCGTTTGGCTTCGGCGGTAATTTGGTCGGCTATGACATGACCGACTTCCTCGATAACGAGGAGATCCGCACGCCCCTCATGGCCTACCTCTTCCATCGGGTCGAGCAACTGATCGACGGCCGGCGGATCATCATCGTCATCGACGAGTTCTGGAAGGCGCTTCAGGACGAAGGCTTTCGCGATCTCGCCCAGAACAAGCTCAAGACGATCCGCAAGCAGAACGGCTTGATGTTGTTCGCAACGCAAAGCCCGCGCGATGTGCTCGTCTCACCAATCGCGCACACGATCATCGAGCAATGCCCGACACAGATTTTTCTCCCGAATTCGCGTGGTCATCACGCCGACTATGTCGATGGCTTCAAACTCACAGAGCACGAATACGAACTGATCGCACGCGAGCTTTCCGTCGAGAGCCGTCGGTTCGTGCTGAAGCAGGGACACAATAGCGTCGTCGCTGAACTCAACCTTGATGGCTTAGACGAAGAGCTCGCCATTCTGTCCGGTCGGACCGCAAATGTCGAACTTGCCGATGCGATCCGAGCGCGGGTTGGTGACCGGCCGAACGACTGGCTTCCCGTTTTCCAGGAAAGAAGGAGTACAAGCTGATGGCTTGCTATCGACCGATGGCGGCGGTTGCCGTTGTTCTCATCCTAACGATCGAAACTGCATCCGGGCAAGGAATTCCGGTCATCGACCGGACGGCGATCGCCAAACAAATCGAGAGCATTGCCCAACTCAAGTCGCAACTCGACGCGTTGAACCAGCAGATCAAACAGGCCCAGCAGCTCTATGGGTCGCTAAATAAGCTCACCGACATGGCTGACGTCGTAAGCGCCCTCAATGATCCGGGGATCCGTAAAGCTCTGCCCTCGGACTTTAATGCCGTCGAAAGTCTGCTGAACGGCAATGGCACCGGCGCATACCGAGACTCCGCCTCAACGTTCCTTGGGGTCAATTCCAGCTATCAGACCAACGCCGGTGACTTTTACGCGCAAGAGCTTTCGCGCATCCAGAAAAAGAACGCCGGTCAAATGAGCCTCGGCCAGCAGATTTACGATGCGGCGACCAAGCGCATCGACGGTATCGACCAGCTTCGCCAAAAGATTTCGACTGCAAGCGACGCCAAGGACATCGCCGACCTTCAGGCGCGGCTCCAGGTCGAAACCGCATTCCTTCAAGCCGATGTGTTGCGCATGGACGCTCTTCGCATGGTGCAACAGGCACAGGCGCAGGTTGATGAACAGCGCAAGGCCGAGGACTGGCGCAGGCGCATGGATGCGATGAAGGAGGCCTTGCAATGAGGACAGCCTTCGTTCTTCTCACGGCCCTTTTGGTCGGTTGTTCGGAGCAAACCGAACGAACCTACACTGTCGACGAACTCGTAGCCAACGAAGGGTTTCTTTCCGACACCATTACCAAGTGCCGCAATAATACCGGGGGGCTTCACAATACGGCAAACTGCCGGAACGCTGAGGCTGCCGACTTCAAGCTGCGTCTCCTGAATATGCAGAAAGCATTGGGAGGCTGAGCCATGTACCAAGTGTTTAGCTTCGTCGACGAGCAGTTCAAGACTCCCCTGGAGACCTTCATTTCCGACGGAACGTCGAACATCTCCCAATGGGCCTCGGGCCCTTTGACGGCGGCGGTGACCCTCTATGTCGTTCTCTACGGCTACCTCGTCCTTCGAGGCTCGGTCCAAGAGCCGATCCTCGACTTCGCCTATCGAGGGATTAAACTTGCGATCATTGTTGCGCTGGTGAAAAACACGAGCGCCTATCAGACCTATGTCGCGCACGTCTTCTTCGACGTCCTGCCGCGCGAGATTTCGCAGGCCCTGAATACCGGCAAAGCGCCGAGTGCGTCGACCTTCGATAGTTTACTCGATAAGGGCCATGCCACTGCCACTGAGATTTGGAAGCGCGCCTCCTGGCCCGTCGACATGGTTACCTCGTTCGGAGGTATGATGGTCATCGGCGCGAGCTTTTTTGTCGCGGCAATCGGTTATGTCGTCTCGCTATATGCCCGACTGGCCCTTGCCATTGTTCTGGCGATCGGCCCGATCTTCGTGGCGTTCGCAATGTTCCAGTCAACCCGGCGCTTTACCGAGGGATGGATCGGGCAACTCGCAAATTTCGTGATCCTCCAAGTCCTCGTCGTCGCCGTCGGTTCGCTGCTGATCAATTGCATCGACACCACTTTCACAGCGGTCGAAGGGTATAGCGATTTGCTGATGCGACCGACCGCGCTTTGCGCCGTTTGCCTAGCCGCACTCTATGTCTTCTATCAGCTCCCGAACATCGCCGCGGCGTTGGCCGCCGGTGGCGCTTCATTGACCTACAGCTATGGTGCCGAGCGCGCCCGCGAGAGTGCGCTTGCCTGGGGTGCGTCTCGGACCCGTGTCACCGGCCGAACTGTGAGGGCCGCCGGGCGAACCCTATTCTCAAAAGGGACTGGATCATGACGCCCTTCACGCGACCAAAACTCAGAGCTTTCCCGCTGCTTTGCGTGGCTGCAACCTTAAGCGCCTGCGCATCCATGACCTATCCGCTCCCTAAATGCGACGGCTACTCGCGCCGGCCGCTCAATCGCTCGATGTGGCAGTGGGAGAATAGCAACTTCAAGCGAACGCATTCGGACGCACGGTCTGCTATGGCGGCGCGCACGGTCACGGCCTATGCCGAAGAAGATGAGGACCCATCCTCATTGGCCCTTTTGGATTTCGCCGCATCCTACAGTCCTTGCGAAGGGTAATGCCATGGTGAGGAAAGACGAACTCAAAGCCTATTTCGAAAAGGCGCGGCGCTTCGACCAGGAGCGGATATTCGAGGTCGAACGCTCGGCCCGTGTTGCCTGGCGGGTGGCCATCGTTGCCGGCATTCTTGCTGGAGCCTCAGTCGCCGCCGTCGCAGGTTTGACACCGCTGAAGACAGTGGAACCATTTGTCGTGCGCGTTGATAACTCGACGGGCATCGTCGACGTCGTGTCGGCCCTGACATCGACGGCCGGTAACTATGATGAGGCCGTGACCAAATACTTTGCGGCAAAGTATGTCCGTGCGCGTGAAGGCTATACCTGGAGTGAGGCTGAGGTGAATTTCCGCACGGTCGCGCTCCTATCCACCCAGCCGGAGCAGACGCGGTTCTCGGCGATCTATCGCGGTAGCAATCCAGAGTCGCCGCAAAACTCATATGGGCGCAGCGCCACGGCGCGCATCAACATCGCTTCGATCTCGTTAATCAACCCGACTGTCGTCTCGGTCCGCTACATGCGCACGATTACGCGCGGGGAGGAGATTAGGACCACGCACTGGGTCGCAACACTCACATTTTCCTATGTGAACGCGCCGATGTCATCCACCGATCGGCTGGTGAACCCGCTCGGTTTCGCTGTCAGCGAATACCGAGCCGACCCGGAGGCCATCAATTGATCCGCACTGCGACGATTTTCACTCTTTTCCTGGCAGGGTCGGTGTCCACCGCGTTCGCACTCGAAATTCCACGCGGCGCGCCACAGGACAGTCGCGTGCGTTTTGTCGATTACCAGCCCTACAACATCACCCGCATTATCGGTTCGCTTCGGTCATCGGTGCAGGTCGAATTCGCGCCCGACGAGGAGATTGCCCATGTCGCCCTGGGGAACAGCATTGCCTGGGAGGTGGCGCCGGCCGGCAACATCCTGTTCCTGAAACCACGCGAGAACCAGCCGGTAACCAACATTTCGGTCGTAACTGCCCGGCGCGACGGGTCGACCCGCAGCTATCAGATGGAACTGACCGTACGCGATGGAGAAGTGGAGGTCGGCCAACAAACTTACTTCTACGTCAAGTACCGTTATCCGGCAGACGAAGCGGAACGCCGGCGCGAGGCGGCCGCGGCGCGGGCGCTTGCGGCACAGGCGAAGGCGGTCGACAACGTTCTGGCGCTCCACGAAGCCTATGGACCGCGAAACTGGCGTTACTCAGCACAAGGTTCCCAAGCGCTCGAACCCCAAGCGGTCTACGACAATGGGAAAGTGACAACCTTTGCCTTCGTCGGCAATCAAGAAATGCCGGCGATCTACATCGAGAACTCAGATGGTAGCGAAAGCCTGATAACCAAATCCGTCGACGGCAATCTGGTCCTCGTTCATGCGATTGGCCGGAAGTTCGTCCTGCGGAGGGGAACGGAGGTGCTCTGCGTCTTCAATGAAGCCTACGACCAGGCCGGCGTCAAACCCGATACCAGCACAACTTCGCCCTCGGTCGAGCGTGTCGTGCCGGGCGATATTGCCGCGGCGCAATAGGAGGCACTCATGGTTCACGAAGATGACAGGATTCCGGGCGAGCGCGCCGAGACCCTTGCTGGTGGGCGGATTGATAACAATCCCTCTCTAAAACGGGGCGCCGTGGCGCTGACGGTGGTCGCATTCGTTGCCTTCGCCCTCTGGTCGGTGAGCGGCGAGAAGACGCTGCCAGACAAAACAAAGTCGGAGCGGGTTGTCATTCGCCAAACGACGGACTTCGAGCCGGCGAAGCATCCACCGGAGCCAGTAGAGACCGTGCCGGAAGTGAAGCTGCCGACCCCGGTCGTGACGGAAGAGGTAAAGGAGGATGATCCTCTACTTGACTCGGCACGTCGCGCACCCGTTATGGCTTATAGCGGCGGTCAGACAAACCGCAGTTCGCATCGGGATATCGACGATCCCGCCACGTCGACGGATGGCACCTTCCTGCCGCTCGATGGCACGGTGGACCAAAATTCGGTCGGCCGCAACGAGCAACAGTTCAACGCATTGCTGCAGCCGACCCGACTTGAGGGGGCGCGCGCCGGCACTCTCGGCAATCGGGACTTCATCATTGCTATGGGGACTTCGATCCCTTGCGTTTTGGAAACGGCACTGGCGTCGGATCAGCCGGGCTTTACGAGTTGCGTTATCAACCGAGACGTTCTTTCCGACAACGGCCGCGTTGTGCTGATGGAAAAGGGTACTCAGGTCGTCGGCGAATACCGCGGCAGCCTCCAACACGGCCAGAAGCGCCTCTTCGTCCTCTGGAGCCGCGCGAAAACCCCAAAGGGGGTCATTGTGGCACTGGCCTCGCCGGCGACAGATGCGCTCGGTCGGGCGGGCGTGGACGGATTTGTTGACACTCACTGGTGGGAGCGGTTCGGCAGCGCGCTCCTTCTGTCCATCGTAGGCGACGCCACCAGTTACGCGAACAACCGTTTGCAAGACAGCGACGTTGACGCGCAAAACACGGCCAGTGCGGGGAAGCAGGCAGCAGCCATTGCCGTCGAGCAGTCGAACAACATTCCGCCTACGCTCATGAAGCACCAGGGCGAGTTCGTTTCGATCTTCGTTTCGCGCGATCTCGATTTTTCCGGTGTCTACAAACTTCAGGTGAGGGAGCCGAGAAACCGCATTCTCGATCGAGCTGTTCTTGGCGACTTCAGCCCGGGCCTGACCCCTGTTGAGAGGAGGCTGCATGGTAGAGGCGCCCGATGAGGCGGTCGTCCGCGAATTGTTGTCCCCACTGGCGCCGTTCTTGAAGGACGAAACGCTCTATGAAGTAATCGTCAATCGTCCAGGTAAGGTGCTGACGGAGGGGCCGGGTGGTTGGCAGGTCCATGCCATGCCGGACCTCACGTTTGACAAGTTGATGCGCCTGGCCCGGGCCGTGGCGAGCTACTCCAACCAATCAATCGATGAAACCCGGCCGGTCCTGTCGGCTTCACTTCCTGGCGAAGAGCGGATCCAGATCGTTATCCCCCCTGCGACCAGCAAACGCACGGTCAGCATCACGATACGGAAGCCGTCGTCGGTGACGTTGAGCCTCGACGATCTGGAGGAGAGTGGGCTATTCCGGCACGTGGCGTCAGTCCGAGATGGAAGCGCCGCGTCAGACCGCGACCTCGTTGAACTGCATCAAAAAGGTGCTTATGCAGAATTTCTACGAAGGGCGGTGCTGGCGCGCAGGAATATAATCATCTCCGGGGCGACAGGGTCCGGTAAGACGACGCTCTCCAAAGCGCTCGTTCGTCATGTTCCGGACGATGAGCGGATCATCTCGATCGAAGACACACCAGAACTCGTCATCCCGCAGGCGAACCACGTTCGGCTGTTCTACTCCAAGGGTGGGCAAGGGCTTGCCAAACTCGGCCCCAAGGAACTGCTAGAATCCAGTCTCCGGATGCGTCCCGATCGCATCTTCCTACAGGAACTGAGGGACGGAACGGCCTTCTACTACCTCCGCAACGTTAATTCCGGACACCCTGGTTCAATCACGACTGTGCATGCTGACTCTGCAAGGCTTGCATTCGAACAGTTAACGTTATTGGTGAAGGAATCCGAAGGTGGACAGACTCTTGATCGGAGCGACATCCGAAACCTTCTGAAGATCGCGATCGATGTGATCGTTCAATGCAAGCGCATCAACGGGCAGTTCCGTGTAACGGAAATCCATTTTGAAACCAACTGACGGGCAGACGTAATCCAACGTTGGAACACCGAGCCAGTCTTGGTCGTCGTATAGCGGCAGTTATTGCCAGTCCGCGCATCTCGCCTGACATGCTGGCGAGTGTTTTGGTCCTGGTGAAGGGTTACGGGGCGGCGCCTCTCAGGTGCCATGGGGGAGATTTTGGCTCTAAGAACCCCATGCGGCAGGGACCTCGACATGCAGCACAATGCTAAGCCGGCGAGAAGTGAGAACGCTAACTATGTAGTCGAGGCTCCACTCGCCGTGACGTGTTTTGCTCGCACCATCGACACTAAGCTCGGGGCGCAAAAAGGCAACGGCCCGGCGATCTTCCGATCCCGAGCCGTTTCATCCTTGGGAGGATAAGGCGCCTCTCAAGACGCCGGAATTGTTAGCCGCGGCGCGTGTCGGGGAAGTTTGCCGGGTCGATGCCGAGGGTGCGCAGGTCGCTTGCCTTCGGGCGGCGGTGACCTTCGACAGCGGCGGCGGCAGCGCTAGCAGCGCCGAGAACTGCGAACGCACGGCCGATGAACCCCTTGTGATAAGTTGTGGTAGCCATCTTCTTGCTCGCTTTCGTTTTCTCTTTGATGAGCAAAAGATGGGGTTTGCGCAGTCTTTTTGCAATGCACAATCAGGCACGCCAGCCATGCAAAGGATGCAGGCCCGGCCGGCAATCAAACCGACCGGGCCTGCGGAAAGGCCTTGGGAGGAGGCGCTCTTGGAAAAAACCCCGACAAGCCTGAGGTGGTTTTCCGGGATTTGACTGATTTAGTCTTCGCTGGCAGCCAGTTGCGAAAGCACTTCGCCACGCCCACGAGCCCGAAGGATCAGCGGTATGATCAGGGCCGCAGCCGCGATGATCAGGAGCACCGCGGCTATCGGCGAAGTGAACAGCACGCTGTAGTCACCCTGGCTGATCGCAAGTGCCCGGCGGAGTTGCTGCTCGGCAAGCGGTCCGAGGATCAGGCCGACGACAACAGGGGCAATTGGATAGCCGAAGACGCGCATCGCATAACCGAGCAGCCCGAAGGCGAGCAGCATGCCGAGTTCATAGACCGACGGGTTGGCGCCGATGGTGCCGAGCGTCGCGAACAGGAGTATGCCGGCATAGAGCCACGGCTTCGGGATCGTCAACAACTTCACCCAGAGGCCGATCAGCGGCAGGTTCAGAACGAGCAGCATGAAGTTGGCAATGAGCAGGCTGGCGATCAGGCCCCAGACGAGCTGCGGATTGGTTGCAAACAGCAGCGGCCCCGGCTGGAGACCGTACTGCTGGAAGCCGGCGAGCATGATCGCAGCCGTTGCGGTGGTCGGCAGGCCGAGCGTCAGGAGCGGCACTAGCGTGCCTGCGGCAGAAGCGTTATTCGCCGCTTCCGGACCTGCAACGCCTTCGATTGCACCATTGCCGAATTCTTCCGGATGCTTCGTCAGACGCTTTTCCGCCGCATAGGACAGAAAGGTGCCAATCTCGGCGCCGCCTGCCGGCATGGCACCAATTGGGAAGCCGATGAAGGTGCCGCGCAGCCAGGCCTTCCAGGAGCGCGCCCAGTCATTGGCACTCATCCAGATCGAACCGCGGACGGCTTCGACCTTGTCCGGCCCCTTGTCGCCCTGGGCCGCAATGAACAATGTCTCGCCGATGGCGAACATGGCGACGGCGAGTGTCGTCACTTCGATGCCATCGAGCAGTTCCGGCACTCCGAAGGAAAGGCGTGCCTGGCCAGTCAACTGGTCGATGCCGACGACGGCGAGCGCCAGGCCGACGAAGAGCGACGTTAGGCCGCGAAGAGTGGAGTCACCGAAGGCCGAAGAGACGGTGACGAAGGCGAGTACCATCAGCGCGAAATATTCTCGCGGACCGAAGACCAAGGCCAACTTGACAATATAGGGTGCGATGAAGGCGAGGCCGAGCGTGGCGATCAAACCGGCGACAAACGAGCCGATTGCGGCCGTTGCCAATGCCGGACCACCGCGGCCGGCGCGGGCCATCTTGTTACCCTCGAGCGCGGTCACGATCGACGCGCTTTCGCCCGGCGTATTCAAGAGGATCGAGGTCGTCGAGCCGCCATACATACCGCCGTAGTAGATGCCGGCGAACATGATCAGCGAGCCGCCCGGATCGAGGCGATAGGTGACCGGCAGCAGTAGCGCCACGGTCAGTGCCGGGCCAATGCCGGGCAGGACGCCGACGGCTGTGCCGAGCGTCACGCCGATCAGCGCGTAGAGCAGGTTCATCGGCTGCGCAGCAACCAGCAATCCCTGCAGCAGGAAATCAAAAGTAGCCATGGTCGTCGGCCCTCTTAGAAGAATAGGCGTTCAAGCGGCCCTGCGGGCAGCGACAATTGCAGGAGCTTGGCGAAGATCACCCACACGACAAAACAGAGCACGATACCGAGCGGGAGAGAGAACCAGAGCTTGCGCTTGCCGAAACCACGAGCGGTCAATGCGAACAGAATGCCGGTAGCGATAGAGAAGCCTGCGACGTTCAGCAGGAGCATCTGTGCGGCGAGGCCGACGACGATCCAGACAACCGGGGCAACCTCCTGGCGCTCGCGCTCGGGAAAGTCGCCGCGAAACGCTTCGAACGCGGTCCAGATCGCAAGACCAAGAAGACAGCAGGCGATCGCATAGGGGACGGTCGTTGGTCCGACCTGGGAATAGCCCGCAGCGCCAACAAGGCGCGACACGTCCCAGAAAATGAGTCCAGCGATAACGGCGAGGACCGCCGCGATGAAGAGCGCCGCCCGATCCGGGCGACGCGTTGCAGTTGAAGGGTGATGCCCCTTGGTCATTTCACCAGTCCAATGTCCTTGAGAACACCTTCGGTCGCCGCAACATCCTTGTCGAGCTGGGTGTTGAAGGCGTCACCTGCCAGGTAGCTGTCCTGCCAACCCTTGGTTTTCAGGACTTCCTGCCAGCCGGCGGACTTTGCAAGCTTCTCGATGTCAGCCGATACGGCAGCTTTCTGCTCATCCGACAGGCCCGGAGCGGCTGCAACCATGCGCCAGTTCTCGACGACCACATCGACACCGGATTCCTTCAGTGTCGGAGCGTCAACACCAGGAATGCGTTCAGCACTGGAGACGGCGAGGAGGCGAAGCGTGCCGGCTTTGACCTGCGATTCGAATTCGCCGTAGCCGGAAATGCCAGCAGTGACCTGGCTGCCGAGGATCGCGGCAAGCGCTTCACCGCCGCCGGAATAAGCGATGTAGTTGATCTTGGTCGGGTCGACACCGGCCGCCTTTGCGATCAGGCCAACGGCAATGTGGTCAGTCCCGCCGGCCGAGCCGCCCGCCCAGGAAACCGCACCCGGATCCTTCTTCAGAGCTTCGACGAGCTCGCCCATCGTCTTGATCTCGGACGCAGCGGGTACGACGACCGCTTCGTATTCGCCGGTCAGGCGTGCGATCGGCGTAACGTCCTTGAGGGTAACCGGGGACTTGTTGGTAAGGATTGCGCCTACCATGACGTAGCCGCCGACGATCAGGGCGTTCGGGTTGCCCTTCTGCTGGCTTGCGAACTGAGCGAGACCGATCGTGCCACCGGCGCCCGGTACGTTCTGAACCTGGACGTTGCCGGAGATGCCTTCCTGCTGCATGACCGTCTGCAGCGAGCGGGCCGTCTGATCCCAGCCACCTCCCGGGTTTGCCGGTGCGATGATGGTGTAGTCAGCGGCGGCGGCCGGCAACGACATGGCGCCGGCGAGAATCGTTGCGAGGAAAATGTGTTTCAAGGTCAGTCCTCCGTGAGGCGCGTTTTCACCGCGCACGTTGTTTCTGCGTGCGAACGGGAAGACAGCGATGGGTTTCTTTGACCCTTATCGCCTGACCGAGTTGGTGGCTTCCTCCCAGTACGCAACCGGCGACCCGCCTCCACGGGCACCAGTGACCCTAAGCCATCATAGAAAGCTGACATTTAGCTGACATCAAGCCCCGAATGACAATTTCGAGCTGTGGCGTTTACGAATTCTTAGTTTCCCGCCGGAACTGGAGGAGGATTGGACCACACGCCAGGCAGGGTGCCTCGCCTCGGATGCGTCGGAATGCTTGATGAAAGCCGAATCGCGTCATGACAACTGGCGGGACGGTCAGAACAAGAGCAGTTCAAAATCCTGCGCTGAGGTCGAATGGAGCGTGAACCTTCGTCGCGGACCCGCATGATGGTCTGCCGGGGCGAATTTCCTGGCGGTGGCTGAAACGCTCATCCCTGTTGCGAGATCCTCGCGTACATCCTGCTCGACCGAGCTTGCGAGATCGACGCCGCCCAGGGCGAGGCGGTAACGGCTTTGAGTAGAAGCTGAACAGAAAACCACACAAGCGTCCGAGCTCGCATGTGGCAGCGACGCCATGACGGATTTGGCGTTGGCGTGCCGTGAGCGTCGCGGCAACCACTCCCAGTAGTGCGGAGAAGATCGTCGTAGTCGTCAGCACGATGACGATCAAGATCAGTGTGGCTTCTCGGTGAAACGGGAGCACCCGATCGATGATCGCCTGAAAGACGAACGGTTCAACCAACCCCAACAGCCGCAAGACGATGGCAATTACCATGGTTTCCGCCAACAGCGGCGTGTACTTCAGCGTCGATTTAGTGAACCATGAAAGCGGGACGGGTCGTGACGCGAGGCCGAGACCTCTCGAACTGTCTACCGGTTCGGCCATCTTACGTTACGCTTCCAAAGCTGGGATGAATTTCCGCTCGAACCGCAATGCGATAAAAAGAACAATCGCTATCAAGGAAGAACCAATCCAGGCTGAGGCAATAAACTCTACAAATTTCGGGTAGTTCTCAACATAGTTATCGCCGTAGTAGTTATAAGCTGCGTGAATAAAAGTGCATACTGGCACAGAATAAATGAAGTTCCTCGAAAATAAATAGAATACGCTGGTGTACAAATGAATTACGCTTGTAGAAATACCTATGGCCGTAGCGCCAAAATAAAAAATGAACACTTCATCGGCCGAAACATTAGCCCCGTCCGTAAGGGCGCCAATTTTTAGAAGTGCCTCACCCAGGAAGAACCAGAGCAATGCAGGCGCGATAAACTTTGTGCCAACAGCCATCTTAACGCCGAAAACTTTAAGAACCTCTTCAGCAAGGGCCCAAAGAAACAGTGATACAACAGCGATCATCTTCCACCTGAAAGTTCGGAAAGGCGGACAGGGGCCGCTACAGCGGCCCCTGATATATAGAGCTTTTAGCGCCGGCCGTGATCGAATTCGCGATCCTGACGGGTCCCGGTGTAAAAGCCGCCGCGGAAGGGGTAGTCCGTTTCACTTCTGGTCAGAGTGCGGTCATTTGAGCCGTTACGCCAGGTCTCGGCCACAGCCCGAAAAGCACGCGCGCCCCACGACTGACCTGGGGGCATACTATAGTTGCCGTTCATAATCCGATCGAGAATATTGACCTCACCAGCGCCCTTAGAGACACCTTTATTGAAGCCGCTGCTGGAACCGCCACCGTCTCTGCTACCACATTACAGTACGAGCCCGGCACGGAATTCTACAGCGGGCTCTCCGACCAGTACGGTAACTACAGCATCTGCGACTGCCGAGCAGATTTCTCCGGGCCGCATGATACTCACGGTCCGTTCGACCCTAACGCACGATTTTGGACTGCTCTTGTTCTGACCCCTAGGGCTGCGAAACGCCAGGACCACGTATGATGGAACCCGTATCCCATGGACAACGAGCTGTGGTAGGTTCGCGCCCAGCCAGCCCGAAGACCTGTTCGAAAGGATGGAGCATTGACCAAGACAGCGAACACCAGCGGTGCAAAGGTGGCCACGAAGACGCCAGCGAAGGGAGACGGCAAAAGGACCGCGCCAAGGACTGCCAAATCGTCGGCGCTGAAGGCGTCCGCCCAGCCCGCTGAAAACAAGGAACAAACGGCGACCGCGCAACCCAAGCTGCTTTCCGGCGGTAATCCCCAGATCGCGAAGGGCTACGGCGACGCACCGGTGCAGGCCTACATCGCGGCGATGCCCGGCTGGAAAAGCGAGGTCGGTCGTCAGCTAGACGAACTCATCGTACGCACCATTCCGCAAGTGCAGAAGGCGGTGAAGTGGAATTCGCCGTTCTATGGCATGAAGGACGATGGGTGGTTTCTCAGCCTTCACTGTTTTACGAAGTACATCAAGATCGCATTCTTCCGCGGCGCATTGCTGAGCCCGGTACCACCGGTCGCGTCTAAAATGGAAAACGCGCGCTATTTCCATATCCATGAGCATGACGAGATCGACGAGTCCCAGTTCACTGACTGGGTAAAACAAGCCAGTCAGTTGCCCGGCGAACGCATGTGAGCCTAGGGCCGGTACCGACATCAGAGCTCGCCGGGTCCAGGCCAAGCGCGGCTTCAATCTCGACATCCCATGGAAGACAGGGGGTGATGATGGTGGCGGTGACATGCAATACCGAAGGGACGATAGGAGGAGATGACGATGAAGAAAGCGACGGCGAAGACGAAGAACACCGGGACGGAAGGGGAAGCGTCATCCTCCGCGCTGATCGGTGCAAGAATTGCGGAACTCAGCGACTGGCGGGGTCAGACGCTGGCACAGGTCAGGAAGCTCATCAAGCAGGCTGACCCCGACGTCGTTGAGGAATGGAAGTGGCGGGGCGTCCCAGTTTGGGAGCACGCGGGGATCATCTGCACCGGCGAAACCTACAAGGCCGTGGTGAAGATGACCTTTGCAAAGGGGGCTTCCTTGGAGGATCCTACGGGTCTCTTCAATTCCAGCCTCGAGGGCAATGTTCGACGTGCAATCGATATCAAAGAGGGCGAAGAGATCAACGAGGAGGCGCTGATGGCGCTCATTCGCGCCGCCGTGGACCTGAACCTTTCTGCGCAAGCCGCGCGTTCCGGAAATTTGCGTAAGAAGGCCTAACGAAAATCACGCGAGCCGTCCGCAGAGGCCTCTCACCTCCAAGTTATCGGCCGGATCCCGGCCAAACGGTGTTCTCACACCACGCGCAATGCCTGGCGCACCGCGGAAAGCCGCGGCACGTCTTCCGCTGCGCCCTGGTGATGGGAACCGCTAGCCGAACAGCAAGGGCGTCGTCGCGAGGCGGGGTGTGAAGGAAGCTGTAAGCAAAGTGCCGGCTCGACGAACAGGAAGCGCATGCGGCGTAGATGCAACAGGTGGATGGCACGAAGGTCACGCGTCTTACCCTGGGAGGCCTGCCGGCCTGCCCCTGTTTCCAGGTGTGCTACCGGCGTCGCAGAAGACGGGGCTGAGACGCCCAAACACCACGGCAGGATCGATACCCTGTCGACCGGAGGCGGACGAGCGATTGATGGAGATGATCCTCAGCCGCGAGAACATGATGGCGGCCTATGGCCGGGTGGCGGCGAACAAGGGCGCGCCGGGCGCCCCACGTGTGCCCTAGCGCATTTCTTTGTTGCAGCTCCACTAGCGCATGCTTGCACACTGCAGGCTCGAGGTCCCTCAGGGCGAGCGATCGGGGCTGTGGAAGGCCTTCTGGAAATACGAGCGAAGCGCCGTCATTGCCGGTGTGAATTCAGAACCTCGGCGCCAGGCGAGGCCGACATCCATGGCGGGGACGGCGTCGCGTACGTCAATCGTCTCGATGCGGCGCCCCTCCAGCGACCATGGTCGGTGCACCATATCGGAAAGGATCGCCACGCCCTGACCATTGGCGACCAGAGATCGAACCGCCTCGACCGAAGACGTACGGAGAATGACGCGCGGCTGATACGTCGATGCGCTCCAATACTTCAGCGACGTATGCGCGGCTTCGTCGACCGTCAGCATGATGTAGGGTTCCTGGGCGATCTCGCGAAAACCGACGCTGTCGCGCGCGAGCAGCGGATGTTGGGCAGGGACCCACAGGCGTCGCGTCGAGCTCATGAGCTTTTCGGTCGTCAACGCCGGATTGAGGATGTTGGAGGTCAACAGCACCGCCATGTCGTAGCGGTTGGTCAACAGACCCTCCTCGATCGACTCGCGATTGAGCTCGAAGAGTTGAATGTCGAGCTTTGGGAAGAGCCGCCGCAGCCGCTCGATGTGCTGCGGAAGAAAGTAGCCGATCACCGTATAGGTTGCGGCAATTGCGAGGGTGCCCGCTACCGAACTGCTGACGACATTGAGATGCGTCGCCTCGTCGACCTTCTTTAGGATCTCGTAGGCGTGGGAGAGAAACTGTCGTCCGGCCATGGTCAGGTCCATGCCGCTTGCTGTGCGCAGGAACAGGTCGGCGCCGACGATGCGCTCCAGTTCCTTGATCGCGGTGGTAATGGCCGATTGCGAGATGGAGAGGTCAACGGCGGCCTGTGAGACCTGGCCGAGTTCGGCGGTCGCGACGAAATAGCGAAGCTGACGAAGGCTGATCGACATCCATGACTCTTCTGATTATTCGATAATGATCGCCAAGAAATCAGAAGGCCTACGCACTGCTTGTGCAGATATCTGATCGTATTCCAGGCAGAGCCGCTTAACTGGCGGTTTTGACGGTATTTTCTCACCGGCAATATTGCAACTGCGAATTCTGAAAAACAGATACATGGCATATGAAAATAGAATTTTTCAAATGCGCTAAATGCTCCTAGCGTTTCCTTCATTGGAGGTTTGGCCGGCTTTCGGGGCGGCCTCGGTCGAAGGGAATGATTTTGCTCGACGTCGTCGACATCAACTGTGACATGGGAGAGGCCTTCGGTCGCTGGCACATCGGCGACACGGACGATGCGACCCTGATGGCGCTGATCAGCTCCGCCAACATTGCCGCGGGCTTCCATGCAGGTGACCCCAATCTGATGGACGAGACCGTGCGTCTTGCGGCCGAGCATGGCGTCGGTATCGGGGCGCATCCGGGTTACCGTGACCTGCAGGGTTTCGGTCGTCGCAAGATTGCGGGCACGGCTCGTGAACTCGTCAACGATATCGTCTACCAGGTCGGTGCCATCCGCGAATTTGCCAGACGGCACGGTACGAGCCTGCAGCACGTCAAGCCGCACGGCGCGCTTTACATGGAGATGGCGGTCAATCGCGAGCTCTCCCAGATCTTTCTGCAATATATGCGCACAGTGGCCCCGACCACCTTTGTCTTCTGCATGGCGGGCTCGGAGACGGAAATCGCTGCGCGCGAAGTCGGTCAGCCGATCATTCGCGAATTCTATGCCGATCGCGATTACGACGACAGCGGCTCGATCGTCTTCACCCGCAATGCCGGACGGCCCGATGCCGCGGCGATCGCGCGAAAGGTGGTGCGCGCCTGCAAGGAGGGGCGTGTGCGCACAGTGACCGGCGAAGACATCGAGGTCGCCTTCGAGTCCATCTGTTTTCATTCCGATACGCTCGGCGCACTCGATATCGTGCGCCTCATGCGAGAGGCGCTTGCGGCGGAGGGTATCCGCATCGCTCCTGTTTCACAGCTTAGAGCGGGATGAGGAAAAGTGTGCGCGGTTTTCCACCCGCATCCCGCTCTAACTTATTAGAATCGATCACCTTTATGGATTTGGTCAATTTCGACCAGACCATCGTGATCCAGGACCAAATGACCAAGTGGAGGCAACCATGAGCAAGCACGAAATCCGATCGCCCCTTCCAGGAACCTTCTATCGGTCGTCTGCTCCGGATGTCCCGCCCTTCAAGTCGGACGGTGACGCGGTGGCTTCGAACGAGGCGATCGGCCTGATCGAAGTGATGAAGACCTTCCAGGAGATCCAGGCCGGCGTCACGGGCAGCATCCGCTTTCTCGTCGACAATGAAGAGCCGGTCATGGCGGGCCAGGTGATCGCCGAGGTGGAGCTATGACGATCCGCTCGGTCCTGATTGCCAATCGCGGCGAGATTGCTGTGCGCATTATCCGGGCGGCCAAGACGCTCGGCATCCGCACGGTCCAGGTCTACAGCGCCGCGGATGCGGACATGCTGGCGGTGAAACTCGCGGACGAAGCCATCGAAATCGGCCCGCCGGCGCCGAAGAAATCCTATCTCAACATTGCCGCGGTGATTGCGGCTGCAAAGCGCGCCGGCGTCGACGCGGTGCATCCGGGCTACGGCTTCCTGTCGGAGAACGGTGATTTCGCCGATGCGGTGGTTTCTGCCGGCATGATCTTCATCGGTCCTTCGGGTGACGCTATCCGGCTGCTCGGCGACAAGGTACAGGCGCGCGCCGTCGCTGAAAAGGCAGGCGTTCCGACAGTGCCCGGCAGTGACGGCCGGATTTCGAGCCTGGACCAGGCGCATGCGGTAACGGCACAGACCGGTTTCCCCGTCATGATCAAGGCGGCGGCCGGCGGTGGTGGGCGCGGTATCCGCATCGTCAACGACCCGGCGGAACTCGACAAGCAGTTTCCGCAGGCGTCGGCCGAGGCGCTCGCCTCCTTTGGCGACGGCGGCATTTACCTCGAGAAAGTCATCACCCGTGCGCGCCACGTGGAAGTGCAGATCCTTGGTGACGGCGAGAACTTCGTTCATTGCTTCGAGCGCGAATGCTCGCTGCAGCGCCGCCGCCAGAAGGTCTGGGAGGAGGCTCCCTCATTCCTCCTGCCCGCAGACGTCCGACAGAAGCTGTGCGACAGCGCTGTGGCGTTGGCGGCGGCCGTCGGCTACCGCGGCGCAGGCACGGTCGAGTATCTCTACGACGACGAAAGCCAGACCTTCTACTTCATCGAGGTCAACACCCGCATTCAGGTGGAGCATCCCGTCACCGAGATGATCACCGGCATCGATCTCGTCCAGGAGATGTTCCGTGTCGCCGGCGGCGCGTCGCTCTCGGTGCGTCAATCCGATATCTCCGTGCGCGGCCACGCGATCGAGTGTCGGATCAATGCCGAAGACCCGGCACGCGGTTTCATGCCGGCGCCGGGCAGGATCTCCCGCCTAGCCGTGCCGGAAGGCGAGGGCGTTCGTTTCGATACGATGCTCTACGAGGGCTACATGATTCCGCCCTTCTACGACAGCTTGCTCGGCAAGCTGATCGTCTGGGGCGAGGACCGGGCGGCGTGCCTCGCCAGACTTTCGCGAGCGCTTGCCGAGCTGAAGATCGAGGGCGTGCCGACGACGATCGCGCTGCATCAGGCGCTCGCTGCCGATGCGCAGGTCGCGGCTGGTGCCTTCCATACTCGCTTTCTCGAGACATGGCTGGAAACCGAATTTGCCGCCCTGGGCGGCCGCACCGCGGAGGTCGCGTGATGCCGACACGTTATACGTTCGGAGGCGACGAGCATCTGTTCGTCGAATGCAGCGACGAGATGTCGCTCGAAGCCTTCTTCAAAAGCCTGTCCATGGCGAAGGGCGTGCGGGAAAGCCGCATCCGCGGCGTCACGGAGATCTGCCCGGCGAACGCCTCGTTCCAGATCAAGTTCGACCCGGACGTGATCAAGCCGGACGACGTGCTGAAAGAAGTTCAGGCGATCGAAGGTGCCGCGGAGCGGGCCGAGCCGGTCATCCGCACGCGCATCGTCGAAATCCCGGTCTTTTACAACGACCCCTGGACGCATGAGACGCTGATGCGCTTTCGCGAGCGACACCAGGATCCTGAAGGTACCGACCTCGACTATGCAGCCCGCATCAACGGCTACGATGCCGTGACCGATTTCATCGCAGCCCATTCCGGCTCCCCCTGGTTCGTGTCGATGGTCGGCTTCGTTGCGGGGCTGCCCTTCATGTACCAGATGGTCGAGCGGCAACGGCAGATCGAGGTGCCGAAATATCTCAGGCCGCGCACCGATACGCCGAGGCTGACAGTCGGCCATGGCGGTTGTTTCGGCTGCATCTACTCGGTTCGCGGCGCCGGCGGCTACCAGATGTTCGGCATCACGCCGATGCCGATCTTCGATCCGACGCAGACGACGAGCTATCTGCGCGAATTCATGGTGTTCTTCCGCCCCGGTGACATCGTCAAGTTCAAGCCGATCGACCGCGACGCGTATGACCAGGCGGTCGACGATGTCGACAAGGGCCGTTTTACGCCGCCGATCCGTGACATCAGCTTCGACCTGTGCGAGTTCCAGAAGAATATCGCGGGCTACAACACCAAGCTGGAGGGCGTGCTCAATGACCATTAACGTGCTTCATCATGGTCTGGCGACCACCATCCAGGACCTTGGCCGTCCCGGTTACTTCCATCTTGGCATTCCCCTCGGGGGCGCGATGGACCGTTACGCGATGCGGGCCGCCAATCTGCTCGTTGGCAACGGCGAGGGGGCCGCCGGACTGGAGGCGGTGTTCCTCGGGCCGAAGCTTGAATTCACGGAGGATGCGCTCGTGGCCGTCACCGGTGCCGACATGCCGGTTAAGGTCGACGACGTGCTCCAGCCGGGGTGGACGGCCTTTCGGGTGAAGGCCGGCCAGACGCTGAGCTTCGACTTCCTGAAATCCGGCGCGCGCATCTACATCGCCGTCTCCGGCGGTATCGACGTGCCGGAAGCGCTTGGCAGCCGCTCGACCTATCCGATCGGCGCGCTTGGCGGCCACAAGGGCCGCGCCCTTGCTGCCGGCGACGTGCTGCCGGTCGGACAGGCTCGCGCCGACCGCGAAGGGCTGACGGTCGACGAAAACCTCCGCCGCAAGCCTTCATCACCTGCGGCCTTGCGCGTGCTGCCCGGGCTCTATTGGGATCGTCTGACGGACGAGGCAAAGCAGAGCTTCTTTGCCGACGAGTGGAAGGTGGCGCCGGAGGCCGACCGAATGGGCTATCGTTTCCGCGGGGGTCGCAAGCTCAGCTTCGTCGATCGCGACCAACCATTCGGCGCCGGCTCCGACCCGTCTAACATCGTCGATAGCTGCTATCCCTACGGCTCAATCCAGGTGCCTGGCGGCACGGAGCCGATCATCCTTCATCGCGACGCCGTTTCGGGTGGCGGCTACTTCATGGTCGGGACGGTGATCTCGGCGGACATGGACCTGATCGGCCAGCTTCAGCCTCATACGCCGACCCGCTTCATCGAGGTGACGATGGAGGAGGCGCTGGCTGCCCGCGCCGAGGAGGGCAGGCGGCTAGAAGCCTTGCGGGCGGCGACTGCCGGCAAGGCGTGACACGATCGGCGATCGGCCGCACGAGCGGCCGTTTGCCCCAGATATGGATAATTGCAGACGGCGACCAGGCGATTTGGTGACGGGAGGGTGATTGATGAGGAGGGCGGACCTGACTTTGCGATCGGCGTCGACCGCATCATTCCGCGGCGCCCGTCCTCCACCGCCATACCCTCTATTCGACGACGCGTGTCAGATAGGCGGCGGTGACACTGGGACCGGGAATGATTGCCACGATCTTCATCTGCGCGATCGTGCGGTTCAGCGACGCATCGATATGGCTTTCAAGCATCGACGCCGCCGCCGCATTTGCGCCGCGCGTCATCAACTCGACGATCAGCTTCAGTTCGGCGATGACCGCCGGGTCGCCCGGCAGCCCCAATTGCCGAAGCAGTCTTTCGGTGGCCGTCACCGGCAAGAGGTTGTTGCGGATCAGTTCACGCAGGCGTTCGTTCGGCATCGCAAGCACGCAGGCCTCGGTGAACTCGACCAGGATCTCTTCGAGGTCCAGCCATCCGTCCGCGTCCGGCGTCTGACCGAACGCGACGAGCCGGTTAAACAGCGCTGTAAGCCGGTTACGGTCGACATGCGCCGCGCCGAGCGCCAGCGCCTGCGGCTCCAGCAGCCGGCGCAGCATGAAATGATCCTTCACCGTCTGCGCCGTCAGCGGCCCGGCAATCCAGTGCGAGCTCTGGTTTTTGCGCACGAGGCCACGCTCGCGCAAGCGGGTCAGCACGTCACGCACAACCGTCCGGCTGACATTGAAATGGTTGGCGAGTTCGTTTTCGATGATGCGGTACTGGCCGAAGATCACGCAGCCGGCCACATCGTTCTCGATTTCGTCATAGATACGCTCCCAGGACGAGCGGCTTTGCAGCGCCTCGTCGGCGTGTTGCGGAACAATGAGACCGAGTGTCTTGATGTCGGTGCGGTTCGGTTCGATCGCCCGGCCGGGCGGACCGACGAGGTAGCCGCGTCCTTTGAAGCGGTGGACGAGCCCGTCGCTTTCGAGTTGCAGCAGGGCGCGCTGCACGGGCGCGCGCGAGATCTGCAGAATATCGGCGATCGGCCCTTCGAGCAGCACGAGGCCAGGCGGCAGCGTGCCTTCGGCAATGTTCGCGCGCAGCACATCCTCGGCAATTTCGTATCGGCGCTGCGGATTCTGGCCGAGGCGTGGCTCGCTCATGTGGTCTGGAATCTTCCGTTTGGCTGGCAATATCGTCCCTTTTCTTTACGCCACTTGCCGGTGACCGTAACAGCCCAAAATAAATGCATATTGCATACATATGTGCAATTTTTCTGTACCCTTGTCCATTGTGTTGCCGTTGAAAGGCGATGCTCATTTGTCTGAGCGTGGAGCCCTGCGATCGTTGCAGGCGGCACTCACTTGTGCTGATGCTCCGCGGTTGCGGCGTGCGAAACACGCAATTCCACGGTGTTTCGCGGAGGGCATGGTGATGCTCGGCGGTAAAAGGCAGGGTCGTCGCGCCCTTGGATGCGGTGCGAAATTGTCACTCATTCGCATCCAATGAAAACCGAATAAAAGTCTATTGCATACAAAAATCATTCGTGTCATGGTTCGTGACATGCAAGCGCTCAGAAGAAGCGCGCAGGGTGGAACTTATTTTTGAATCGCAAAGGACCGTCATCTCAGCTGCGCATGTGACCCATGCGCAATCGCTATCGCATATGCGTTCGGACGCCGGATCGGCGCCGGCGGGGGCGAAGCATTGGCTGGTGGCCGGTCGGCGATAACGGGCGGAAAACGATGTCGACAGTCCTACAGCTCAAGAACGTCACCAAGTCTTTCGGCGAGATACGTGCCCTCGATGGCATCGATCTCGCCCTGCCTGCTGACGCCTACATCTCGCTTCTGGGCCCGAGCGGCTCGGGCAAGACGACGCTTCTGCGCGTCATCGCCGGTTTCGAGGATCCGGACGGCGGCAGCTTTCTGTTTGATGGCAAGCGCATCGATACCGTTGAGCCCCATCAACGCGGCATCGGCTTCGTGTTCCAGAACTTCGCGCTCTTCCCGCATCTTTCGGTCGCGCAGAACATCGCCTTCGGCCTCGAAAACCGCGAGGTCGATGCGATAACGGACCGTCGGGTGGTCGATGGGCGGGTGAGGGACATCATCGCTCTCGTCGGCCTCACGGGTCTCGAAGGCCGCGCGGTCACACAGATTTCCGGCGGCCAGAGGCAGCGCGTCGCCCTGGCGCGCACCCTCGTCACGGAGCCGCGCATGGTTCTGCTCGATGAGCCGCTCGGTGCGCTTGATGCCAACCTGCGCGCCCGCATGCGCACCGAGCTTCGCGCCATTCGCGAACGTTGCGGCGTGACCTTCCTGCACGTAACGGGAAGCGAGACCGAAGCCTTGGCCATGGGCGACACGGTACTGGTGCTTGATCGCGGCCGCATCGCGCAATCGGCCGATTCCGACACAATCTACAATCGCCCCGCTTCGCCGGCGGTCGCCCGCTTCCTCAATCGCTACAACCTCTTTCCTGGACGTCTGGAGGGCGGCGCCTTCGTCGGCAGCGCCGGGCGCTTTACGCTCGGCAGCCGCCCGGCAACCCGCGCGACGCAGCCGGCCTATGCGATCCGCTACGACCGCGTCGCCGTGCGCCCGCGCACAGCGGCGATCGGGGAGGATGAAGTCCGCGTCGAAGGCAATTTCGTTGCCAGCGAATATTCCGGTGCCGCGGTCAATTCCTTTTTCACTCTGGATGACGGGCGGGTCTTCGAAGTGGAAACCCATCTGAGCCACGCCGTCCCCGAAACCTATGAGGATCGGGCCCGCTACGCGCTCGTCTGGAAGCGGGAGGACGCCCTTGTCTATGCCTGAAACGCCGACGTCTGACGCGCCCGAAACTGAAACTGCCAGAGCCGGTGCTTCGGTGCTGTGCTGGTCCCCGGAGATTGAGAGATGAGCATGATGGCCGTTGCGGAACAGACGGAAGCGGAAACCGTCACCGAGAGGAAGCCAAGCGGGAAGGCGCTGTGGCTGCTCGCCCCAGGCGTCCTCTGGATGGTTCTTTTCCTCGTCCTGCCGATGCTGATGATGGTCTATGTTTCCTTCTGGACCCAGACGACCTTCAAGATCGAGCCGACGTTGACGCTGAAGAGCTGGGTGACCTTCTTCACCAGCGATACCTATCTCGGCGCGCTGTGGACGACGGTGCGCATCTGGCTGATCGTGCTCGTCGCGACCGTTCTCGTCGGTTACCCCGCCGCGCTCTACGTCGGGCTCTTCGTCAAGAACAAGGCGCTGCAGACCGTTCTGCTCGTGCTTTGCGTCATCCCCTTCTGGACCTCGTTCCTCATCCGCGTGCTTGCCTGGCGGCCCATGCTCGGCAAGGAGGGGGCGATCAACATGATCCTCATGAACCTCGGCATCACCGATGCGCCAATCGAGGTGCTCCTGTTTTCCGAACTTTCGGTGATCATCGGCATGACGCAGATCTATTGCGTCTTCATGGTCGGGCCGATCGCCTTCATGCTTGGCCGTATCGATCACTCCGTCATCGAGGCGGCGCAGGATCTGGGTGCCGGCTTCTGGCGGATATTCCGCACGATCATCCTGCCGCTTTCCATGCCGGGTGTGGTCGTCGGCGCGATCTTCGTTTCCGTCATGGTGCTCGGCGAATTCGCCACCTCCGCCGCGCTCTCCGGCCGCAAGGTCAACCTGCTCGGCAACATCATCGTCACCCAGGTCGGCTCGTTGAAATGGGCATTTGCAGCGGTCGCCGGCGTCGTCCTCACCGTGCTGATGGGCGCGGTCATCGCCGCCCTGCTCAGGGTCGTCGATCTCAGGAAGGAACTCTGATCATGAACGCCAGCGGCATGAAACTCGGCCTCGGCGCCTATACCGCGCTCTTCCTGGTCTTCCTCTACGGACCGCTTGCGGTGCTCGCGATCCTCTCGTTCCAGACCGGACCGGAGGGGGGACCGCAGTTCCCGATCATCGAATGGTCGACCTATTGGTATCAGCATCTCTTCGGCCTGACGCCGCCGTCGCGTATAGCGCCGCTGCCGATCGAACAGGCGCTGGTGCGCTCGCTGCTGCTCGCCGTCATGACGATGATCGTTTCGACCGTGCTCGGGGTAACGGCCGCTCAGGCCTTCCGCCGCAAGTTCCGCGGTTCCGGCATGGTCTTCTATCTCATTGTCCTCGGCATGATGGTGCCTGGCGTCCTCGTCGGTCTCGGCATGGCACTCGTCGCCAACACGCTCGGCATCGACCGCCACTGGTGGGGCACCGCCTTCGTGCTGCATGTGGTTTATACTTTCCCCTTCGCCTTCCTGGTGATGCTTGCGATCTTCAACCGCTTCGACCCCAGCATGGAAGAGGCATCCTGGTCGCTCGGTGTCACTCCGGCGCGCACCTTCCGCAAGGTCACGTTCCCGCTGATCTTCCCGGGCGTGCTCTCGGCCATGCTCTTTGCCTTCACGCTCTCCTATGACGAGTTCTCGCGGACGCTCTTTGCCTCGGGCCGTGACCTGACGCTGCCACTCGCGATCTACGGCACGTTCTCCGTTGAAGTCCATCCGAACGTCTTCGCCTTCGGCGTGTTGACGACGCTCTTCTCCTTCGCGCTGCTCGGCACCTATGCGGCCTTGATGACCCTGTCGGTACGCCGGGCCAAGCGCGTTGCGATCCAGGAGGAAGCGTAATGGCAGGCGTTTCTTATCCTGCTGCAATCGTCACCGGCGCCGGATCCGGCATCGGTCGCGCGATCGCCCTGAGGCTTGCAGCCGACGGTTATGCGGTGCTGGTCAACGATCTCTCTGCCGCGCGCAGCAAGGCCATCACCTCCGAGATTATCGCAGCAGGGGGCAGGGCGACCGCCGCTGCCGGTGATGTTTCGAGCGAAGCCGAAGTCCGTGAGATCGTACAGGCCGCCGAGCGCGCCCATGGGACGACAGCGCTCCTCGTCAACAATGCCGGCATCGCCCATCAGGCGCTGTTCGAGAACCTCGAAGTCGGCGACTTCGATCGCATGTTTGCAGTCCACGTGCGCGGCACCTTCCTGATGACCCGGGCGGTGCTGCGCGCGATGCTCGAGCGGGGAGAAGGCGTGGTCGTCAACATCGCCTCGCAGCTTGGTCAGATCGGCGGTGTCGAACTCGTTCATTATTCCGGCGCGAAGGCGGCGATCATCGGGATGACCAAGGCGTTGGCCCGCGAAGTGTCGAGCCGCGGCGTTCGCGTCAACGCCGTCGCGCCCGGGCCGATCAACACGCCGCTCGTCATGGAACTTTCGGACGACTGGCGTGCGGCCAAGAAACAGCAATTGCCGCTCGGCCGCTTCGGCGAGCCGGAGGAGGTCGCCGCCACGGTGTCATTTCTGGCATCGCCGGCAGCAAGCCTCTTCGTCGGCCAGACGCTCGGACCGAACTCCGGCGATGTGATGCTTTGACAGGAAAAATGGAAATGGCAAATACTCCTAAGACTTCCCGCATTGTCATCGTCACCGGTGCCGGTATCGGCATCGGCCAGGCAACCGCCAAGGCTTTCGCAGCCGCCGGCGACCATGTGGTCGTGACCGATATTCTCGAGCGCGAGGGTGCGGCCACCGTCGAGGCGATCCGCACAGCCGGCGGCTCGGCCGAGTTTGCCTTTTACGACGTGCGCTCGACGTCGGCGACGGACGCGCTGGTGGCCGATATCGAGAGCCGCCACGGCCCTATCGACGTTGTCGTCGCCAATGCCGGCATTGCCCACCGCACGCCCCTTACCGCACTCACCGACGACCGCTGGGACCTGACCTTCGACATCGACCTGAAGGGCATCTTCCGGCTGGCACGCGCGGCAGCGCCGGGCATGCGGCGGCGCGGCAGCGGCAGCATTGTCGCGCTCTCGTCGATCATGGGGGTCGCCTATGGCTGGGACGAGCACGTCCACTACTCCGCCGCCAAGTCCGGTGTCGTCGGGCTCGTCCGCGGACTGGCGGTAGAGCTTGCGGCTGACGGCGTGCGCGTCAACGGCGTCGCCCCCGGTTACATCCGTACCGCGCAACTGCTCTCCGAAGAAAACTCGCTCGGTCCCGTCGGCGCCGAAGCTGCAGCCGCCTTCATCCCTATGAAGCGCCTCGGGACTCCTGAAGATATCGCCGACGTGATTGCTTTCCTGGCGTCCGATGCTGCCCGCTACATGACCGGGCAGGTCCTGGTCGTCGATGGCGGCCTGTTGGTCGGGCGCTATTGATGCCTTTGAGATCGTGCGGCGGCACAGGTCGCCGGACTGAGTGCCGCGGTGGCGGCGAATAATGAAAGGGGGCCGGTGAACGGTCCCCGGGGACCAACGAAAACTGGAGAAGAGACAATGCCTAGTATGGAACTCAATCGCCGCTCACTCCTCAAACGCTCCGCCGGGGTGATGGCGCTCGCGATCGGAGGCGGAACGCCCTTCCTCTCCTCGCGCGCAGCCTTCGCGCAGGCGACCGATCTCGCGAGTCAGCAGCTTCGCACCATCGGCCTTTCGGTGACCGTCCAGGAGCGCATCCTCGAGCAGTTCAAGGCAGCCGCCGGCGTCGGCGGCACGTCTGGAACCGCCGCCACCTTCCCGGATGCGCAGACGAAGATCCTCTCCGGGTCGAAGGACTATGACTGCTGGGAGATCATCGCTGAACGCCTGCCTTCGATCGTCATGACCAACAATGTCGAGCCGATCCCGGCCTCGGCGCTGAAGAACTGGGCGAATATCCGCGAAACATTCACCACGACCAGCGACAAGTGGGATCGCGCCGCGCAGATCGTCGGTCAGATCTGGACCGACGACAGCCAGACCTCGCTCAACATGGTGCCGGCGGTCTACAACTACGATTCCATCGGCTACAATCCCGACGTGCTCTCGGCTGAGGAGGCCAATAGCTGGGCGGCGATCTTCGATCCGAAGTGGAAGGGCAAATCCGGCATCAACACCGATCCGCTGATCGCGATCGGCCAGGCCATCATGGCCATGAACTCCCTCGGCCTCTCCGACGTCAAAAATCCCGGAAATCCGACTGCGGCCGAAATCGACGAGGCGGCTGCCTTCCTGATCTCCAAGAAGAAGGAAGGCCAGTTCCGCGCGCTCTGGGGCGATTTCGGCGAACTCGTCAACCTCATGGCATCGGGCGAGATGGTGGTCTGCGACGCCTGGCAGCCGGCGGTCATGGCGGTCAAGGCGCAAGGCAAGCCCTGCCGCTACGCCGTGCCGAAGGAAGGCTATCGCGGCTGGGCGATCGGTCCGGCAATGATCGCCGGCACGACCAACAAGGAGGCCGTCATCGCCTATGCCGACTACTGGCTCTCGGGCGAGCCGGGCATCACGGTGTCCGAGCAGGGTTACTATTCGCCGTCGACCAACATCAAGAATGTCATGGCACCGGAAAAATACGCCTTCTGGTACGAGGGCAAGCCCTGGGTGGGCGCTGCCGAGCGCGGCATCAAGGAAGGTGACCTGCGCGACGGCGGCTCGCTCGAAGAGCGCGCCAAGAACGTCGCCTACTGGCACCAGTGGCCGGACGAATACGACCACCTGATCCAGAAGTGGGACGAATTCCTCAACGCCTGACGAAAGTTGGGCCGGGGCGTATGCCCGCCCCGGCCCTGCCATCGATGCAGCCCCCAGACAGCACCGGAGAACGACTGTGATCTTCGACCTCGAACTCAACAATGTCGGCAAGGTCTATGACAACGGCACGCCTGCCGTGATCGACTTCAACCTGTCCGTCGCCAAGGGCGAGTTCATCGCGTTCCTTGGGCCCTCCGGCTGCGGCAAGACGACGACGCTGCGGATGATCGCCGGTTTTGAGGCGATTTCCTCCGGCGACATGCTGATCAAGGGCAAACGGATGAACGACGTTTGGCCCCAGCACCGGCCGACCTCGATGATCTTCCAGAGCTACGCGCTCTTTCCGCACATGACCGTGCGCCGCAACGTTGGTTATGGTCTTGAGGTGAAAGGGGTGGCCAAGGCGGAGCGCGACGCGAAGGTTGACCGCATCCTGGCAACGCTCGGGCTGGAAGACATTGCCGACAAGAAGCCCGATCGTCTCTCTGGCGGCCAGCGGCAGCGCATCGCACTGGCCCGTGGCCTTGTGGTCGAGCCCGATATTCTGCTCCTCGACGAGCCGCTCGGCGCGCTCGATGCCAATTTGCGCAAGGCGATCCAGAACGAACTCAAGCTGCTGCAGAAGACGCTCGGCGTGACCTTCATCTTCGTTACCCACGCGCAGTCCGAGGCGCTTGCCCTGTCGGATCGTATCGTCGTCATGAACCAGGGACGGGTCGAGCAGATCAGCCCGCCGTATCAACTCTATACCCGGCCAAACACGGCTTTCGTCGCCCAGTTCATCGGTAACAACACCATCTTCCACGGCGAGGTCGACGATGCCTCGGGCGAGCGTGCGTTGGTGTCGACCGCCGTCGGCCAACTGTCCGGGCGCGTCAATGGCGCCTTCAATGGACGGTCGCGCGTCAACATCGTCATTCCCGCGGAGGCAATCGAGGTTCACCCGGCCGCGCGGGTCGACCGCGACCGTATTGCAGCCAGCTACGGCGGCAATGTCGTCGGCGCCAATGTCAGGCACTTCGATGTGGTCGGCCATGTGTCGCATCTGACCGCGGCACTGCCCGACGGGCGCACCGTTTCGCTGGAAGCCCATGTCGACAAGTACCAGCCGGATGCCTTTCCCGTCGGCGCCGACATTCTATTGAGCTGGCAGCCGACGGAAGCCACCGTCATTCCAGCCTGATCACGACAGCGGGGAAAAATGGATACCTTTCCGCCCACGTCCCCTGCAGACCCATGAGAAGAGAAAAAGGAGACTGACACCCATGGCCAAGGAAATCTTTTGCAGCTTCGGCATCGACGTTGATGCGGTCGCCGGCTGGCTCGGTTCCTATGGAGGCGAGGATTCGCCCGATGATATCTCGCGCGGCCTTTTCGCCGGCGAGGTCGGTAGCCCGCGGTTGCTGAAGCTCTTCGAACGCTTCGGCATCAAGACCACCTGGTTCATCCCCGGGCATTCGATCGAGACCTTCCCGGAGCAGATGCAGGCGGTCGCCGATGCCGGCCACGAAATCGGCATTCACGGCTATACCCACGAGAACCCGATCGCCATGACCCGCGAGCAGGAAACCGAAGTGCTCGACAAGTGCATCGAGCTCGTCACCAAACTGTCGGGCAAGCGCCCGACCGGCTATGTCGCCCCCTGGTGGGAATTCTCCAACGTCACCAACGAACTCTTGCTCGAACGGGGAATTAAGTACGATCACTCGCTGATGCACAACGACTTCACGCCCTATTATGTGCGTGTCGGCGACAAGTGGACCAAGATCGACTATTCGAAGAAGCCATCGGACTGGATGGTGCCGCTCACGCGCGGCAAGGAAACCGATCTGATCGAAATCCCGGCCTCCTGGTATCTCGACGATCTGCCGCCGATGATGTTCATCAAGAAGTCGCCGAACAGCCACGGTTTCGTCAATCCGCACGATATCGAGCAGATGTGGCGGGACCAGTTCGACTGGGTCTATCGCGAGATGGACTACGCTGTGTTTCCGATTACCATCCATCCGGATGTTGCCGGACGCCCGCAAGTTCTGATGATGCTCGAGCGACTCTATGCCCACATGATCAAGCAACCGGGCGTGAAGTTCGTGACGATGAACGAGATCGCAGACGATTTCGCCAAGCGCTTTCCGCGCAAGATGTAACCGACCCAATGGGGCGGCTTGCCGCCCCTCCACATCTCTCGAACGGACAGCATCATGTGTTCCCTTTGCGGCATTCTCGGCGGCAACGAACATTGGGCAGATGCGGTGGCGCGGCCCGGTGTCTTCACCCGCAATGTCGAGCGGATCGATCGTCGGCGTGAGCGTGCGAACCGTGTGCGCATCGCCAATGCGATGCTCGCCCGCTTCGGCCTGTCGCTTGCCGACTGGCAGGGGGCCTCCTTCGTCCTGTCGACGCGGACGGGCAAGAGCGAGATCATCGAGGATCTCGGCCATTTGTGGCCGGCTGCCGAAAGGCTCTGCGGCCGGGCCTGCGATCCGCTCGACCCTGCCTTCATAGCCGTGGCGGAGGAGGCGTGATGGTCGTGGAGATACCGTTGCTCACGCCCATCAATCTTTTGACCGGCTTCCTGGGGTCGGGCAAAACGACGCTTCTGTCACGCTTGCTGGCCGACCCGACGCTTTGCGACGCCGCGGTCCTCATCAACGAATTCGGCGAGGTCGGCCTCGACCATCATCTCGTCGAGCGCATCGACGACACCATCGTGCTCCTGCAGTCCGGATGTCTCTGCTGCACGGTTCGGGGCGAACTTGCAGATGCAATCAAGGATCTGCATTCGAAGCGCGAACGGGGACTGGTTCCGCCCTTCCGCCGCATCGTCGTTGAAAGCACTGGCCTTGCGGATCCGTTTCCGGTCCTCTCAACGATCAAGGCGGACCCGGTCCTTCGCCATCATTTCCGCCCCGGAAACGTCATCACCACGGTCGATGCCGTCAACGGACTGGCGCAGCTGGAGACCTATGTGGAATCCAACCGTCAAGCGGCGGTTGCCGATCGCCTGGTCGTCACCAAGTCGGATCTGACCGATGCCGCCACTGTCGCATCCCTGTCGGACAAGCTGCGGATCATCAATCCCGACGCACCGCTTTTGCTGGCGACGGATCCGGCCATCGATCTTGCCTCTCTCATCGACGAGAGGCCGACGCTGCGTGCGAGTGGCCTGCAATCCGCAAGCGGTTTCTACTGTGATGCTCCGGCGGTTCTGACGACGGCCGATGGTGCGATGCATGCGTCCGCCGTGATCTCCTTCGTGATGACCGTCGATCGAGCGGTGGACTGGACCGCGTTCGGCCTCTGGCTCACCATGCTGCTCAACCGCCACGGCGAGCGGATTCTTCGAGTGAAGGGTATCCTCAACATTGCAGGCGAAGAGCGCCCCGTCGCCATCCACGGCGTTCAGCATCTGGTACATACGCCTGTTCATATGGAGCGTTGGCCGGACGACGATCGCCGTTCGCGCATCGTCTTTATCGTTGACGGTCTCGATGTCGGGCTGCTCAAACGGTCTTTCGAAGCATTCGCGCTCGATTGCGCGCCTGCGCATGCTGCCGGGTGTGCCGAGGAACCCGTTTTACAGGAACGCCTTTCGTCCCCATGAGCAAACCCAGGACCGATCAATCGATTAATGCCACCCCCGCCCTGCATCTGGTAGGGCGACCGAAACTTCGCGTGCTGGGCACCGCAATTTCCCTGCTTGAGGAACTCCGTGTGCGTGCCGAAGAAGATCTCGGCATCGAGGTCGTGTTCGACAACAACGACTTCCTGACGACCCAGCACAAGGCGGCGCAGGAGCCGGACAGCTACGATATTTACGACCAGTGCTTCCACAATCTCGATATCGTCTGGTACTGGCGGGCGATCCAGCCGATCGATACCGGGCGCATTGCGCTGTGGGACGAGATCAACGACCTGACGAAGACCGGGCATATCGGTCCCAATGCCCGTCTGGGGCAAGGGGATGCGCCGGTCAAGAAGCTCTTCGTCCAGCCCAATCTCGAACTCGGCGACACGCCGTCCACGTCGATCTCCATGCTGCCGACGACCCACAACTTCGACAGTTTCGCCTATCGGACCGATGTGGCACCGAACGCTGTCGCGATGAACAGTTGGGCGGCCTTGCTGGACGAGCGCTGGGCCGGTCGCGCTGCGCTGGTCGACGAGCCGGCGATCGGCATCTTCGATGCAGCGCTCGCCGCCCAGGCGGCGGGTCTGATGAGCTTCAACAATATCGGCAGCATGAGCGTCGATGAGATCGATCGGCTGATTGGGCTCCTTGAGGAGCGCAAGAAGGATGGCTACTTCCGGGCGTTCTGGCGAACGGCCGAGGATGCTGCGCGCCTGATGCTTAAGGGCGAGACGGACATCCAGAGCATGTGGTCGACCGGTATCAACATTCTCAATGGCCAGGGCGTTCCCGTCGAGCAGGCAGTGCCGGCCGAAGGTTATCGCGCCTGGCATGGAGGGCTTTGCCTCGCGCGTCATCTCTCCGGTCGCATGCTCGACGTCGCCTACGAATATCTCAACTGGTGGATTTCCGGCTGGCCGGGCGCGGTCGTTGCCCGGCAGGGCTATTACATTTCCACCCCCGAACGGTCCCGTGCGTTCATGTCTGCGGCGGAGTGGGACTATTGGTATGGCGGGCTGCCGGCGACGGAAGACCTCCCGGGGCCCGATGGAACCATCCGCATCAAGGCGGGCTCGGTGCGCAGCGGCGGCTCCTACTGGCAGCGCGCCAACTGCATTGCCGTATGGAATACGACGATGGACGAGCACAACTATCTTGTTCGCCGGTGGATGCAGCTCGTGGAACGCTAGGAAGTCTCGATGACAAAGGATTTTGGCGGGCGCTCGATCGCGCAGCTCTCCGCGTTGTTGCAAACGGGCGCGCTCGACCCGCGTAGCCTCGCCGATTGGACGCTCGCACGCATCCGCGATCATTCAGATCAGGCAATCTTTACCACTGTCACGCCGGAGAGGGCGATGCGTGAGGCCGAGGCGTCGCATACGCGAATTACCGCTGGCCGTTCGCTCGGCCTTCTCGACGGCATTCCCGTTGCCTGGAAGGATCTATTCGCACTCAGAGAATTGCCGACCACCGCAGGATCGGTCGTGCTGAGAAACGATCCGGCCGCGACCGAGGACGCTGCCGTCATCACCGCTCTTGCCAAGGCCGGCATGGTCAGTGTTGGGCGCGTCAACATGAGCGAATTCGCCTTCTCCGGCCTCGGGCTCAATCCGCACTACGGAACACCGCGCAATCCGCGCTCACTGGACGTCGAGCGCATCCCTGGCGGCTCGTCCTCCGGTTCCGGCGTCGCGGTTGCCGCTGGCCTGGTGCCGGTCTCGATCGGCACCGATACGGGGGGATCGATCCGCATTCCCGCGGCGCTGAATGGTATCGTCGGCTACAAGGCGACGCGTGGACGCTATTCGATGCAGGGAGTCTTCCCTCTGGCCAAGAGCTTGGATTCCCTCGGGCCGCTCTGCCGCACGGTGCAGGATGCCGTCTGGACCGACGCTGCGATGCGGGGTCTTTCGGCATCCGAGGTACGCCGGGCGAGGCTTGAGGGGATCTCGATCGTCGTGCCCATGAATGTCGTGTTCGACGATGCCGAAGACGGGGTCGTCGCGGCCTTCGAAGGGGCGCTTTTGCGGCTCGAACGGGCGGGCGCCCGGATCCGGCGCCAGGCCGTCCCGGCATTCACGCGCATCTTCGAGATTATGGCCGCTCACGGCCCGCTGGTGACGGCCGAGGCGTTCGCCCTGCATCGCTTGAGGCTCCAAGGCGCGGACGCCGCCTCCATGGACAGGCGCGTCGTTGCGCGTGCCCGGCTCGGGGAGAAGCTCGCACTCTCTGACTATATCGCAATCCTTGACGCCCGCGAGCGGCTGATCGCCGAGGTCTCGGCGTTGGTCGGCCCGAGCGAGGTCATCGCCTATCCAACGGTTGCGCACGTAGCGCCCCCAACGGCGCCGCTTGAAGCGGATGATGCGTTGTTCGTAGAGACGAATGGCAGAACGCTGCGCAACACGTCGATCGGCAATTTCCTCGACTGGTGCGGCGTGTCGCTGCCCTGTGGTACCGGGCAAGCCGGCATGCCCGTCGGCCTTCTGCTTTCCGCTCTGCCGCACCATGACACCCATCTGCTTTCCGTGGCGCTGGCAGCCGAAGACGTGGTTCGCGGAGGATATGGAGAGGTCTGAACTACGCCCAACGACAAGAGGGAGCGCGCTCTCAGACTAGCGGGGACGCCAAAGCCGTAGTTAACTGACCCTTGATCCTCGGTGAGAGCCGCGCGCAAGACACGAAAGATGTCGCGAAACGAAGGTGCGTGGGATCGGACAATGGCCGGGATCGGCCCCGTGCGGCACAAAGGGAACTGCCGGGCGGCGGGCCGTCGGACTTGATGGGAGCTTCGCATGGACGTGAGTTACACCACGGCAGGCACCGCTGCGTTTGAGCGCAAGCGCTATTGGGACGAGGCCGTGTCGAGCACCTATTTCCCGCTCGATCTTCGCTTCCAGAATGCGCAGGAGTTTTCCGGCGAGCTCAATGTCTGGGATCTCGGGGCTGTCTCCTTGTCGCGGCTGGAATCGGATGGCCTTCTCTATCGCCGGCAAAAGCGACACTTGCTGCATGAGCGCGAGGAGAGCTACCTGATCACCGTGCCGGAAAAGACCGAAATCAGCTTCGAGCAGAGCGGCAAGACGGTGACCTGCAAGCCGGGTGCCTTTCTGGTCGAGCGCAGCCATCTGCCCTATGAATTCAGCTATAGCGAGAAGAATACGCTTTGGGTGCTGAAGGTGCCGATCGTCGCCTTGCGAACGCGCGTCGGCCTGCCCGAGCGCATAGCCTCGTTGAGCTTCGATTCCACCCGGGGCACCGGTGCCCTTTTCGTCGACATGATCCGGCTTGTCGCGCCGCGGCTCGTGGAGATGGACGCATCGGCCCGCGACATGACGGGCAAGCATCTCGTCGACATCCTGGCCATGTCGCTGACGTCGGACGATCGCATGCTGATGTCCGATGCGACATCGGTACAAACCGGTCACCTCCATCGCGTCGAAAGCTTCGTTCGCGCCAATCTCGCGAGAAGTGATCTCGGGCCGCAGACGATTGCCGAGGCATGTGGCATATCGGTACGCTACCTGCACCAGCTCATGAAACAGCAGGGGACCTCCGCCTGCAACTGGATCCGCCTGCAGCGGCTCTTGCGCTGCGACGAGATGCTTCGGGACCCCGCCTGCCGCAAGCTGGTTTCAGAGATCGCCTATGCGCTGGGCTTCAGTGATCACGCCCAGCTCAGCCGCCATTACAAAGCGCATTTCGGACTTAGCCCGACCGAAGCGCGCGAGCGATACCTGACGGAGCGGGCGGCCGCACCCGGCTGACCCCGCCCAGACCACCAACACTGCGACGCTTTCCAACGGCCGCACCGGCCGTCGGCGAAGCCTTGCCAAAATTCAACTTTCGACACAGGAGACGGAATTGCAAAACCTTCGCGTAGCGGTCGATGTCGGCGGTACCTTCACCGACATCTGCATCATGGACGAGACGACAGGTCTCATCCGGGTCGAGAAGACGTCATCCTCGCTCGATCCGATCGACGGCATCATGTCGGGGGTAGAGAAGGCCGGCATCGATCTGGAAAAGGTGGCGCTCTTTTCGCACGGTACCACCGTTGCCACCAATGCCCTCATCACGCGGCGCCTGCCGCGGACAGCTATGGTTTCGACCCAAGGCTTCCGCGACGTCATCGAAATCCGGCGTGCCAACAAGGAAGATCTCTGGGACACCTACAAGGACGTCGTCCCGCCCTATGTGCCAAGGCGCGACCGGCTCGTCGTTTCCGAGCGCGTCGACGCCCAGGGCGAGATCGTAACCCCTCTGGACGAAAAGGAAGCGCGAGAGGTCGCCCGTATCCTCAAGCGCCGCAATGTCGCGGCGGTCGCAGTCTGCTTCATGAACGCCTTCATGAATGGAGAGAACGAGCGGAGGATGAAGGAGATCCTGATGGAGGTGATGCCCGGCGTGCCGATCTCGACCTCGTCAGAAGTGCTGCCGGAGATCTTCGAGCATGAACGCTTTTCGACCACGGTTGCCAATGCGGCGCTGAGCCCTGTTGTCGTCGACTATACCTCCCGGCTCGGCAAGCGACTGCAGGCAGACGGTTACCAGCGTGACCTCCTCCTGCTTCACACCGGCGGCGGGGTGATGACGCCGAAAAGCGTGGAGGATTTTGCCGCCCGTCTCGCCGGCTCCGGCATCGCCGCCGGCGCGATCGCCAGCAAATACATCGCCGAACTCTGCGGCTTCAGGAATTCGATCGGCCTCGACATGGGCGGCACGTCGACCGATGTCTCGCTTGCCTATGACGGTCAGTCGCGTGTCACGAAGGACTGGTTCATCGAATTCGGCTATCCGATCCGCTTCTCCTCGATCGAGGTCCTGACGATCGGAGCAGGCGGCGGATCGCTCGCCTGGACGGATGAGGCGGGGTCGTTGCGCAACGGCCCGCAATCGGCCGGCGCCAATCCGGGCCCGGCCTGTTACGGCAAGGGCAACAGGCAGCCGACCAACACCGACGCCAACGTGGTTCTCGGCCGCCTTGGCACCAGTCTTGCCGGCGGCAAGATCACGCTCGACGCCGGGCTCGCCGAGGCTGCGGTCAGAGAGGGCGTGGCTGCCCCCTTCGGCCTTGGCCTGCAGGAGGCTGCAGACGCTATCATCCGCGTTGCCAATGCCAACATGTCCGATGCAGTGCGGCTGATCTCCATCAGTCGCGGCTACGATCCGCGCGACTTTGCGCTTGTTGCTTTCGGTGGCGCCGGCGCTCTTCACGGCGCGGCGATTGCGCGCGAGCTCTCGATCCCCGCGGTGATCGTGCCGCCCAACCCCGGTGTCACTTCCGCGCTCGGCTGCCTCTTGGTCGACATGCAGCACGATTTTTCAGAGAGCTATCTGAAGGCCGCGGCCGATGCCGACCCTGAAGCGATCGAGGCGGCGTTCCTCCGCCTCGAAAAGGAGGCGCTCGACCGGCTTGCCCATGAGGGCGTCGCCGAGAAGGACGTGGTGCTTCAGCGCAGCATCGACATGATGTATCTCGGCCAGTGGCGATCTCTGGCGGTTTCAGCCCCTTCCGGCATGACGGAGATCGCATCACTCGTCGAAGCCTTTCACCGCGAACATGAGCGTGAATACAATTTCCGCCGCGACGAAACGCCGGTCAGCCTCTTCCGCATCAATCTGAAGGCGATCGGCGTCGTGCCGAAGGCGACGCTGGCGCGCCACGAGCCGACGGGCATCGTGCCTGAGCCGAAGACGCGGCGCACGGTCTGGTTCGACGGCGGACACGGCCTGGATACGCCGGTCTACGAGCGTGAAACCTTGCCGGCCGGGCTCGTTCTCGCGGGGCCCGCGATCGTCGAGCAGCTCGATTCCACGGTGGTCATTCCGCCTGAAACACGCGCCGAAGTCGACCAGTACCTCAACATCATCATCCGCATCGAAGGTGAGAAGAATGTCTGAACAGCAAAGCCTTGACCCCGTAACCTTCGAAGTCTTGAAGAACTCCTTCATCACCAGTGTCGATCAGATGGCCGAGCAGATCCTGCGGACCTGCTATTCCTTCGTCATCTACAACCGTGATTTCTCCAGCGCGCTGCATGATGCCGAAGGCAACTCGGCGGCGCAGGGAAACCAGGATATTGCGGTGCATGTCGGCACGCTGCATTTCACCTGCAAGGACGTCATCCGGGCCTTCGACGGTGACATGCATCCGGGCGACGTCTATGCGATCAACGACCCCTATGCTGGCGGTACGCATTTCAACGACGTGCGGCTGATCCGCCCGATCTTCGTCGACGGTCGCATTATCGCCTTCAGCCAGTCCAACGGCCACTGGTCGGACCTCGGCGGCAGCGTGCCGGGTTCCTTCGACGTGACGGCGAAGGAGATGTTCAAGGAGGGCATGCGCATCACGCCGATCCGGCTCTTCGATCGCGGCCGTTTCTGCAAGGATGTCGCCAATCTGATTGCCTCGAACACCCGCGACCCGGCCTCGATCATCGGCGACATCCACGCCCAGGCGCAGGCAACCCAGGTCTGCGAACGTGAAATACTCCGGCTCGTTGGCAAATATGGCGAAGGTACGGTCCGCCAGGGCCTTGGCGCCGTTCAGGATTATGTCGAGCGTGCCATGCGCCAGCGCATTGCCGCTCTACCGGATGGGACATGGGAGACGCAGGACTTCATCGATCGCGACCCCGCCGGCAAGGAAGGGCTGATCCCGATCAAGGTCAAGCTGACGATCAAGGGCGATCGGGTGACATATGATTTCACCGGCAGCCACCCGACGATCGGATCGATCTACAACTCGGCATTCGGTGCCACCTTCTCGGCCGTTGCCGCTGGCATGAAGACCTTCTTTCCGGATCTGCCGCTCAACAGCGGCTTCTACCGCGTCTTCGACATCATCGCCCCGGAAGGCTCGATCGTCGATGCGAAATGGCCGGTGGCTGTGACCGGCTTCCTGATGCCCTTCGAGAAGATCATGAATGCGATCTACGAGATCTGGTCGAAGATCATTCCGGAGCGGGCCATCGCCTGCGCTTTCAACCTCGAATATCTTCTGACCGGCGGGCGCGATGCTCGCGCAAAGGATAAGCCCATCTTCATGTTCTACGACTGGCTGCCGGGCGGCTGGGGTGGGCGCAATGGTAAGGACGGCTGCAACGTGACGACCGCCTGCTTCGGTACGGGCCTGATGGCCCAGCCTGTAGAGGGGCAGGAAAGGGCGAACCCGATACTGACCACCGAATTCGAAGTCCTCAAGGATTCCGCCGGTCCGGGCAAGTGGCGCGGTGGTGCCGGTGTCCTGAAAACCTCGCGCATGCTCGAGGCAGAGGGCACCGTGATTTCCTATATTTGCGACCGCGAGCGGGCGATCGTCTGGGGCATAGAGGGCGGATTGCCGTCGATCCCGCACGGTCTGACACTGACGCGCGCAGCGACCGGCGAAACGCAATGGCTCGGCGCGACCTTTTCGGATGTGGCGATCGAAAAGGGCGACGCCTTTTCCCGCCCGACCGCCGGCGGCGGCGGCTTCGGCGATCCGCTGGAGCGCGATCCGAAGCGGGTGCTGAACGACGTCATCGACGACTACGTCTCGGTGGAGCGCGCCGCCAAGGATTATGGCGTCGTTATCCTTCCCGTCGATCCGGAAATCTGTGCCTACGAGATCGACAAGGATGCGACCGTCGCCCTGCGTCGGCAGATTCGGGCGGAACGGAACGATTGGCTGGCGGCCGATCCGCAGGATGTTTCAAGACGGTTCAAGGCGGGCGAGATCGACGCACTCGATGCCGTCCGTCGCTATGCCGTCATCCTCGATTGGGACAGCGGTGATCTGCTGCCGGTCTCCACCGACCAGTTCCGGGAGATGTATCGCAAGCGCTCGGCGGCCGTCTGGCAATAGGGATGAAAATGGCAGGTGGGTGGGCCGCTCGCCCACCCGAGGTTGGGGGGCAATCATGAGCGACATCACGATCATCACTGCGGGCGAGAGCGACCGGTCCGCCTGGAACGCGCTGCATGCGGAATTCGCCGCCTACTACGGCGTTCCGCAGACCGACGACATGCGCGATCGGGTCTGGAGCTGGATTCGCGACGGCCGGCTTGAATGCCGCCTCGCGCTCAATAGTGCCGGCCGCCCGATCGGGCTCACACATTTTCGCGAATATGTCCGGCCGCTGTTTGCAGCACGCGGCGGCTTTCTTGACGATCTCTTCGTCACGCCCGAGGTGCGCGGGAGCGGCGCTGCCGTTTCCCTGATCCGTGCTGTCGCCGACATCGGCCGCGAACGCGGCTGGAACTCCATCCGCTGGATCACGCGCGACAACAATTATCGTGCCCGAACGCTCTATGACCGGGTCGCGACACGCACCGATTGGATAACCTATGATATCACGCTTTGAAATCAGAGCAGGGAGACGCCGATGACGGCACAGCCAAATTCCACCGAAGCGCGGGACACGGCGTATCATCTCCATTCCTACACCAACCCCCGGCGCCTTGAGCGCGACGGGCCGATGGTGATCGAACGGGGGGAGGGCATCCACGTCTTCGACAACACCGGTAAGCGCTATATCGAGGGCATGGCAGGGCTTTGGAGTGTCGCCGTCGGCTTCGGCGAGAAGCGCCTGGTCGAGGCTGCGCGCAAACAGTTGAGCCAGTTGCCCTACTATCATACCTTCTCCCAGAAATCGCACGTGCCGGTTGCAGATCTCGCGGAAAAGCTGGTGTCTCTGGCCCCGGTGCCGATGTCGAAGGTCTATTTCGCCAACTCCGGTTCGGAGGCGAACGACACGGCGATTAAGCTCGTCTGGTACCGTTCGAACGCGCTCGGCAAGCCTGAAAAGAAGAAGATCATATCGCGGATCAAGGGCTATCACGGCGTGACGGCGCTGAGCGCCAGTTTGACTGGCCTGCCCAACAATCATCGCTCGTTCGACCTGCCATTTGCGAATATCCTGCACACGACCTGCCCGCATTATCGAACGGGGGCCGAACCCGGCCAGGACGAGCTTGCATTCTCGCGCTGCTGTGCGGAGGAACTGGAGGCCATGATCCTCGAGGAGGGGCCGGAAACCATCGCGGCCTTCATCGGCGAACCGGTGATGGGCGCCGGCGGTGTCATCGTGCCACCGGAAGGCTATTGGGCGGCCATCCAGGAGGTGCTCGACCGGTACGACATTCTGCTCATCGCTGACGAGGTGATCTGCGGGTTCGGCCGCACCGGCAACATGTTCGGTTCCGAAACCTTCGGCATTCGCCCCGATATCATGACGATGTCCAAGCAGCTCTCCTCGTCCTACCAGCCGATCTCGGCGTTGATGATCAACGAACGTGTCTTTGAGCCGATCGCCTCGGAGGCCGACCGGATTGGGGTGCTCGGTCATGGTTTTACCGCAAGCGGACATCCCGTCGCCGCCGCCGTCTCGCTGGAGAACCTGGCCATCATCGAGGAGCGTGACCTGGTCGGAAACGTCCACCGTCTCGCTCCTCATTTTCTCGAACGCCTCAACGCACTCGAACGGCATCCTTTTGCTGTCGAGGCGCGCGGAGTCGGTCTGATCGGTGCCCTGGAACTGGAAGCCGCAGACGGCGCGCCGACGGGAACGATGGGCGCCCGGGCGGCGGCCCTGTTGCAGAAGAACGGCCTGATTTCCCGCAACATCGGCGACGCGATTGCCTTCTGCCCGCCAATGATCATCACCAGGGCAGAGGTTGATGAGATGTTCGATATCGTCGAACGAGCCTTAAAGAAACTCGCGGGATAATGGTGGCAGCTTGATTGATGTCGTGCAGTAAACCGATCACGCGCAAGGTGCTTCGAGTGGTCGCCGAATCAGGCAGCCCCCACATCATCCCTGGCTCAGGTTGGCGGCTACTCCATCATTGAGCGTCTAGTTCATTTGGCGTCCTCTTGGAGGGTGTGGACGGGGTCTACGGCGCAGGTTTTCGTCATAGCGCAGTTGCTGGGGTAATTGCGCGCACGACACCTGTTCGCAGTGGTCGACCCACCGGCGGATACTGGTCCGGAGCCGCGCGCTGCGGTCGGCGCTGAAATTGAAAGCGCGCTCGATAGCGTCTCACAGGTTGCCGACGCCATTGCCGCGCCGCGAGAGGTTACCGTTCCGCCGGAGAGCTCTGAAGACGCTTCAGCCTCGCACGCAGATTTTGTCCCTGCGACGATGACCGCCCGCAACTTTCCAAGCTCCCGCGGCAAGCGCGTGGACGCCGCGCACGAAGCAAAGCCAGTGAGGCTCCGATTCAAGTTTCGGTCGACGATCTTGCTGCGCTTGAGGAAGAAAATCGCAGATTGAAAGCGCTGCTGGCGCGTCGTCTGCGCCAGGAGAATGCTCAGCTTGGAAGCATGCTCGCACGGTTCAAATGAGCAACCTGATCTCCGGCAAAAGCGGCGGCTCTTGTGGCCACTTGCGGCCGCCGCGAAGCTTCCTATCTGATTGCCATCCTCGACATGGAGCCTCGAGATGGATCAACTGCCTGAACAACCTGTCTTAGACCACGACCTCGAGCTCATCCCGCCGAAACGGGATGACCGGCACCTGCACAACACCGTCACGTGCCTGTGCTGTCGAAAAAAGCGGCTCGCCTCTGCCATGGACGCGGACGGCTGTGGCATTTGTGAAGAGTGCCTGGCGTCCTGATGTGTCGCCCAAAAAGCGGCGCGTTTGGAAAGTCGATCGCCCGACTCGCCGTGACCAGCGTGAGCATCGGCACTCAGACTGATCTGACGTTTCGCGGCTTTCGCTTTTCCGTCTTGCGATCGCGTCCGATGTCGGACCTACCCTCCCAAAGACATCCAGACCTCAGCTCGAAGTGTCCTTTCGAAAAACTCGCTGATTCAAACGAGTCGTAGCGCGGGAGACGTTCGTTATACTTCATAGCGGCGACAAATTGCGGGGTGGCATCTCAGCGCACGGTCACCGCAATAGACCGGCTGCTGCTTTGTAAGGTTTCAGCCCATCGCCTCGCCCCCACCATTGTGAGTGCGATTTGCAATCCAGGCTTGGGGGACATCGCAAATATAATTGGCGGCAGCCAGTACCGACCCACTTGTGGGTTCCGAGCTCAACGAGGTGATCATGATATTCGATGGCGGCAGCAATAGTCCCGACGGTGGCGGCGTGCGGAAATACTTGGCGAGCCGGCTAGTAGCCAAGCGTCGATGCCATCGCGCGGACGATCACAACGGCTGACGCGGCTCCTGGGTCGACATGGCCAAGCGAACGTTCGCGTATACGGGCGGCCCGACCCTTTGCAGCCACCATTGACCGGGTCGCGTTGGCCCCGGCGTCGGCAGCAGCAACGACGTCGCTCCAGAACTCGGTGCTCGCTTTGTTGTCTGCAACCGCGGCCGCGGCGGCATCGGCCGCCGGCAGCCAGGCATCCAACATCGTCTTGTCGCCGCGCTGGCCCTTACCACGCTCACCGATGCCCGAGCCAATGGCGTCGATCATTGCCGCCGCGGTGGCGAGATTTAGCTCGTTCGCGCCGGCAAGCGCCTGTGCGGCGCGATGAAAGGCGGTCGCATAAAGCGGACCCGTTGATGCGCCGACGGCATTGAGGAAGGCGCCGCCTGCGGTTGCCATCACATCGGAGGGTTGCGCTTTGTCGACGTCGATTTTCGCGAGTTCGGCTTTCACCGCGAGGAAGCCTAGCGACATCGTCGTGCCGTGGTCGGCGTCCCCGATCGCCCCATCCAGTTCGGAAAGATGATCCTTCTCGGTCTCAACGGCGGCGGAAATCGCCTCGAACATAGCGATCAGGCGGCGCACCGCATTTGCCGACATCATTATCCTCCTAGGACGTCCCGGCAGCGTGACATTCGTCGCGCCACCCGTGACGGAATGCTAATTGATACGCAGGAAAGCCGTTTCGCAAGGATGAAGCAACAGTTCGGTCAGTTCCTGGTCGAGATGCAGAATGGAGATGGACGCGCCCACCATGTCGAGGGAGGTGCAATAGTGCCCAATCCAGTTCGCTTCAATTCGAATGTTCTTGGCTTCGAGCCTTTGGGCCACTCTTCGAAAGAGGATGTAGAGCTCCATCATCGGCGTGGCACCGAAGGAATTGACGAGCACCGCGACGCGGTCGCCGGCGGCAGCTTTCATTTCCTTGAAGATGTTGTCCATGATGCTGTCGGTGATTTCGTCCGCCGACTTGATCCGCTCGCGCGTGACCCCCGGCTCGCCATGGATGCCCATGCCGATCTCCATGTCGTCGGGCCCGATCTCGAAATTATGCCGCCGGGTCTGCGGCATCGAGCAGGGTTCCAAGGCCACGCCGACAGTATAGGTGCGCAGGTTCGCCTTCCGCGTTACCGCTTCGCAGGCGTCGAGCGAGAGCCCACGGTCACAGGCCGCACCGGCAATCTTGAAGATGAAGAAGTTTCCGGCGACGCCGCGTCGGCCTTCGCGATCCTCAATCGGTGAGGAAGCGATATCGTCGGTGGTAAGCACCGTCCGGACCTTGATGCCCTTTTCTTCGGCCAGCTCCGCAGCCATCTCGAAATTCATGACGTCGCCGGCATAGTTGCCGTAGACGAAAAGCACGCCCGCGCCACCCGAGGCCGCGGTTGCACATTGCACGATTGGGTCAGGTGGCGGCGAGGAGAAGATGTTGCCGACGGCGACCGCATCGGCGAGCCCCTTACCGACATAGCTGAGGAAGCAGGGCTCGTGGCCCGTGCCGCCACCGATCACCAGCCCGACCTTGCCAGACCTTGGGCCGTTGCGGGCGACCAAGGCACGATTGGAGCCGTTGATCGGCAGGAGGTAGCCGGCGTGTGCCCGGACAACGCCGTCGAGCATCTCCTCGACGACCTGGTTCGGGTTGTTCAGAAATTTTTTGACGTGCGTCCGGTAGGAACTCGCCGTCTGCGTCACCTTCGGCTTCTGGGATAGCCGCGCGTCGAGACTTGTAACGCCGTCCGCCCGCAGGATTCCGTGCCCTGTCGCGGCATCGGTGATCAGCACGTTTGCATAGCCTCCGCGCAGTGCCGCAAGAAGAGCCGGAACCTTGTCGAAGCCGCCTGCAACGAGAATGCGCGTACCGATCTCGCGCAGCATGTCGAGCGAGATGCCGATAGTGCGGTCGTCGAGAGGACCTGCAACCGGCCTGCCTCGCTCATCGATAAAGCGCCCGGCGACGACGCCGACGGCGCCGGCCGCGAGGTAATGCTGCAGCGACACGGATTCGAAGAAACCGCTGGTGTGGATCGTCGAGTTCGGCCGCAGCGAGGAAATGCCGAACAGAATGCGATTGGCGCGAGCGAGCGTTTCGAACTGTTCCTGCAATAGCGGCTCGTCCAGCAGCATCTCGCGCATCGTCGGCGATCTGACGATGGCGGGGGCGGTGATGTTGACGCAGCGCGCGGAGACCGCCTGGGCGATGGCGGCCGCGCAGAGTTCGGGTGTGTAGGAGAAGGTTGCGGTGGTGCCGCCGGTCGCCTGGACGACGGTCATGTCCTGTAGCGTCGCGATATCGGCGTGCTCACCAACGGAGAGCACGGTGCGCCCCCAGGCGACCGCCAGTGTGTCGCCAGACTTCAGGAGCTTCGGAAGCGCTTGTGCGGCGGCGCCGCCCAGTCGGTCGATCAGCGGTCGCGCATTGTCGTCGCTCGGGACCACGAGGCAGTCCGTCAGGCCGAAATGCCGCTTCAATTCCTGGGCGATCGTCAGCGAGGCCAGCCGCGCCGGTTCCAGGGAGATGTGGACGATACCCTTCTCGCGCGCTTCCGCGAGGTAACTGTTGACCGTCGCGCGTGAGACACCCATCGCGTCGGCGATCTCGCTTTGGGTCATGCCGTCTTCATAGTAGAGCCAGCAAGCCCAGACATAGGGATCATCGCCATAGCGCAGCGGGATTGCGTCCGACGTATCGGTGGAAGCGCCGCGGTTGGCGCCGCCTTTTCGCGATGAGGATGCCCTGGTTGTCATCTGGTCTTTTTCTTCCCCGGTTTTGGTTCGCGAGGATGGAAGCAACGTCGTGCTTTTGCAACCTCATAACCGCATCGGGCGGGGCGCGACCCTAAGCTATTCGTCGGGATCGCGCGGGCTCTGGGAGAAGGTCAGTGGCCGCGACGTCTTGTCGCCGCGGCGCAGAAGGCGTCACGCAAGGCGCGAACGGACGCCAAGCGAAAGTTCCTTGAGGATGATCGCGCAGGACGTTGCGCCTGCGTCGAGTACACCAAGAGATCGCTCGCCGAGACGGCTGGCGCGCCCGATCTTGGCCACGAGGTCGCGCGTCGAATCACGGCCGGCTTCGGCGGCCGGGATCAGACTGTCGAGAGCGTCGGCAAAGCTTTTGCCGGAAGCCACAGCCCCGTCGAAGGCCTCGATGGCCGGAACGAGGGTGTCGAGCAACGTCTTGTCGCCAACCTTGGCCGAGCCGATCGACTGGATGCCCTCGAGTCCGGCATGCAGCATGCGGCTGTAGGCGGCTGCGTCGATCGCGGCGGTGCCGTCGAGCTTCTCCGCGAACTCGGTGAACATCACACCGTAGAGCGGGCCCATGGAGCCGCCGATCTCCGTCATCAGGACCGTGCCGAGGGTATCGAGGGCCTCGGCCAGCGTGACCTGCTTGTCCTTCAGACGTTCGGCCGCAAGCCCGAAGCCCTTGGCCATGTTGACGCCGTGATCGCCGTCGCCGATCTTGCCGTCGATCTCGCTGAGATAGGCGCGATTTTCGATGATGCGATCGGCAAGCGAAAGAACGATCGCGCCGGCATTGGCATTGTCGAAGGTCTGCATGCGGCTTCTCCTTAGAGGACGGTGGTGCAGCGGGCCTCGACGTCGAGGAGCGTCTTGAGCTCGTCGTCGAGCGCCATGACCGTCAGTGTTGCGCCGACCATTTCGAGCGAGGTGAAGTAGTTGCCGACATAGGTCCGGTGAATGCGGAGGCGCCGACCCGTGATCTCTTTCTCGATCGTGTCGTTCAGGATGTAGAGTTCGTTGAGCGGCGTGGCGCCGAGACCGGACACGAGCACGGCGACTTCGGTGCCGGCGGGAAGGTTGTGATCGTCGAGGACGATCTTCACCATGTCCTTGGCGACTTCGTCGGCCGTCTTCAGCGCTTCGACGCGTACGCCCGGCTCGCCGTGATGGCCGATGCCGACTTCCATCGTGCCCGGCTCGATCTGGAAGTTCGGGTGGCCGACCGCTGGAAGCGTGCAGGGGCCGAGGCCGACGCCGATCGAGCGGCAATTGTCGATGGCCTTCTGCGCCGTGGCGCGAACCTCGTCGAGGCTGGCGCCTGCGGCGGCCTTTGCGCTGCCGATCTTCCACATGAAGATCTCGCCGGCTACGCCGCGGCGCTTCTCGCGCTCTTGCGGGGGAGCCGAGCAGACGTCGTCATTGGCAACGACTGTCAGCACCTCGATATCGTCCTTGGCGGCAAGCTTCACCGCCATCTTTACGTTCATGTTGTCGCCGGCGTAGTTGCCGTAGAGGCAGACGACGCCCTTGCCGCCGTTGGCTTCGCGGATCGCGTCGTGGAAGCTTTTGGCGGTTGGCGAGGAAAACAATTCGCCGACGGCGACAGCATCGAGCATGTTGCGGCCGGTATAGCCGATGAAGGCAGGTTCGTGCCCCGAGCCGCCGCCTGTGACGACGCCGACCTTGCCTGCGACCGGCGCGCCCTTGGCGACGACCACGCGCGGATTGTCAGCGAGACGAACGATGTCGGAATGAGCCTTGACGAAGCCCTTGACGGTATCCTCGACGACCTCGTCGGGATTGTTGATGAACCTTTGCATGGTGACTCCTGTGAGTAGGCTTGCGTCGTCAGAGGATGGTGTAGCCGCCGTCGATCAGGAGATCGGCGCCGTTGATCATGTCGGCTCCGGCCGAAGCCAGGAAAACGGCGGCGGCGGCGATTTCCGCCGGATAGGCGAAACGGCCTGATGGGATCCGCTTCTTGGCGGCCTCGCCCTTCTCGCCGCTCCAGGCTTTCTTGCCGAGCTCGGTGAGTACGATGGTGGGAGAGATCGTATTGACCTGGATGCCGTGCTTGCCCCATTCGGCGGCAAAGGTTTTCGACATGCCGATGACGCCGAATTTTGATGCGCAGTAGGCGACATGTTCCTCGATCGCCACGGTGCCGGCCTGCGATGCAAGGTTGACGATCTTGCCGCCCTTGCCGGCGGCGATCATCGCACGGCCGACCGCCTGGGTGACGAGGAAGCTGCCCTTGAGGTTGATGGAAATGGTCTTGTCCCAATAGTCAAGCGGCAGGTCTTCGGCGGGTGCCAGGAAGACCACCCCAGCGCTGTTGACTGCGATGTCGATACCGCCATAGGCTGCGACCACCGCCGAGACGGCGGCATTCACTGACGCCGGATCCGAAACGTCGCAGACGAAGGGCTTGGCATCGCCACCGAGCGTATCCGCCTCGGCCCGCGCCACATCCTCGTTGATGTCGAGAACGGCAACCTTTGCCCCCTTTGTGGCGAAGGCGGCGGCGATGGCTGCGCCGATGCCCGAGGCGCCGCCGGTGACGAGTGCCACTTTGCCGGTCAGCGGAAAATTGAGGTCGATTTGCGGGGTGGTGTCGCTCATGTCTTCTAGTCCTCAGCGTTGCGAAGGCGGGGCGGGCATGCCGCCCCGCGTTGACGTGTTTACTTGCGTGCTTCGAGCAGCTTATCGACGTTCTCGGCCGTGACCGGCGTCCACGGAATGTTGTATTCCTTGTCCTTGCCGTCGTTGAACGGCATGTCGGGATACTGCGCCCAGATGTCGGATTGCGGTTTGTAGTCGCCCTTCTTCGCCTGGAAGATTGCCAGATCGAGTGCACCCTGTGCCTGAGCACGGGCATCCTGCAGGATTGACGTCATCGTGCCTTCCTTGACGGCAGTCAGAGCATCGGTCACGCCGTCGATGCCGGCAATGGCGAAGTCGTTGACGTTGAGGCCGGCCGACTTGATCGCTTCGATTGCGCCGAGTGCCATCTCGTCGTTCTGGCCGATGACGCCGTTGATCTGGCCCTTGTGCGCGGTCAGCCAGTTTTCCATCAGCGTCTGCGCTTCCGCGCGCGACCAGTTGGCGGTTTGCTGTTCCAGCACCTTCACGTCCGGGCACTCGGTGAGTGCCTTCTTGTTGCCCTCAAGGCGCGAGATTTGCGCGGACTGGCCGATCGGGCCTTCAATGATGACGACATTGCCCTTGCAGCCGATCTTGTCGAGCACGGTCTTGGCTTCCATGTAGCCCGATACCGTGTCGTCGGAGCCGACATAGGCGGTCAAGAGATCGGAGTTGACGCGCGTGTTGGAGCCGATGACCGGAATGCCGGCATCGTGGGCAGCCTGGACGGCGGTCGCGCCGGCCTCGATGTCGATCGGCACGAAGATGATCGCGTTGAACTGCTGCGTGATCATCGTGTTGAACTGTTCCTGCTGGACGAGCGCGTCGTAACGGCCGTCGAAGACGGTCAGTTCAACTTCGCCGCTCTTCACGGCGGGATGCTCTTCGAGCGCGGCCGACCAGATTTGCATGAACTCGGCATTCAGGCCGTAGGGTGCCGCGCCGATTTTCAGCTTCTCCTGGGCGAGCGCCGGCGACGCCAAAAGGGCGGTGGCCGAGGCGAGGGCGATCATCAGTTTTTTCATGCTACTCCTCCTTGTTATTGTGGTTTTCCGCGTCCTTCATGCATGCGGAGTGGTTGACGGCCTCCGTTGGACGGCCATTCGAGACGGGTCAGAGACCTTGGTTGCGTTTCTGGTCGAGCATCACGGCGCCGACGATCAGCGCGCCCTTGAGAACCTGCTGGTAGTAGGATTGGATTCCCATCAGATCGAGGCCGTTGTTCATGACGCCGATGATCAGGGCGCCGATCAAGGTGCCCGTGACGCGTCCGACGCCGCCCGAGAGGCTGGTGCCGCCGATGACGACGGCCGCGATGGCGTCGAGTTCATAGGCGATGCCGGCCTGCGGCAGGGCCGATCCGGTGCGGGCCGAGAGCATCATGCCCGCCAGGCCGGAGAGGGCACCGGAAATCACGTAGACGAGGAAGCGAATTCGCGTGACATTGATGCCGGAGGTCTTGGCGGCATGCGGATTGCCGCCGACGGCGTAGATGTAGCGACCGAAGCGCGTGCGCGTCAGTACCCACCAGGAGGCGAGGAATACGATTGCGAGCAGAATGACCGGCATTGGAATGCCGAGCACGCTGCCCGTGCCGATCCAGCGAAACTCCGGCGTCAGGGCAGGCACCGGCTTGCCGCCGCCATAGATCAGCGTCATGCCGCGGGCTGCGGAAAGCATGCCGAGGGTGGCGACGAAGGCCGGAACCGAGAAGCGTGAAACGATAATGCCAACGACTGTGCCGCAAGCGATACCGACGAGGATGCCGACCGCCAGTGCCAGGTAGAAAGGGTAGGGGGCGCCGGCGATGCCTGCGGTGGCCGAGGTGGTGGCGAAGCTGGCGCTCACCATTCCGGCAAGTGCGACCACCGAACCAACGGAAAGATCGATGCCACGTGTCAGGATGACGAAGGTCATGCCGATCGCCAACACGCCGTTGATCGACGTTTGCAGGAGCACGTTCGACGCGTTGCCTGGTGTCAGGAAGTACGGGTTCGAGAGCGAAAGAATGACTGCAAGCAGCAGAAACGCGAGGAAGATGCCGTATTCCTGGATCAGTGTGCTGCGGTGCTCGGCGGAAAACCACGGGCTGGACTGTTTGTTCTCGATGTTGGACACGGTTCAAAAGCCTCTCTTGTGTCGGGCGATCGCTGGCGGTGCGGAACCTTGGGCGGGCTCAGGTCGACAGGTGGACGAGCGCTTGCGCGTCCGTCGCGCGGCGATCGTAGATGCCGGCGGATTTTCCTTGCCGCATGACGAGGATGCGGTCGGACATGCCGAGCACTTCATCGATTTCGGACGAGACCATCACGACGATACCGCCGGAGGCGGTGAAGTCGCATATGATGCGGTAGATCTCCCGTTTGGCGCCGACATCGACGCCGCGGGTCGGCTCGTCGAGCAACAGCAGCCGCGGGTTGCGCAGGAACCATTTGCCGAGCACCACCTTCTGCTGGTTGCCGCCCGAAAGCCCTGAGACCGGCATGGTGTCGCGGGCGGCCTTGATGCCAAAGCGGGCGATCATCTCGGCGCTTGCGGACGCCTCGTCATGGCGCTTCATCACGAAGTTCGGGCTCATTTCCGGCAGGCTCGCAAGGCTGATGTTGCCGCGCACGCTGTCGCTGAGGTTTAGACCGGTCAGCTTGCGGTCTTCAGTGACGAAGGCGATGCCGTTTGCCATTGCGTCGACGGGTTTGCTCACGTCGACGCGCTCGCCCTCAATACGGATCTCGCCTTGGCTCGGTCGATCGAGGCCGAAGATGCAATTGAAAATCTCGGTGCGCCCTGAGCCCATAAGACCGTAGATGCCGAAGATCTCCCCCTTGCGGACGGAGAAGGAGATGTCGTCGATCCTGCCGGGCAGCGTGAGCCCCGAAACCTCCAGCCCGATGGTATCCGTGGGTTCGTTCGTCTTGATGTATTCCTCGCCCAGTTCGCGGCCCACGATCATGCGGATGAGGCCCGGGCGGTCGACATCAGCGAGCAGGCCGCTGGCGACATAGCCGCCGTCGCGGAAGACCGTGTAGGAGTCGGCGATCTGAAAGATCTCCGAGAGCCGGTGCGAAACATAGACGACGCCTTTACCCTCGGCCTTCAGGCGAGCGACGGCAGCAAACAGATGCTGCGCCTCTTTTTCGCCGATGGCCGACGTCGGCTCGTCCATGAAGATCACTTCCGCTTCATGGCTGAAGGCCTTGGCGATTTCGACAAGCTGCATCTGCGCGACCGAGAGGTTCATCATCGTCTGAGTGGCGCGGATGTTGAATTCGAGCCGGTCGAGCAATTGCTGGGCGTCCCGGTTCATCTTCTTGAAGTCGATGCCGCCGAAACGACCGCCAGGTTCGCGCCCGAGATAGATGTTCTCGGCAACCGTCATATGCGGGACCGGGCTCAATTCCTGTTCAATGATGGCGATGCCCGAGGCCAGTGCCTCGGCGGGGTTGCCGTAGCGAACTTCCTTGCCGCGCCGCCAGATCGTGCCGCCATCGCGCTGTTGGATGCCCATGAGGATCGAGAGGAAGGTGGACTTGCCGGCGCCGTTGCCGCCGCAAAGCGCGTGCACGGAACCTGCATGCAGTTCGAGTTGGCCATTGCGCAGGGCAGCAACGCCTCCGAACGACTTCTTCAGACCCTCAACTTTCAGCAATGGCTGCATGGCGTCCTCCCACGCGTCGTGATTGCGACAAAAATCACAGACATATCGACAAATGTCAATCTGGCGACCTTACTTTTGTTGATAAGGAGTTGGCTTTTGTCGATTGCGCCGCGATTTACGCGCTGAGGCGTCTCCTGGCCAAGGCCTGTTTGTCTGAGGACGTGCTCGGGCGCTGATTGAAGGTGTTCGTTGTCCGGCCGTGGAGTTCGATAGCGGCAGCCGGCACAAGTGAATCCTCGGAGGCATCAAGGTCCAGGCTTCGAGCTTTGCTACTAACGATGCTGGACACGCCCATCGTCGGCATGCTTGCGATTTGAGGCTGCCGGATGCAGTGGCAGAAATAGAATACGACGTTCGAACCGGGCGATTTCCGCAATCTGGTACCGCGCTTCTCGCCGGAAGCCCGCAAGGCCAACATGGCGCTAGTGGGTGTGGTGGAGCGCGTTGCCGACCGCAAGGGCGCAACACCGGCACGGGTCGCGCTTATCTGGCTGCTGGCGCAGAAGCCCTGGATCGTGCTGATCCCGGGCACCACAAGGCGTCCGCATCCGGGCGAGGGGGGCCGTGAAGCCCGAAGCCCGATATCACCCGGAGGGTGCGGCCGTAGATGCGACATGTGGACGGCACGAAGGTCACGCGTCTTACCCTGGGAGGCCTACCCGATTCACGATTAGTGAAGCCGCAGGACCTCGTTCCACTTGGCGATGAGCCGCGAGCGCTTCACCTGATCGAGATAGACCATCAGGCCCGGGCTGACGGGAACGGGGCGTAACTGGCCCCCCAGCATCTCCTGCATCGTGTTAGCGGTGTTCTCACCGGCGACATCGGGGCTGACAGCTGGGATCTGTAGCTCGCGCGACATGATCGTCTGGCCTTCCTTGGACATGAAGAATTCGAGATAGCGCCGGCCGAGATCCGGGGAGGCGGAAGCCTGCGGAACAAGGCCGATGCGTGACATCACCACTGTGTAGTCCTTCGGCAGGACGATCCCCACGTCCGGATGACGCGCTGCCCAGTCAGCCGCGTAGGAGCCAAGAATGTTGTAACCGAGAACGAAGCGCCCGTCAGACACGCGCTCGAGGATAGCTTCGCTGGTTGAATAGAGCTTGACACCGGCAGCCCCCATGGCCTGGATGACATCCCAGATATCCCCGAATTGCTCCTGGTCACGCGACATGAAGAGGAAGCCGACGCCGGAACGCTCGATGTCGTAGGTGCCGATGCGGCCGAAAACGGCGGCTCCCTGGCGCTTCAGGTAATCGACGAACTCCGCGCGAGTCGACGGCGGCTTTTCCTTCGTGAAGCTCGGCCTGTGGTAGACGAAAACGGCAGGTTCGAAGGTAAGAGCATAGGCCGTGTTGCGCCAATTTGCCCAAGCGGGCCAGCGGTCACTCATAGGCAGGTCGCTGCGCTGGGCGTAGCCGTCGTTGCTGAGCTTGACTTGTAGGTCCATGGCGGAAGAAAAGGCAAAGTCCGCCGTCTTCATTCCGGCGTCCGTCTCCTTGATGATGCGGTCATAAATCTCGCCGGTTAGCATGTCCTCGTAGCGCACAGCGACATCCGGATTGGCTCTTTGAAAGCCGACGATCATGGGCCTTGCAAGAGGTTCGTCGAGCGAGGAATAGACCACCAGCGTGCGCGCATCTGAGTTGCCGGAAAGGGCCGGAAATATGATCGGCGCCGCAAGGAGCAGCCGCGGACAAAGGGCCAAAAAAAGAAGAGAAATCAAGAACCGCATGAATCCACAATGCCTCAGTGTGTCACCGTTCACAAGCAAGGCGTTGGCGGATAAAGTGGTCAGGGGAGTGGCGATATTTGCGTATCTTGCTTGTTGAGGACAACCAGGACCTGGCCGAGGGTCTGTCAGCCATCTTGCGTGGCAGCGGTTATGCCGTAGATGTCGTCAGTGATGGCGCGTCCGCCCATGCAGTTGCGGCAACTGAGACCTTCGACCTTGTCATTCTCGACCTTAATCTGCCTGAAATGGACGGCCTCGATGTGCTGCGGGCAATGCGCTCCCGGCAGAACCGGGCGGCCGTTTTGATTCTGACCGCGCGAGGTGCGCCTGAGGAACGGATCAAGGGTCTTGATCTTGGCGCCGACGATTACATGATCAAGCCCTTCGACGTCGGAGAACTCGAAGCGCGGGTGCGTGTGTTGCTGCGTCGGCAGGCGGGTCTTAGAGCATCGACGGTCAGCTACGGCAATGTCTCGCTCGATCTCAATACCCGCAGCTTCTCCTCGGGCGGCGTGCCGATCGAAATCCCGGCGAGGGAGCTCGGGCTTCTCGAACTCCTGTTCATGCGAGCCGGTAAGGTGGTCGCCAAAGACGCGATCATGCAATCGCTGACCGGTTTCGACGACGATTTGAGCCCCAACGCGATCGAGCAATATGTCAGCCGGCTGCGCAAGCGGCTCGCGCCGCATGGGCTTACTGTGCGCACGGCCCGCGGGATCGGCTATTATCTCGATAAGATGGCCAGACCGGAATGAGGACGGCGGTCTATTCGCTCCGCCGGCGCCTGCTCGGCTGGCTCCTCATCTCGACAGCCGTCATTGGCGTCGTCGCGCTCATGGACACCTACCGTGAGGCGGTCAAGACGGCGAATGTCGTCTCGGATCGCGTTTTGGCAGGCTCAGCGCTTGCCATCGCCGAACGGGTAGTCGTGGCGGAGGACGGTTCTCTCGAAGTCGATATCCCTTACGTTGCTCTGGAGATGTTGACTTCGGCCGCACAGGACCGCGTCTTCTACCGAGTGGACGGGCCGCCTGGGCAGTTCATCACCGGTTACCAAACGCTGCCGTCGCTCGCGGAAGAGCCCGGGACATCCACGACCTTTGCGGATTCGACCTTTCGTGGCGAGCCGATCCGTATCGCAGCGCTCCGCCGTTCTGCCTCGACCGGCGTCAATTCGGTACCCTTCGTCGTGACCGTGGCCGAAACGACGATCGCGCGGCGGCAACTTGCGCAGACCATCCTGTTTCGCTCGGCGCTGCGCCTCGGCATGATGATTGCAGGTGCAGCGATGATCGTGTGGATCGCGGTCACATTTTCGCTCCGTCCACTCTATCGGCTGGGTGATGCGATCTCGGAACGTAACCCCGATGATCTGCATCCGATCGGCGAACGGGTTCCGAACGAGGTCCAGGGCCTCGTCGATACCGTCAATTCCTTCATGGGGCGTCTTCAATCGGCACTCGATGCGCTTCGCAACTTTACCGGCAACGCCAGCCACCAATTGCGAACACCGCTCGCCATCATCCGCACGCAACTCGCCCTGGCGCAGCGCGCAGGCTCAATCGAGGAGACCCGGAGTGCGGTGAAGAAGGCCGACGAGGCGGTCGCCAACGCGGAGCGGATCTTAGGGCAATTGCTGCTGATGGCGAAAATTGATGCGGCCGGCAAGAACGAGGCCCGCATGCTGGAGCGGGTCGATCTCGTCGAACTCGTTCGAGGAATCACCGCAGAACACGTACCCGCAGCAGGAGAGGCCGATATCGATCTCGGTTTTGATGGCGAGGGCGAAGCCCTCATCCGTGCCGAACCGTTGCTGGTCGGCGAAATGCTTAAGAATCTGATCGGCAACGCGTTGCTTTATGCCGGGCGCGGCGCCGAAGTGACGACACGTGTCCTTATGGAGAACGGGTTCGTCTCGCTAGAAGTCGAGGACAATGGACCGGGCATTCGGCCGGAATTGCGCGAGACCGTGCTCCGGCGTTTCGAGCGCGGCGGCAGCGAAGCGCCAGGCTCCGGACTGGGCCTACCGATCGTCGAGGAGATTGCCGAACTTTACGGTGCGACGACCAGCCTTGGCGCCGGTCAAGACGGTCGCGGTCTGAAGGTCACGATCTTGTTTCCGGTCGCCACCTAGCGCGGACGTTATTTGTTCACCGGGCGGATTCGTTCGAGATGAGCGAGGCAGACCGTCTCAACCCTTGAGATGAGTATCTCCGTGCATTGTACCAACCAGTCCAGTGCTTCCTTAGAAATCTCGTAATGGGGCGAGTAACGCGCTTTGACATAGGCCTCGTTGAGGACATTGAACCAGGCGACGTAGCGTTGTTGATTTTCGGGCCAAACGTCGATCAGTTCACCGGCACGCTCTTCCGCCAGGTTTCGGAGGAAACGAAGATTGTGGGAGGGCGGGCTGTAAGCTGTCAGCACCAACAGAAGCGTTGAATATGCCTGCTCGATGGCCTGATGGAGTTCAAAGCTTGCGTGCTTGTTTTGCCCCTTGCCCGCGAGGTATTTGGCCGTGTCGAGAAACGACGCTGCGCCCGGCAACCGGTCTTCATGGTAGGCAACAGCCATCCGCCAGGCTTCTTCGGGGCTCACCCGTCCAGGCGTCGCCAGCGGCTCGTCATCCAACTCATAGAGCGCAATCCCTTCACGCGCGATGTCGACGAAAAAGTACCGACCCAGCCGCAATTCAGTGTTCACCATCCGCAGCGCGTGAACGATCAAGCCAACCGGCGTTTTGATCTCCGGCGAGCGCATCAACCGATCGTTCGCCCTGTTCCAGTAGGCCGGATCCGTCAGTTTCTTGTTGTTGACGATGACGAGAATGTCGAAATCCGAGCGATAGCCCTTTTTGGTATGTGGCTCGTCGACGAAGGTGCCGCGGGCATAGGAACCGAAGAGCACTATCTTTAGGATCCGGCCGCGCTTCTTGAAATCGGCGGATCCGCCCTTCAACGCGTCCTCGAATTCCTCGTGGATGATCTCGACCACGCGACGAAGCTCTTGTTGCTTGACCGCAGGCAAATGGTCGAGGCTCGTCTTCATCAACTGTCAGTCCTTCAATTATGAATCGGTGCACGGCCCTTGATCGGCAAACACCTTGCCGAAAGCCAAGGACCAATTCAACAAAGCAAGCGCGACGATCCCTTTGCAATCGCTTAGCAAAAAGACTATCGGG
>NZ_FMXF01000013.1:0-169836 GCF_900103435.1 Sinorhizobium sp. NFACC03
CGCGCTTCTCATCGACATGCCCGAACTCGGTACACTCGACCAGGCCCAGGTCGCTTCCCTCGCCGGCCTCGCTCCGGTCGCTCGCCAGTCCGGACAGTGGATCGGCCGCGCCTTCATCCGCGGCGGCCGGGCCAATGTCCGACGAGCACTCTACATGCCCGCGCTCGTCGCCATCCGCTTCAATCCCGACCTCAAGGCCAAATACGACCGGCTCAAGGCCGCCGGAAAAGCCTCAAAACTCGCCATTACCGCCGTCATGCGAAAGCTCATCATCATCGCAAACGCATTGCTCAGGGATGGCCGCATATGGGAACCAACCCGTACTTGACCAACACGGATACTCTTAAGCGCGTCGCGATCTTTCAGATTCGCTCCTTGCGCTTTAAGTTTTTGATATATCGCATACCGCAAAACCGCTGCGCACTTTTGCGCGACAGGCTTTAGTTGCGGATCACCGGATTGCTGATGACAGTGCTTGGCTTCGACAGGCGGAAGTCATCGACGCGGCCGGTCGGTGCGGCGGCGACATCCCCCTTGTCAACCAAAAGGTCGCGCGGGCTCTTGCCGTTGCCCTTGTCCGGTGCGGCGTTGCCAAGCAGGGAGCCGGCGCCATCCAGGGCCGGATCGGTCAAGCCGATCGGCTGGGTCTTGACGATATCCTCGTTGCCAAGCGGCGCCGTCACCACCAGGTCCTTGAGTTCGCCTGCCCCGGGCACGTTCTTGTCCGTCGCGGCGGCATCGCCGAGCAACCGCCGAATGTCCTTCTCGACGTAGAAAGCCAGCTTGCGCTTGCCGGCCTTGGTGAGGTTGATGCCATCGGCGCCGCGCAGACGAACCTGCTGGCCGTTGATGTCGGAGCCGGTCAGGACGAATTTGCCGCCCTCGTCGACGAAGCCATCCCAGATGTCGACAAACTGGCCGCCGACCTTCTCGATTTCCTCGCGATAGATGCCGTTGAAGGTCACCATGTCGGCGGTCATTGCGGCGGACTGGAACGGCGGCATGCCGACCCAGAGAACCGGCAGCTTCTCCTTGCGGGCAAGGGCCGCCAGCGCATTGACGCGCTTGCGATACTCCTCGTTCCAGATATCGCTGCGGAACTTCTCCTTGACGTCGCCCATCTGCATCTGCTGCCGATCGTTGGCACCGAGGCTGATGATGATCACGGATGGCTTTAATTCGCCGACGTAGCCGGGAAGGGTACCCGGCCAGTTGAAGTAATCTTCGCGCACCAGGCCGGACGAGCCGTTCGCCCGTGTCTCGACGGCGATGCCGGGCGTCATCTCGAAGGCGGTCTTCAGGCCGTCGCCGAGGCTGCCGGCCATGAAGTCGCCGACGACCAGAACCTTCTTGGCGTCGGGCGCTTTCTCCACCACCACCGGCGCGACTGCCGGTGCATCGGCGATCTTCGGCTTCTGCTTCTGTTGCCCCTGGCCCTTTTGGCGCTGCTGTTGCTGTTGGCGTTGGCGTTTCGGGCGCGGCTGCTCAGGGAAATAGGAGCGGTCTTCAAGAACCGGCCGCTCGCGCGACAAGCCGCCGAAGAGCATCTGGAACAGGGTGCGCCGCTGGGCGCGCTCCTGCGCCTCGGCAAAGCTTGCAAAGAGGCTGACGGCGACCATCGCCATTGCGGCGATGCAGATCGTCGCAATCCCGAAGGGCGTTCGGCGCGGTTGGTTGCGGCGCTTGCTCGTCATCTGCTCTTCTGCCCCGTTGATCGCGTGTTCGCCGGTTTTCAACCGCCCTCACGTTTCAGCGCGCCGCACGGGGTGCAGCGCGCTACTCGTCATTTATCTCACGGATGTGGCGATCGTGAAACCGTTTCGAGCCGCTAGTTGCGAAGGGCGCGCAGCAGCATCTGGGTCGGCTCTCCGTCCGGCGCCAGGCCGTTCTTCGACTGGAACGCCTGGATCGCGGCCTTCGAGCCGGAACCGAAATTGCCGTCGACTTCGCCGCTGTAGTAGCCGAGCTCCTTCAGGCGGTTCTGCAGTTCGAACTTTTCGCTGATGTCGAGCGATCCGTCCGGACGCGGCCAGCGCTGCTGCATGCCCTGATAGCCGGCGATCTGGTCGGCAAGAAGGCCGACGCCGAGAGCGTAGCTGTCGGAGGCGTTGTAGCGCTTGATGACGAAGAAGTTCTTGGTCATCAGGAAGCCGGGACCCTCGCCACCGCTCGGCAGCTTGAGTTCGGCGCGTATGCTGCCGTTGCGGAAGCCCTTGCCGTTGGGTCGGCCGAAGCCGAGCGACGCCCATTCGGCGAGCGTCTTCGTCTGGCCGGAATATTTCGCGGCATTTGCCGGCGGCGCGACTTCGTAGCCCCAGGTTTCGCCCGGCTGCCAGCCGTTCTTCTTCAAAAGGTTGGCGGCGGTCGCCAGCGCATCGGGCACCGAGTTCCAGATGTCGCGGTGACCGTTGCCGTCGGCGTCAACCGCATAGAGCAGGTAGCTCGTCGGGATGAACTGGGTGTGGCCCATGGCGCCCGCCCAGGACCCGGTCAGCTCGCGCGGCGTGATGTCGCCGCTCTGGAGGATCTTCAGCGCGGCGATCAGCTGCTTCTTGGCGTAGTTCGAGCGCTTCGGATCGGCATAGGCAAGGGTGGCGAGCGCGCGCGGCACATAGTGCAGGCGGTCATCCTTCTCGAGCACGGCGCCGTAGTTGGATTCCATCGACCAGATCGCCAGCAGGATGGTCTTGTCGACGCCGAAGTGCTTTTCCAGCGCGTTCAGCGTGCGGGCGTGCTTCGTCGCCATCTCCTGGCCGACGCGCTTGGTGTACGGGTTCACGCGGGAATCGATGTATTCCCAGATCTTGTGCTTGAACTCCGGCTGGTAGTTCGCCTTCTCGATCACCGTCTGGTCAGGCGACTTCACGCCGGCGAAGGCCTGGCGATAGGTCGACTTGCTGATGCCGGCCTTGGCGGCCGTCGTGTAGAATTCGTTGATCCAGTTCTGGAATCCGGCATCGGCGCGCGCGGGCGAGGTGCCGAGTGTTGCGGCGGATAGGACGAGGGCGGCTGCGATATGACGGAAAAACGTCCTGCGGTTTCTGATCATCAGCTGTCGGTTCCGTTTCTCTGCGGGGGCTTCGGCCGTCATGGCCCGAATCACTCCGCAAGGTGGCAGTCTGGGGCCAGCCTCGACGGTGGGGGCAGTCGTCGGCGGCTCCTGTTTCGGATCCGGCCGCGATTGTTGCATTGCCGGATTGCAACGAATCTACAGAAACGTGGTCAACAAACCCTTTACCATGAAATTGTGGTGGCGTCTTCCGCTGTAGAAAATGTCAAGCCATGGTCGTGGAGTTCGCATATGCATTTGTTCCGTCGGTTCAGGCTGTGTTCAGCTGACGGCATAGAGATTGCGGCTCCATTACGGAGCGCTGTATGGTTTCAGACGGATTGTAGTCCGGGACCATCCGGTAAGACTTATGAGTGAGTTCCTATCAAGGAGGTATCGATGACCGACAAGCGTAAAGTCCGCAAAGCCGTGTTCCCAGTCGCAGGGCTGGGCACACGTTTCCTGCCGGCTACCAAGGCCGTGCCGAAGGAAATGCTGACGGTGGTGGACAAGCCGGTCATTCAATATGTGGTCGATGAGGCGCTGGAAGCCGGCATCGAGCATCTGATCTTCGTCACGGGCCGCAGCAAAGCGGTGATCGAGGATTATTTCGACATTCAGGTCGAGCTCGATCAGACGCTGCGCGAGCGCAACAAGAAGGCCGAGATCGCCCTGCTCGACAGCATTCTGCCGAAGGCCGGCACGACCAGCTTTACCCGCCAGCAGGCCCCGCTCGGCCTCGGCCACGCGGTCTGGTGCGCCCGTGACCTCGTCGGCAACGAGCCGTTTGCGCTGCTCTTGCCGGACATGATCATGAAGGGCGAAAAGGGCTGCCTCAAGGGCATGGTCGAGCTCTATGAGCAGAGCGGCGGCAACGTCATCGCCGTCGAGGAATGCGCACCGGACCAGGCCCACAAATACGGCATCGTCGGCGTCGGCGACAAGGTGGGCGATGGTTTCAAGATCACCAAGATGGTCGAGAAGCCCGCACCGGGCACAGCCCCGTCCAACTTCTTCATCAACGGCCGCTACATCCTGCAGCCGGAGATCTTCCCGATCCTCGAAAAGCAGGAACGCGGCGCCGGCAACGAAATCCAGCTGACCGATGGCATGCTCAAGCTCTCCGACAGCCAGCAGTTCGCCGCCTATCACTTCCGTGGCGACACCTATGACTGTGGCGCCAAGGACGGCTTCATCCTGGCAAACGTTGCCTTTGCTCTGGAACGCGGCGACATCCGCCCGAGCGTCGAGGGGCCGCTGAAGACGCTGCTCGGCAGCCTGAGGTAATTTCGGTTCCACCGAAACGAGAAGGCCGCGTTCCCCGAGGAATGCGGCCTTTTTCATTGGCTGCTGGCAATGAGTGTTGTTACCGCTCTAGCTTTGCCGGCGGCTGACCTTTGGCTCAACGCCGCAGGACGAGGCCGACGCCGACACGGGTGATGTCGGTCGGATCGCCGACGTCGGGCGTGGTGCGCTCGTAGCTGACGTCGCCGGTCAATGCGAGGTAACGGTTCATATCCCAGGTGAGGCCTGCGCCCGTGCGCCAGGTCGTCTCGTCGGAGGAGCGGGAGTCCGACGGATATTTGCGGATGATCAGAGTGTTGGACAATCGTGCGACCAGATCGGAGCGCATCTGGTGGGTGATGATGTTGGTCAAGGTATAGTCGATCGATCCGGAAACGCCCGCCGTCGTCGACGGATCGAGATCCGTCAAAACCGCGAAGAGCACATCGGTGCCGCGCTGCGGCGACCAGTTGAGGCGGCCGTCGACGGACAGGCCGCTGACGTCTTCGAGCCTGTCATCATCGAAGCGATAGGTCTCGTAGCCGAGGCCGAGCTCACCATAGAGTTTCTCGCCGAGATCGACCTCGATACCGCCGCGTCCGGCATAGGTCTGGTAGGAACGCTCGAAGCCGAACGTGTCCTCGCGCAGGTCGTAAAGCGACTTGCCGACGGAGGCTTCGAGGAACGGGATCAGCGCCGGCGACAGTTCGTAGCCGACGCGGGCAATCAAGTTTCCGGTGTTGCGGTTGCGGTCCTTCTCGGACAGTGTCGTGCCGTTTTCGAGTTCGACATCGCCATAGGTTTGGCGGTCGAAATCGATTCCGACCGAACCGCGGATCAGACCGAAATCGCGCTCGATGGCGGCACCGAGGCGGTAGGTGTTGACCGCGGACTGGGTCTTGGCGTTCGAAATCGCGTTCGGGTCGTCGGCGTCTTCTCGGTAGAAACTGTATCCGGCCCGGAGTCGTGCAATCGTTTCGTCCCAGAGATCGAGGCGCAGTTCCGCGTCTACATCGGTGCGCGGCTCTTCCTCCCCTTCGCCTGAGATGTTGTTTTGCAGGATGCCTTCGCCGGTGACGGTCAACTGGTGCCGCGACCAGTCGGAGGTCAGGGTGCCGCGGATGCCGGTTTCGAGATAGCCGCGGTTCGTCTTGGTGTCACCGTCGTTGCGCCATTCATGGTTGATGCTCTCGCTGACGCTGGGGCGCAGCGTGAAGGTCCCGATGCGAACGCCCGGCGTGGTACGATACCCCTCCGTATCGGTTCGAAGCCTCAGGCCATCGATCGTCGGCTCCCGCTGGTTGAGGCGGAGGAAATCCTCGTTCTGCGCCGGCGGAAGATCGTCGCCGCTGACGGCGCCGGTGGTTTGCGGATCGGCGATTGCGGGCGTGGTGGCCGGGACTGTTGCCGGGGTGGTGGCGACGCCATAGGAGGTCGTCGGGGCCGTGGCCGTTTGCGCGCGCAATGACGATGGTGCGAACAGGGCAGTGCCGGCCAATAGCAACGCCAGCGAGGTCGAACGCCGCGCGTCTCCTTTGGTCGAGCGAGATGAGCCTGGCACCATATGCCGTTTGTCCACGAAGCCTGATTGCAATCCTTTCGCAATCGTAAAGCGACGTGGTTAAGCAATCGTTTCCAAATGGGAAAAACGTCGTGGCATCAGCCGCTTGCCGATCAGGCGCTTTCGACGGTCAGGTTTCGGCCATGGCTGGAAACGACGCGGACTCGGGTGCCAGCCGGCAGGTCCGGTCCCTCGATGATCCAGAACGTATCGTCGAGCCGGACACGGCCGCGTCCCTCGGCGATCGGTTTCTCCAGTACCGCGGTACGACCGACGAGACTTTCCGCTCTCTGGTTCAGCAAAGGTTCGTCGGTGGTTTCGGCTGAGGACAGAACGAAGCGGCGGCCGAGCAGCACAGCGACCACCGAGAGGACGGCGAAGAGGACGAACTGAACTTGCCACATCCAGAAGCCGGTCTCCCAGAGCATAAGGGAGAGAATTCCGATAATGAGCGCGGCGATGCCGATCCAGATCAGGAACACGCCGGGTGCCACGAGTTCGGCTGCCAGCAGCGCGAAGCCGAGAACCCACCAGCTCCAGGGCCCGAGTTCTTGAATGGCGCGTTCGATCATCGCCTACTTCCCTTGCGAAGGATCGGTAGGGAAGGCGGGCGTGCTGCGTGGCGCCGACTGGCGCGAGCGCACAGCCTGCCCCGTCTGGCCGTCACCGAACACCTCCTTGGCGATGGCGCCAATACCGCCGAGTGAGCCGATCAGTGCGGAGGCTTCCATCGGCATCAGCACGATTTTCTGGTTGTTGGCGGTGCCGATCGAGGCGAGCGCCTCGGTGTACTTCTGCGCGACGAAGTAGTTGATCGCCTGGATGTCGCCGGCGGCAATCGCGGCAGAGACCATCTGCGTCGCCTTGGCTTCGGCCTCGGCCAGACGTTCGCGGGCTTCCGCATCGCGGAAGGCCGCTTCGCGCTGACCTTCGGCCTGAAGGATCGCCGACTGCTTGGCGCCCTCGGCGCGCAGGATCTGCGCGTTTCTCGAGCCTTCCGCTTCCAATACCTGGGCGCGCTTTTCGCGTTCGGCCTTCATCTGTCTTGCCATGGCGTCGACAAGGTCCTTCGGCGGTGCGATGTCCTTGATCTCGATGCGGGTGATCTTGATGCCCCAGGGACTGGCAGCCTCGTCGACAACGTGCAGCAATCGGTCGTTGATCGTATCGCGGTTGGAAAGCAGTTCGTCGAGATCCATCGAGCCCATGACCGAGCGGATGTTGGTCATCGTCAGGTTGAGGATGGCGTTTTCCAGATTGGCGACCTGATAGGCGGCCTGAGCTGCGTTCAGCACCTGGTAGAAGGCAACGGCGTCGGCCGAGACGCTGGCATTGTCCTTGGTGATGACCTCCTGGGTCGGAACGTCGAGCACCTGCTCCATCACGTTCATCTTGGCGCCGATCCGATCGATGAAGGGAAGGATGACGTTCAGACCCGGCTCCATCGTCTTCGTATAGCGACCGAAGCGTTCGACCGTATAGCGATAGCCTTGCGGTACCGTCTTAACCATCGCGATGATCACAATGATCATCAGCACCACCAATGCGATGACCGCATAATCCAACCCGCCCAAGAGAAGCCCCCCTAAATTTGCAATCCCGACCCGAGACAGCACTTTAGCGCAATAGTTGTCGGTCCGGAATCGGTTTCCGCGGATTGCGCGTAGATTCAAAATGTTAGGGACACGCACTCGCCGGTGAGCGCGTGCGTATTCCATTCATCCAGAAGTGGTGATCGGGGCACCGTTTTCAAGCGGCGCGGCAAGGAATGGGAGCTAGAGCCAGCCGGCGAGTTCGCGGCGCACGACGTGTTCGAGGACCGCCATGCCTTCGGCGCTGTCGTTGAGACAGGGAATGTGGGTGAACTTGTCGCCGCCATTGTGGTGGAAGCTCTCGGCCGCCTGCTCGGCGATCTCCTCCAGCGTTTCCAGACAGTCGGACACGAAACCGGGATTGATGACGGCAATACGCTTGACGCCTTCCTGTGCGAGTTTCTCGACCGTCTTGTCGGTGTAGGGCTGCAGCCATTCCTCGGGCCCGAAGCGCGACTGGAAGGTGACCTGCAGCTTCTCCTTGGACCAGCCGAGCTTTTCGCGCAGCAGCCGCGCGGTCTTCTGGCATTGGCAATAATAGGGGTCGCCCTTGTCGAAATAGCTCTTCGGAATCCCGTGGAAGGAGGTCAGAACCACTTCCGGTTCCCAGTCGAGCGTCGCCAGATGGCGCTCGATCGAGGTCGCGAGCGCGTCGATATAGACCGGATCGTCGTGGTAGGGCGGAACCGTGCGCAGCGCCGGTTGCCAGCGCATCTTCAAAAGCGCCTCGAAGGCCTTGTCGTTGACGGTGGCGGTCGTGGCTGCCGCATATTGCGGATAGAGCGGGAAGACGAGGATGCGTTCGCAACCGGCCTTCTGCAGCGCTTCCATGCGCGAGGCGATCGAGGGCTGGCCGTAGCGCATGCCCCAGTCGACGATCACATCAGGGCGATCGGCGAACGTTTTGGCCATCAGTTGCGCCTGGTTGCGGGTGTAGGTCCTGAGGTAGCTTTCGTTCAGCTCCTTGTTCCAGATCGTCTCATAGGCCTTGCCCACCTTGCCGGGACGGGTGTTGAGCACGATGCCGAACAGGATCGGGTACCAGAACAGCCGCGACCATTCGATCACCCGGCGGTCCGTCAGGAACTCCTTCAGGTAGCGGCGCATCGAGGTATAGTCGGTGCCGTCGGGCGTGCCGAGATTGACCAGCAGAATGCCGACCTTTCCGGATTTGACGGAAGGGTGGTCGGCAGGGGCGGTCACGTCAAGCTGTTCGGTCATCTCGGTCCTCGTCGGCCCCGTTCAATCGGGACACTGCTTTCGGTTTCAAATCCTTCTAAAAAGAAAAGCCGGCGCGGGGAAGCCCGCGCCGGCTCTGAAAGTAGAGGCAAATTGTCTTACTTTGCCGGAATTTCCAGTTCCGTGCCGACATGCAGCGCGCGCGGCGCCGGCTTGCCGTTGGCTTCGGAGATCTTCTTCCACAGCGAGCCTTCGCCGTAGAACGACTTGGCGAGGTCCCAGAGCGTATCGCCCTTGGCGATCACGTGCTTCTGCGGGCCGCTTGCCGCGGGCGCTGATGCATCACCGGAGGTTGCTGCCGGCTGGGTTGCCGTGGTGTCGGTGCCCGTCGCCGGCTTCGTTTCCGTCGCCGGTTCTACCGGTGCAGCACCTGCAGCCGAAGCGACCTCGGTGATGCGGCCATCGGTATAGGGCTTGAACGGCTGGTGGGCAGCGAGATAGTCGGCGAGCACGGTTTCGAGGCCCGGACCGTAGTCGTAGGCGTTTTCACCCTTCTCCTTGAAGATGTCGTAGCCGTCGCCGCCATTGCGCATGTAGTTGTTGGTGACGAGCGAATAGGTCTTGGCCGGATCGAGGGCGACGTAGCCTTCGCCTTCCTTCACCTCGACCGAGACGACACGGCTGCCGACCGGCTTCGACTTGTCGAAGGAGAACTTCATGCCGGCCACCTGCGGGAAGCGGCCGCCGCCTTCCTCGAGCTTGCTGAGGCCGTTTTCCAGCGCTTCACGGATGCCGTCGCCCTTGATCTGGAAGGTCGCGACGGTGTTCTGGAACGGCAGAACGGTGATCGCTTCGCCCATCGAAACGTCGCCGGCGTCGATCGAGGCGCGCAGGCCGCCGCCGTTGGTGATGGCGATGGTGACACCCTGGCCCTTGACGCGGTCGAGCATGGCGTCGGTGAGCAGGCTGCCCATTTCGCATTCCTTGGTGCGGCAATTCTCACGAGAGCCGTCGATCGGCGCTTCGGTCTTGGCGATGATCTTCGAGCGCAATTCCTCGATCGGCTTGCCGAGTTCGGCGACGCGCGCCAGCACGGCCTCATCCGGCTTGACGGACGAGTCGACCAGGATCGGATCGCCCTTGGCGGCTTTGACGACGCCCTTGTCGTCGAAGGTGACGACGAGATCGCCGAGATACTTGGTGTAGGATGCGGCCTGGACGACCGGAACCTTGTAGCCACCGGGATTGTCGACCATCGTCGGGTAAGGACCCTCGGCTTTCGGGTCGGTGTTGGACAAGAGGCTGTGCGAGTGGCCGCCGACGACGATATCGACGTCCGGGATCTTGGCAATCGCTGCGAGATCGCGCGGATAGCCGACATGGGTCAGCGCAATAATCTTGTCGACGCCCTGCTTCTTCAGTTCTTCGACGGCGGCCGTGGTGGTGGCAACGTCATCGCCGATCAGGATGTCTGGGCCGGGCGAGGACAGTTCCGGCGTGTCGTTGGCGACGGCGCCGACGATGCCAACCTTCTGGCCGCCGACGTCGAGCACGATCGACGGCTTGATGCGGTCGCCGATCTTCGACTTGTGGCTCGGCAGGACGTTGGCGGTGACGACAGGGAAGGTAATCTTATCGAGGAAGCCGGCCAGGCCGTCTTCGCTCTCGTCGAATTCGTGGTTGCCCACGGTCATCGCGTCGAACTTCATCAGGTTGAGGAACTCGGCCTCGGCCAGGCCCTTATAGGTGGTGAAGAACAGCGAGCCCTGGAAATTGTCGCCGGCATTGAGCAGCAGCACGTTCTTGCCGGAGAGTTCCTGGCGCTTCGTGTCGATCAGGGCCTTCAGACGGGCGACGCCGCCGAAGCACTCGTTCTTGCCTTCCTCTTCCGCCGAGCAAGTCGAGTCGAACTTGTTGATCGACTCGATGCGGGAATGGAGGTCGTTGATGTGCAGGATGTTCAGCTCATAATCGGCGAAGGCTGCGCCCGAGGAGAGGGCAAGAATGGACGCGGTCATCAGGCCGGTCCGCATGTGTCTGATCATGATGTTCTCCTGTTTGCCGGTTGTCAGCCGACCGTTTCCGGAGCCGTCAAGACGGAACCGTTCCCCACGGTCGGAGTGGCTTTGCCGGGCCGGATGTTTTCATCACTTGAAGGTGACTTCAAGCGCTAAAACCAAGCTCGCTTTGTCAATTTATAACGAGGTTAAGCTGCGATCCTGCAACAAAAAAAGCCCCCGATCGGGGGCTTCGATACTTGCGTATGCGCTGTTTTAGCCGCGCCGCGCCAGCGAGAACTGCGCGCCGGCATCGGTGGTGCAATTGAGCTGGTTCTGGGTGACCAGGGCGCAAGCGACCTTGGACTGGGTATTGCGCACGAGCGAGGTCATGTTGATCTCGACGAGCGTCGGGCTCGTCTTGATGTAGTTGCCCGAAGCAAGCAGCTGGTTGGTGTCGGTCGTGCGGGTCGAGAAGGTGCCGCCCGCAAAAGTCGAGACGATGCCGTTCGGGTCTACCCAGGAGCCTTCGACGCCGGTCGCCTGGCGCGACGGCCCGCCCTCATCGATGATCCGGGGCGACGACTGGCAGGATGCCAAGGCCGCGGCGGTTGCGATAAGGGTCAGAACTGCGAATGGCTTCATAGGCGATTTCCCCCGCATTGGGCCGAGCGGACTGTTTCATTCCGGCATGACCATGCCGCGATCATGAGTTGAAAGCAAGAGCGGCAGGGGGCGGCCGGCGCCTTTTCCTGCACAGATGAAAAGGCCCGGGACACGGTCGTGCCCCGGGCCGGATGACGTTTTACGTCAAAAGCTTAGCGAACGAGGATGTTCTTGAACTGCCAGGGATCCTTGGTGTCGATGTCTTCCGGGAACAGGCCCGGACGACCGTCGAGCGGGGTCCAGTCGGTGTAGTGGCCTTCAACCGGTCCGAGATAGGGAAGCTGTACTTCCAGGCAGCGCTTGTAGTCCATCTCGTCGGCTTCGACGATGCCGGCCTTCGGGTTTTCGATCGCCCAGACCATGCCGGCGAGAACCGCAGAGGTTACCTGCATGCCGGTGGCGTTCTGGTAGGGAGCGATGCGGCGGGTCTCTTCCAGAGACAGGCGCGAGCCGAACCAATAGGCATTCTTGTCGTGGCCGTAGAGCAGGACGCCCAGTTCGTCGAGGCCCTCAACGAGTTCCTTCTCGTCGAGAACGTGATGGACCGGCTGGGCGTTGCCGCCGTTGCCGAACATCTCGTGCAGCGACAGGACCGCGTCGTTGGCCGGATGGTAGGCGTAGTGGCAGGTCGGACGGTACGTCACTTCGCCGTCCTTATCGCGAACGGTGAAGAAGTCCGAGATCGAGATCGCCTCGTTGTGGGTGACGAGGAAGCCGTATTGCGGGCCAGGCGTCGGGCACCAGGTGCGTACGCGGGTGTTGGCGCCCGGCTGCTCCAGGTAGATTGCAGCCTTGCAGCCCTTCTTGTGCTTCTTGGCGTTCTTCGGCATCCAGTTTTCATGGGTGCCCCAGCCGAGTTCGGCCGGCTGCAGACCTTCGGAGATGAAACCCTCGACCGACCAGGTGTTCCAGAACACGTCGAGCGGCTTCGGCTTCTTGGTCAGCTGGGTGTCGCGCTCGGCAATGTGCACGCCCTTGACGCCGACCTTCTTCATCAGCTTCGCCCAGCCTTCGCGGTCGTCCTGATGCGGCTCTTCAAACTTCACGCCGAGGTCGTTGGCGAGGTTCAAGAGGCCCTGCTTGACGAACCAGGAGACCATGCCGGGGTTGGCGCCGCAGGTGGAAACGGCCGTGGTGCCGCCCGGGTTCTTTTCCTTTTCCTTGCGAACGGTTTCGCGCAGCGCATAGTTGGTGCGCTCGGAATTGTCCATTTCGGCGTCGAAATAGAAACCGAGCCACGGCTCAACGACCGTGTCGATGTAGAGAACGTCGAGCTTGCGGCACATCTTGATCAGGTCGAGCGAGCCGGTATCGACCGACAGGTTGACGCAGAAGCCCTGGCCTTCGCCTTCGGTGAGCAGCGGCTTCAGCAGTTCCTTGTAGTTGTCCTTCGTCACATGAGCGCGAACGTGACGTACGCCATGCCGTTCGAAAATCTCGTTGTCGGCGGCGTCCTCACGGGGTTCGACCACGATCAACCGGTTCTTGTCGTATTTGAAGTGGCGCTCGATCAGCGGCAGGGTGCCGCGACCGATCGAACCGAAACCGATCATGACGATCGGACCGGTGATCTCGCCGTAAACCGGGTAGGTGGTATCTGCCATTTTTGTCTTACTCCTGAGGAAACTTTCCTGTGACGGTGGGTGACTAAGCATGAGGAAGCGGCTGGTGCCGCTGTTCCAGCTTGACGGGTGTGCCGCAGCGGCTTCGGTGCCGAATGCGGCACGCGGGCGCTGTAGAGCATAGATCGCTGTCACAATAAAGAGCCGGCGGGTCAACCGCTATCTGAGATAGTGCTTAACCGGCGATCGAAAGCAGGGCCGCGACTGCCTCACGCTTCCGCAAGAAGGCACTTCTTTTCTGAGAGATAGTGCTGTAGCTGTTCGTCAGGCTCGATCCAGCGATCGGGATCGAGCTGGGCAGGGCCGATGGTGAGGGGCTTGGAGGAACCGTCGTAGGGCGTATGCTTCATGCACTTCGGCCGGTCCAAGACGGTGATTTAACCATATCCCCATCGTTTCACACGCGTAAACGCTTGTCACAAGCACTTCGTGCTATAGCTTCGTCTGAAGCATCCGCTTCGCGCCATGATTGATATTGTCCGACCCGGAGGCGTGACAGACCGTGACCGGTAGTCATCTCAAGGCTCTTGCGGCCTTACAGAGCAAAACACCCGTACTGATCGCGCTCTACGATCAGCACGATCGATTGCGGTTTGCCAACACGGCATTTCGCGCGGCCTATCACGTCGGTCCAGACGAGAGCCCGACCTGGGCGGAGATCATGCGCCGCAACTACGCGGCCGGTCAGGGGACCGTCCTGAAAACCGACGACGTCAACGCCTGGATTGCCTCGACGGCTCACCGGCGCGGCAAAGTGCCTTTTCGTGCCATGGAAACCGACTTGCATGACGGCCGCTGGCTGTGGATGACGGAGACGGTGGATTCCGACGGCTATATGCTTTGCATTGCCGTCGATGTCACCACTATCCATGCGGGCGAGCGCGAGCTCCGGCAGGACCGCGATTTCGCGCTTCGGGCGGCCCAGGTCGACGAGCTGACCAGTGTGCCCAACCGTCGCTACACGATGGGGCGGTTGACCGAGTTCATCGCCAACTGTGCCGAAAATCCGCATATGTGGGGTTGCGTCGCGATCATCGACATCGACTATTTCAAGGCGATCAACGACCGCCACGGGCACCAGCGCGGCGACGAGGTTCTGCTCGACTTCGCGCGTCAAATGCAGGAATTCGTGCGTCGCTCGGATTGCTTCGGCCGGATCGGCGGTGAGGAATTCATGCTCATCCTGCCTGATACCACCATCAGCGAAGGCAATCGCATTCTCGACCGTCTGCTCGAAAGGGTCAGAAGCTCCCGGCCGCTCGAGAATATTCCGGAGTTCTTCTACACCTGTTCGGTCGGGCTCGCGGAATATCGCGATGGCGATTCCGTCAGCGACCTCTATGCGCGCGCCGACCAGGCGCTCTACCTCGCCAAGCGCGATGGGCGGGATCGTGTCAGGCGCTACACGCTTCCCGGCTCAGACCAGGAGTCTCACCCGGATCATACCGCGTAGCGAATTGCCGACATAGAGCGTTCCACTTGTAAGATCCGCCGGCGAAAGGCGCGCTACCCGCGCGCGTCGTTGGCAGATGAGTTCGGTACGAAGCACACCGGCGAGCAGCCCGCAGGCGATCGGCGGTGTCTTCAGGACACCGCTACCGTCGTCGAGGAAAACCGAGGTGATCGTGCCTTCGCAGACCTCGCCCTTCTCGTTGAGCAGAAGAACCTCGTCAGCCTCGCTCGCTGCATATTCGCTGCGGGCCGTTTCATAGGCCGCCCGGCGGCTGGTCTTGTAGCGCAGCAGCGGATCGCGCGAGTTGAGCCGGGTGGCGGCGATCCGCACCCGCCAGATCGTATCGTCCGACAACGGTACGAACGGTGCGGTCTTTACCTCGATGCGTCCGTCCGGGAAAAGCTCGAGCCGTACACGGTGTGCGAGCTTGTCGTCGCCGCTCTTCACCGCGGCCAGCAAGGCCGCTTCTGCCCCTTCCGCTCCGGAAAAACCGAGACGTCGCGCCGATCGCTTCAGCCGCGCCAGATGCAGGCGCGATCGGACGAAGCCGTTTTCGGGCTCGTAGCGCAGCGTTTCGATCAGCGAAAAGCCCGTCATCGCGCGATCTCGTCGTCGCCCAGCGCGACCCTGTCATCGCCCTGCGCGATCTTGTCGTCGCCAATGGCGAAGCGGGCCTTCAGCAGGCATTCGTCATATTCGGATTGGGCGTTGCTGTCGAAGACGATGCCGCCGCCGACATTGAAGATAGCCTCGCCGTTGGGGAAAAGCGAAATCGTGCGGATGGCGACGCTGAAGCGCATGATCCCGCTCGGGGCGATGAAGCCGATGGCGCCGCAATAGGCGTCGCGCGGTCCGTCTTCGAGGTCGTGCAGGATTTCCATGGCCCGCATCTTCGGCGCGCCGGTGATCGAGCCGCAGGGGAACAGGGCGGCGAAGATGTCCTCGATACCGATCTCGGGCAGGAGCTTTGCCCGAACATGGCTCACCATCTGGTGCACGGTCGGGTAGGTCTCGATTTCGAAGAGCTTGGGGACGCTGAGTGTGCCGACTTCGGTGATACGCGAGATGTCGTTGCGCAGGAGATCGACGATCATCCGGTTTTCAGCCTGGGTCTTTTCGTCGGCGCGCATGGTCGCGATGATCTCGGCGTCTTCGGCCGCAGAGGCGCCGCGCTTGGCCGTACCCTTCATCGGGTGCGTCTCGATCCAGCCGTCCGCATCGACGCGGAAGAAGAGTTCCGGCGAACGCGACAGGAGGACCGGCCCGTCAAGCGCAACCAGCGCCCCGTATTTCACCGGCTGGCGGTCGATCAGCGACCAGAAGGCGGCGCGCGGATCGCCAGACCAGCGGGCACGGATCGGCATCGTCAGGTTGGCCTGGTAGCAATCACCCTGGCGCAGATGCTGGTGCAGACGATCGAAGCGCTCGCGGTAGGTGCCGAAGTCCCAGCCGGCGCGTGGCTCAGCGAGGAAGGGTTCGTTCTCGGTCCGGCGCTGCGGCTCGGCGAGGGGATGGTCTTCCGAGGGCGCGTCGAAGATGCCGAAGGACATCAACGGCGTTTCGCGGCCCTCCTCGGCAAACCTTGCGAGTTTCTGCTCGAAGAGGTGGCCGGCCTCGTAGGACATGAAGCCGGCGAGCCACTTGCCCGCCTTGTGGGCGCGCTCGAGCTCGGCAAGGCCGCGGGTGAATTCGGCTTTCGTGCGCGCGGTGACGATGCGCGAAGGCTCAGCGAAAACCGTGGTGCGGTTTTCGCTGTCGTCCCGGAACAGCACATAGGGTGCGGTGTCGCTCATAAAGTCGTCTTGTCGATCGCGCCGTGATCCGGACCTGTGCCCGGATCAGGCCTTATCAAGCGCCTCGAGTTCGTCGATGAGCCCTTCGATCATCGACAGTCCCTGTGCCCAGAACGACGGATCGGTGGCATCGAGGCCAAAGGGCGCGAGCAACTCGGAATGGTGCTTGGTGCCGCCGGCCTTCAACAGTTCGAAGTACTTCTCCTGGAAGCCTTTTTCGGCGTTCTGGTAGACGGCGTAGAGCGAGTTCACCAGGCAGTCGCCGAAGGCATAGGCGTAGACGTAGAAAGGCGAGTGGACGAAGTGGGGGATATAGGCCCAATAGGTCTCGTAGCCTTCGGAGATTCGGATCGCCGGCCCGAGGCTCTCGTTCTGCACCGACAGCCACAGCTTGCCGATGTCGTCAGCCGTCAGTTCGCCTTCCTTGCGGGCAGTGTGGACCTTGCGCTCGAACTCGTAGAAGGCGATCTGGCGCACGACCGTGTTGATCATGTCCTCGACCTTCTGGGAAAGCATGGCCTTGCGCTCGCGCTTGTCCTTCGTCCGGTCGAGCAGCGCGCGGAAGGTCAGCATCTCGCCGAACACGGACGCGGTTTCGGCCAGGGTCAGCGGAGTAGACGCCATCAGCGCGCCCTGTCCCCCGGCCAGCACCTGGTGCACGCCGTGGCCGAGTTCGTGTGCGAGCGTCATGACGTCGCGCGGCTTGCCCATGTAATTGACGAGCACGTAGGGGTGCGCGGATGGTACCGTCGGATGGGCGAAGGCGCCCGGTGCCTTGCCCGGCCGCACCGGCGCGTCGATCCAGCTCTCGTCGAAGAAGCGGCGGGCGATCGCAGCCATTTCCGGATCGAAGGCCTTGTAGGCAGAGAGCACCGTGTCCTTGGCTTCGTTCCAGGAAATCAGCGCGTTCGGCGTTTCCGGCAACGGCGCATTGCGATCCCAGAAATCCATCTCCTGCATGCCGAGCCATTTTGCCTTCATCGTGTAGTAGCGATGCGACAGGCGCGGATAGGCGGATTTGACGGCTTCGGCCAGCGCATCGACAACTTCGCGCTCGACGCGGTTCGCCAGATGGCGGCTGTCGGCGATGTCCTGAAAACCGCGCCAGCGGTCGGAGATTTCCTTGTCCTTGGCCAACGTGTTGGTGATCAGCGTGAAGGTGCGGATATTGGCCTTGAAGGTTTCGGCAAGCGCCATCGCCGCCTTCTTGCGGACCTCTGTCGCCGGATCCTGCAACAGGTTCAGGGCGACTTCCAGCGGCAGCGCTTCGCCATCGACGCTGAAGGTGAGGCTCGTCATCGTCTCGTCGAACAGCCGGTTGAAGGCGGCAGCACCCGTCATCGATTTTTCCAGGAAAAGCTGCTCCAGCTTGTCGTCGAGCTGATAGGGCTTGTCCATGCGCAGGTCGGTCAGCCAGGGCCTGTAGTGCGCGGCAAGCGTATCGTTTTCCAGCGCCTTGTCGAGGACCTCGTCATCGATCCGATTGAGCTCCAGCGAGAAGAACAGCAGATGCGCCGACATGTCGGTGAGCTTCGACTGTACGTCGCCATAAAGCTTGCCGTTCTCGGGCTTGGACGTGTCCGAGAAATAGGTGAGGCCGGCAAAGGAAGCGATGCGGCCCATGACATCTTCGAGCGCTTCGAACTCCCGGACGGCGGCGCCGATGCCGTCGTCACCACGCTTCGTCGCGGCCTCGGCCAGCTTGCCCTTCCACTTGGTTTCGAAGGCGGTCGCTTCGGTCTCGGCCTTTTTCAGGTCGTTGCGAAAGGCATCCGATGCGGCCGACGGATAGAGATCTTCGAGCCGCCAGGAGGGCAGGTCGCCGAGATCCGCGGTAGCGCCATGGGATTGCCCGGCGGCGGCGCGGACAGCGGATTGCTCGGGAGCGAAGGGGCGGAAGGTCATCGTCGGATTTCTCTCGTTCGTGACAGGAAGAAGGCAAGCGATATGGGTTCCATTGCTATCGCCGGCAATGGATAAAATGCAAGCATTTCTCAAAACATGATGTTCAGCCCTTTATGGCACAGATGCCTGACGTCATTTGGCACATGAGGTTGGCCAAATAGTACTGCGTGTCCAAAGCAGGAGGCTTCCGTGACATCACATATTCTGGTCATTGATGACGATCCGGTGCAGCGCCGGTTGTTGACGAACATGATCGAGCGTCTCGGCCATGTAGCGCATCTCGCCGACAATGGCCGCAGCGGTCTGGAGCTCCTGGAGCGCAAGGGCGGCATGATCAATGTCATTCTGCTCGACCTGTTGATGCCGGAAATGAACGGGCACGGCTTCCTTGAAGCGCTGGCCGAGCGCGGCGTCGATATGCCTGTCATCGTACAGACCGGCCAGGGCGGCATCGAAACCGTGGTTCACGCGATGCAGGCGGGTGCCTTCGACTTCCTGGTGAAGCCCGTCTCTCCGGAGCGGCTGTCGGTCGCGATCAGCAATGCGCTGAAGATGGCGAGCCGCGACGGCAAGGTCAAAACCTCGCGCCGTCCGCGCGGCGGCGCCGTCGGCTTCGAGGACATCGTTTCGGCAAGCCCGGCGATGATCCGGGTGATCGACCTGGCGCGCCGTGCCGCCCAGTCCAACATTCCGATCGTGCTCGAAGGCGAGTCCGGCGTCGGCAAGGAAATGGTGGCCCGCGCCATCCAGTCGGCGAGCGACCGGGTCGGCAAGCCCTTCGTCACCGTCAATTGTGGCGCGATCCCGCATAACCTGGTCGAGAGCATTCTCTTCGGCCACGAAAAGGGCGCCTTTACCGGCGCGACGGAAAAACACACCGGCAAGTTCGTCGATGCCGACGGCGGCACCCTGTTCCTCGACGAGATCGGCGACCTGCCGCTCGAAGTCCAGGTGAAGCTGTTGCGTGCCGTGCAGCAGGGCGAGATCGAGACGATCGGCGCGCGCCATCCGCACCGGGTCAATGTGCGGCTGATCTCGGCCACCAACAAGGACCTGATCAACGAAGTGCGCGAGGGCCGGTTCCGCGAGGACCTCTATTACCGCCTCAACGTCTTCCCGATCACCATCCCGGCGCTGCGTCGGCGCAAGGAAGACATCCCGGTTCTGGTGCGTTCCTTCGTCGAGCGTTTTGCCGCCGAGCAGCGCCTGCACACACCGCTCGCCATTTCGAGCGGCGCCTTGGCGCTGCTGACTGCCTATGACTGGCCAGGCAACATCCGGCAGCTCGAAAACGCGATCTTCCGGGCTGTTGTGCTTGCCGAAGGCAACGAGCTGACGGTGAAGGATTTTCCGCAGATCGCCACCCAGATCCCGGGCTACGTCGTTTCCGACCGCTCCGGCTTCTCCTGGGGCGAAGCCGGTCCGGAACGGGAAAGCGGGCCGGCGGAACAGGTGCCGAATGTCTATCCGGACTTCGCGAGTGCGGCGAAATCGATGGAAGGCGATGCCGGGCACGACCCGCGGATGGACAACGCGATCGCCAGCGTCGATGAGGGCGGAGATGTCCGCAAACTCGCCGAAGTGGAGGAGGAACTGATTCGTTTTGCGCTCAAATTCTACCGCGGACAGATGAGCCAGGTGGCTCGCAAGCTCGGCATCGGCCGGTCTACTCTCTACCGCAAGCTGAAGGATTATGGCATCGATCCCGAGAACCCATTGAGGGAGGCGGCATAAAATCGACGCATTCACAATTCATTAGCCCTGCTATTCAGTCACCGCCGTTTAGACCTTGTTAGTGAAGTGTTCACTATATTATAAGGGGCGGTGACGACTGTGGCATATTTGCCATGCTGTCACCTTATTTGACAGTCATCTGAGACAGCGAAGCACGGTTGTCCGTCGGACGGGGATTGAATGCCAAATTTGTTCGGTTTTAAGAAGCCGCTCGGCTCCTTAGCGAGAGTCTGCGCGGCCTTTACCCGTAAGGTGCCGCAGGTTCTTACATCCGTTGCTATTGCGGCTTCCCTCGTGACTCCAGGTTTCGCGCCTCCCGTAGAGGCCGCGGGCCAGACCCGGACACTGAAACTCTATTTCATTCATACCCAGGAAAAGGCGCAGATCACCTTCAAGCGCAATGGCCGTTACGACACCAAGGGCCTGCAGGAGATCAACCGATTCCTTCGCGACTGGCGTCGCAACGAACCCACCAAGATGGACCCGCGCCTGCTCGACCTCGTCTGGGAAGTCTACCAGAAGAGCGGTTCGCGCGATTATATTCACGTCGTCTCGGCCTATCGTTCGCCGGCAACCAACGGCATGCTGCGTTCTCGCTCGAAGGGTGTCGCCAAGAAGAGCCAGCACATGCTCGGCAAGGCAATGGACTTCTACCTTCCCGACGTGAAGCTGAAGACGCTGCGCGAAATCGGCGTGAAGTTCCAGGTGGGTGGCGTCGGCTATTACCCGACCTCCGGCTCGCCTTTCGTTCACATGGATGTTGGCGGCGTTCGCGCCTGGCCGCGCATGAGCCGCGCCGAACTCGCTCGCCTCTTCCCTGATGGCAAGACCATGCATCTGCCGTCCGATGGCAAGCCGCTTCCGGGTTATGACCAGGCGGTCGCCGACTACAAACGTCGCGTCGGTGCCTCGGCGATCGAGGTCGCCGGTGGCGGTGCAACCGGTCCTGGCGATAGCGCAAGCGGCAAGCGTCGCGGCAACCTGTTCGCCATGCTCTTTGGCGGTGGCGGCGACGAGGATGAAGAACCCTCGGCGATCGCAGCCGGTCCTGGCGCTGACGATGAAGGCGGCGCTGCGCCGGCCAAGGTACAGACGGCTTCCGCTCCTGCTGCCCAGGAAGCGCTTCCAGGTGTCGCCGGCTCGGTTGCTGCCGAACCGACAGCTGCTGCCACTGCAACAGCCGAACAGAACATCAACGCGCCGGTCCCGGCTGTCCGTCCTGCCTTCAAGGATGCACCTGCCGATGGCGGCGTAGCCGTTGCGCTGGTGGCGCCGCAGAAGAACGCGGCCCAGGATGCGCTTGCTGCTGCCCTGCCGCAGACCTCGGAAATGCCGAGCGAATTCGCCGATCTCGGCTCGATGAAGGTGCCGGTGCCGCAGATGCTTGACCGTCGCGACATGAATACGCTTGTCGCTTCGGCCGATCCTTCCGCGGATGTGCAGGCGCTTGGTTTCGTTCCGGTTCCGGCCATGCGGCCCGCGGGTGATGCGGCCCTTGCCGCCGTTGCCGATGCGCAGGTCGTGGTTCCGTCCTTCGCGGAGCGCCCGGTCGTTGCGTCCGCAGAGCCGCCGCGTGACGTTGCCGCCGAGGCTGCGACCCGTGTGGCGCTTGCTGCTCCGACGCCGGCCCAGCGCGAGCCGGTATCGCAACAGCCGATCGAAATGGCGGCCTATGCGCCGCAGTCGAACACGAACGCCCGTGCGGCCGTCTTCGACAACGCCTTCGACACGCAGGCCGAAGCGCCGGCAAAGGGCGGTCGACCGAAGAAGAACGACGCCGACGCAGCGACCCGCTCGTCGGTCCGCACCGAGCCGAAGCTGACCCAGAAGATCATTTCCGAATGGGCGCTGACGACGGGTCGTGTGGCGACGCTCTCCAAGCCGGTCAAGGCGCCGCGCTTCGTCAGCAAGTCGCTCCGCACCGCACCGACCACGGTCTATGCCGCCGGCTTCTCGAACGGCGCTGGCACGGTGGACACGGCCCGCTTCAGCGGCAATGCGGTCAATTTCATGGAAGTGAAGAAGTTCAGCACGAACTGAGCTTCGGCCGAACAGCAGACACGAAAAAGCCCGCCGAACCGGCGGGCTTTTTGATTCTGTATCGTGCTTTCGAGTGCTGTCGTCTCTGGTCGGGTCGGGGGCAGCCTGCTCCCCATCGCTGTCCGGACGAGGCCGCCTGTCGGCGGCCCTGCAAGCCTGCTTATTCTTCGGCGGCTGCCGGCACCATGCCGAGCGCCTGGAGGTAGGTGTCGAGGATCGCTTCCTGTTCCATGCGCTCGTCGTGGTCCTGCTTGCGGATCGAGATGACCTTGCGCAGGATCTTGGTGTCGAAGCCCATGGACTTGGCTTCGCCGTAGACGTCCTTGATGTCGTCCGCGATGGTCTTCTTTTCTTCTTCCAGGCGTTCGATCCGCTCGATGAAAGCGCGAAGCTGATCGCGTGCGACGCCGTGAGCATCCGACATGGTCTTCTCCTTGATACGGGGAATTGAATTTCGTGGGTGCCGTGACGTGCCGAAAACGGTCGCCAAGGTCAAGGGTCAATGCGCAACAACGCGGTCAATTCCGTGGCAAGCGCCGGCGAAACGCCTTTATTCCTTCGGCCTGTTGATCTCGAAGGCTGCCTTCTGCTCGGCGGTCGCTTCCCTTTGATGGAGCTCGCGCCATTCCTCATAGGGCATGCCGTAGATGATCTCGCGCGATTCCTCCTTGGCGAGAGCAACGCCTGCCTCTTCGGCGGCTTCTCGGTACCAGTTGGAAAGACAATTGCGGCAGAAGCCGGCGAGGTTCATCAGGTCGATGTTCTGGACATCGGCGCGTTCGCGCAGATGGGTGACGAGACGGCGAAAGGCGGCTGCCTCGAATGCCGTCTGCTGCTCCGGGGTCAGTTCGGTCATGGACGTTGATCCTCTTCGGTTACTGCGTACTTCCGGACCCAAGCTCTAATAGGCGCCGGTGCGGGAGGCGTGGCGCTCGTAGCGATGCAATTCGGTCATGGCGTTGAGACCCGCAAGGATTGGCGCCAGCCGCTCGGCCCAGCCAGCAACGCCCGTCTCGTCGGCGATCAGGTCCTGGCGCACCTCGATCAGGGCGTGGGGAATACCCGGCATCATGCAGTGCCGGAACATGGTATCCCCGCGCAGCGCACCGTCATAGGGTTCGTTGTTGCCGACGACGATATCGCCCGACGCCTCGAGCTTCTCGATCAGCGGCAGGACGGCACGCGGATCGTTGTCCCAGAGGACGGCAGCGTGCCAGGGGCGGGCCACACCCTTCCAGGCCGGTGTGTAGGAGTGGATCGAAATGACCAGCGGTGCCGCGCCATGCGCCTCGGCGCTTCGGCCGATCGTCTCGGAAACGGCGCGATGATAGGGGCGGTGGAACCGGTTCAGCCGGTTCTCCCATTCCTCTGCGCTGATTGGGTGGTTGCCGGGCACGATCGCGCCGTCGGAGATCTTCATGACCAGCGTCGGGTCGTCCTCGCCGCGATTGGGATCGATCAGCAGGCGGGAGAAGCAACCGAGCACGGCCGGCGCATCGAGCATTCGCGAGAGTTTCCGCACCAGTGCCTCGACGCCGATGTCATAGGCGATATGTCGCTCGAACGCTGAGGCGGGCAGGCCGAGACTGCCGTACTGGGCCGGTAACCGGTTCATCGCGTGGTCGGCAAGCAAAACGAGCCCGGTTGCAGGCTTGGCTTCGATAATCTCATAGGGAGAATAGTGTTGCATGCCGGTCCAGTCTCTTGTCTAGCCTCGTCCTCGCTGATCGCACGCACGCGCGTCAATCGCAAGAAACGCGCAACTGTTTAGCGCAATTTGAACGCAATTTGCCGATTGTAATCGATTAGAGTTACGTTGACTTTCGGGGCTGGCCGTCGCAAGAAAGTGCCACGCAAATCAAAACGGAGTTCCATCGGAAACCGTGTCCAGAAATCCTTTTTCCAAAGCGAAGCCGGGGCTGACGACACTGGGAGGTATCCTCCTGTTTTTCCTGGCAACCTCAAGCTCATTTCTCTTTGCCGATGAAGCGCGCGCCGATTTTCGCGTCTGCAACGGCACGCAAAATCTCGTCGGAGTGGCGATCGGTTACCGGGCCAAGGAAGGCTGGGTAACGGAGGGCTGGTGGCAGGTTCCGGCCACCACCTGCGCGACCCTGATCGAGGGCGAGCTTGAGTCACGATACTATTATCTCTACGCGGAAGATGCGGCCCGCGGCGGCCGCTGGACCGGTGATGTCAACATGTGCGTCGCCGAGAACGAGTTCAAGATCGCGGGCGTTCAGGACTGCTTCGCCCGCGGCTTCCAGCGCATGGGATTCAAGGAATACGACACGGGGCGGCAAGGGAGCTGGATGGTTCAGCTCTCCGAAACGCCCGGCACGCAGGAAAGCCAGAATTGATGAAGCGGAACAGAAAAGTCAAAATCCTCGCCACGCTCGGACCGGCGTCTTCCGATGAGCAGATGATCCAGAAGCTGCACGAGGCCGGGGCTGATCTGTTCCGTATCAACATGAGCCATGCGAGCCACGACGTGATGCGCACGCTGGTTCAGCGCATCCGCACGGTGGAAAGCCACTGTGGTCGGCCGATCGGCATTCTCGCCGATCTTCAGGGCCCGAAGCTGCGCGTCGGCAAGTTCGCAGAAGGCAAGGTGGATCTCAAGGTCGGCCAGACCTTCACGCTCGACAACAAGGACGTGCCCGGCGACAACACGCGCGTCTACCTGCCGCACCCGGAAATCCTCGAAGCGGTCAAGCCCGGCCATCGCCTGTTGATCGACGACGGCAAGCTGCATCTGCGCGCTGAGAAGACCGACGGCAAGAGCATCGTGGCCACGGTCGTCGCGGGAACGAAGATTTCGGACCGCAAGGGCGTCAGCCTGCCGGACACGCTGCTCGCGGTCGGTGTTCTGACCGACAAGGACCGCGCTGACCTCGACGCCGTTCTCGCCACCGGCGAGATCGACTGGGTGGCGCTCTCCTTCGTGCAGCGGCCGGAAGACCTGGCCGAAGTCCGCAAGATCGCCCGCGGCCGCGTCGGCCTGATGTCGAAGATCGAGAAGCCGCAGGCACTCGACCGCATTGATGAGATCATCGAGCTTTCGGACGCGCTGATGGTCGCGCGCGGCGACCTCGGCGTCGAAATGCCGCTGGAATCGGTGCCGGGCCTGCAGAAGCAGCTGACGCGCGCATGTCGCCGCGCTGGCAAGCCGGTGGTTGTTGCCACGCAGATGCTGGAATCGATGATCTCCGCACCCGTTCCGACGCGCGCCGAAGTTTCCGACGTTGCGACGGCCGTCTTCGAAGGCGCCGATGCCGTCATGCTGTCGGCAGAATCGGCCTCGGGCGAGTATCCGGTGGAGGCCGTGTCGACCATGGCGTCGATCGCCAGCAACGTCGAGCGCGACCCGCACTATTCCAGCATCATCTACGCGCAGCGCACGCCGCCGGAGGCAACCGGTGCCGACGCGATTTCGCTCGCTGCCCACCAGATCGCCGAGACGCTCCGTCTTGCCGCGATCGTCTGCTACACCTCGTCCGGCACCACCGGTCTTCGCGCCGCCCGCGAACGGCCACAGGTTCCGATCATCGCTCTCTCGCCGATCGTCCAGACGGCACGCCGTCTCTCGGTCGTCTGGGGCCTGCATTGCGTCGTCACCGAGGACGCGACGGACCTCGACGATATGGTCAACCGTGCCTGCCGCATCGTTGCGGCCGAAGGCTTCGGCAAGCCCGGCGAACGCGTCATCATCTCTGCCGGCGTGCCCTTGGGTACGCCTGGCGCCACCAACATGCTGCGCATCGCCTATATCGGTTCGGACGGCATGAGCGGCATCTGATGCAGCCTTGGCAAAGTGCGAATCGGGTCAGACTTGGCCGATGGCTTCGGACGACATGATCAGGCGGGCTTCGGCCCGCCTTTTTATTTGCTCGAGATCCGTCGGCTGGCCCGCCATCTTTTCGAGCGCAGCCACGACCACGTCCGTGACCACATAGTCGGGCTTGTGGCCGAGATTGCCGATCCACAGCAGTTCCGCGCCGGGGATATCGCGCGCCAGCCCGCGGGAATGGATGTCGGCCAGCACGATGCCGTCGCTATCGCCGGTGATGATCACGGTCTGTGCCGTGATCTCGCGGTAGCGGGGTGCCGTCGCGGTCAGATAGGCATGGAGATTGGCTATGTCGCGCGCATTGTTGCGGAAGGTCGCCGGACGCAGCACCAGATGCGGGCCGGTCTTGTCGATGTAGTCGTCGGGCCGCGGATTGGGTGAAAAAATCGAGTGTGTGCCGCCTTCGATGCGGCGCTGCCCCAGGGGCGTCACCAGCGTATGGGCGAAGAGCCAGCCGACGAGGGGGAGCGCCGTGAGGCGATAGTACCATTCGATGCCGCCTGGCCAGGGGTGCGTCGCGGGCGCCAGCAGGATGAGGCCGGCCGTCTTTTTCGGGTGATGCAGGGCGAAGCTCGCAGCGATGGCGCCGCCGAAGGAATGGCCGACGATGACCGCGCGACGGATGCCGCGCTTTTCCATCAGCTTTGCGATCGCCGTCGCCTGGCCGTCCGGAAGGTCGTTTTCCGCTCCGCCCCGCTCGGAGTAGCCGTGACCCGGACGATCGACGAACAGCATCTCGGCGCGGCCATCAAGGGCTGGGGCGAAGGCATGCAACTGATCGAGCAGATTGCCACTGGCGCCATGGATGAAGATGACGGGCAGGAGATCGGCCTGCTCGCCTGCCGGCAGGTGCACGCTGTTCATGCGATAACCGCCGATGTCGATCAGTTCGCCGGCATTCGGAAACCGCCGGGTGAAGGCTCGCGCGTGCCAGAGGCTGTAGGCAATGCCGACGAGCGCTAGTCCAATGAGCAGGAATGTGGCTGGTACCATTGTCTCAATCTGTCTTCCGGCATCCGTAGGCCCGTCAAGGCGTCTGCGTTGGCGAGGCTTCAGGGGCAGGGGAGCCCATCGCCTGCCATCGTGGCCAGATGGCGTCAGCGGCGCGCTGGCGGGCAAGCACGAACTCAGGCAGCGGGGTATCCCGGTCGCCCTTGTTGTAGCGGGTGTCCGTGCTGTCGACAACGAGCACCGGAGGGGCGCCGAACTGATCGGCGGTGATGTCGACGATGTAATCGCCGCATTCGACCCAGGCATGGCTTTGCCAGCGTTCCCCGCAGAAGAAGCCGTAGGGGCCGATGTCAGGCCCGGAAGGCGCACTCCGCGGCGCTCCAGAGGCCCAATGGGCATCGAGGCCTTGGGCAATCAAGACACGTGCCAGGAACAGGCTCGAGCGGCCGCAGGTCCATTGTGAAGCGATCGCGGGGAGATCGCCACCCCAAGCCCGGTGCCATTCCAGCCAGATCGGCTCAATGAAACGCCGAGCGGCTGTCGCTACTTCGAGAAGAGTGCTTTCATTGGTGCAGAGGGGCATTGAAGGCTAGGGTCGAGTGTGTCGCGTTCAGTCAGGTCTTGCTGCCGGCGAGCTTCTCGGCGAGCTCGCCCAGCTGCTCCTGCGCCTTGCGATCGGCGGGATAGATGTCCAGGAACTGCTCCCATGCCCGCATGGCGAGCTCGTCCTTGCCAGAGGCGCCGAGGATCGCTGCCATGCCGGCAAGCGCGCCGAAATGACGAGGCTCGATCGTCAGCACGCGGTTGATGTCCGACATCGATTTCCGATAGTTGCCCATCGTGTAATGCAGGGTCGCGCGACGGTTCCAGCCTTCGACATAGTTGGGCGCAAGCGTGATCACCTGATCGAGGATGTCGAGCGCCGCCGCCTGCTTGTTGTCGGTGATGGCCTTGTCGGCCCACTGCATCAGGAGATTGACGGTGGCGCTGCCGGAATCCTGCCATTCCACACGGATCTGGTTGGCGAGTTCACGCGCCTTGTCGGCATCGCGTTCCTTCTTGAGGTCCGCGAACAGGCCGTCCAGTCGTTGCTTGGGTGTGGTGAGGCTGGCCGATTCCGTTTGGGTCGATGCTTCCGCCGCGAAGGAGAAACTGCCAGCTCCGATGGAGGTGGCGAGCAGGGCGGAACACGCCAGAATCAGGGGTACAAAAACTCGCATGGCGAGCATGTTAGCCCGCCATGGATCAACTTCATAATCAATTTTGGGACATAGCCGAAGCGATGTCTGCCACCCGGCTTAGATCAGCCCTGACGAGCCTTGAAGCGCGGGTTCGACTTGTTGATGATGTAGATGCGGCCCTTGCGACGAACCAGACGGTTTTCGCGGTGACGGGTCTTCAGCGACTTGAGCGAATTCTTGATCTTCATTTTCCTGATCCGCAGGTTTCGGGGAACGAAAATTCGCCCGGTATCTTCTAACAATCAAAAGCGCGCCGTTCAGCGCGCTCCTTTAAGGTGGGATGGCACATACCGTGTCCCCCCTAAGGTGTCAACCACAAGACGCCCCATTTTGGCGTCTTGCCCCGCATTTCTGCGGTCTTCAGCCGCGGACGAGCCGTGTGACGTGGCCCATTTTGCGGCCGGCGCGCGCTTCGGTCTTGCCATAGAGGTGCACCAGAACATCGTCCTTGGCAAGCCATGCCGGGACATCGTTGAGGTCGTCGCCGATCAGGTTCTGCATGACGCAGTCGGAATGGCGGCGGGGATTGCCGAGCGGCAATCCCGAGACGGCACGAATATGCTGCTCGAACTGCGAGACGACGCAGGCCGCCTCCGTCCAATGGCCGGAGTTGTGCACGCGCGGCGCCATCTCGTTGGCGATCAGGCTGCCGTCGGCAAGTACGAAGAATTCGACGCCGATGACGCCGACATAACCAAGTGCATCGAGGATCGCCTTGGCGGCCTTGCGGGCCGCGTCCGCCGTGCCGTCGCCGACTGCTGCCGGTACCGTCGAGGTGTGGAGGATGCCGTTGCGATGCACGTTCTCGGCCGGATCGAAGCAGGCGACCGTGCCATCGGTGGAGCGGGCGGCGATGATCGAGATCTCCCGTTCGAAGGGTACGAAGCTCTCCAGGATCAGGGGCACGCCGCCCAGCTCCGCGAAGGCGCCGGCAGGACTGTCGGCTGCGGAGCGGAACACGCGCTGTCCCTTGCCGTCATAGCCAAGGCGACGGGTCTTGAGCACGCCCGATCCGCCGAAATCGGCGAGTGCTGCTTCGAGATCGGCCTGGCTGTCGACGGCGTGAAAACGCGCCGTCGCAATGCCGCAGTCATTGATGAAGCGTTTTTCGACGAGGCGGTCCTGCGCGACTTCCAGCGCCTTCGGCGGCGGGAAGACAGGTCGTTTCGCGGCGAGCCGTTCGGCGGCCGCGACCGGCACATTCTCGAATTCGTAGGTGATGATGTCGCTCACGGTCGCGAGCTGGCTGAGCGCGGCTTCGTCGTCATAGGCAGCAATGATCTGCTCATTCGCCACCTGTGCCGCCGGACAGTCGACCTGCGGCTCGAGGATCACGGTGCGGAAGTTCAATCGGGCAGCTGCCATCGCCAGCATGCGGCCGAGCTGGCCGCCGCCGATAATGCCGATGGTGGTCATGCCTGGTCCACCGGGTATTCGGCGACCGAAATCGTCTGCTGTTCGCGCCAGTCGTCGAGCCTGTCGGCGAGATCGTCGTCGCTGAGCGCGAGCACGGCTGCAGCAAGCAACGCGGCATTGACGGCGCCGGCGCGGCCGATCGCCAGCGTCCCGACGGGGATGCCGGCGGGCATCTGCACGATCGAGAGCAGGCTGTCCTGGCCGGAAAGCGCCTTCGACTGCACCGGCACGCCGAAGACCGGCAGCGGCGTCATTGAGGCGCACATGCCCGGCAGATGGGCAGCGCCGCCGGCGCCGGCGATGATCACCTTGAAGCCCTCGTCGCGAGCGCCCTTGGCGAAATTGACCAGCCGATCGGGCGTGCGATGGGCGGAAACGATGCGAGCCTCATAGGCAATGTCGAGCGCGTCGAGCGTGTCGGCGGCGTTCTTCATCGTCTCCCAGTCCGACTGGCTTCCCATGATGATGGCGACGGGTGGGGTCGTGGTGTCGATCACGTCTGTCCTGTTCCGCGTTCAGGCGATGATGTCGGGGATGATCTGGTCTTCGATCTTGCTGATCTTGTCCTTGATCGCCAGCTTCTTCTTCTTCATGCGCTGGATTCTCAGCGCGTCGCAGCCGGTCTCGATCATAGCGTTGATGGCAGCGTCGTAGTCTTCATGTTCCTGCCTCAGCCGCGCGGCGGTCAGTCTGAGTTCGGCCTGGTCCTGGTCCGGCATGCAAAGCGATCCCCATCAGCCCGGTTGCGAAGTCCTCCTCGAACCGGAATTCCATGCGTCGCTCTATCACATCTTGGGCGGTAACGGGAAGTTATCCGACGTCATCATTTCGCCTTCGACAAATGAAAAATGGCATGGCACAGTAGTAAGGTTACAAACCATGGAACATCCGGCATTCGCATGCCGGATGCAAGCAAAAGGAAGGGACTGCCAAATGACTGTTGAGGCTCATCTTGCAACGCTTGAGAAAAAACATGGCGTCCTGGAGCAGGAGCTCCATGCGGCCTTGAATCAGCCGTCGGTGGAAGACGAACTGATCAACGACATCAAGCGGAGGAAGCTGCGCATCAAGGACGAAATCGAAAGGCTTCGTTCCTCGACTCACTGATTATCAACGGTATTTCCCAGGACTATCGGGAGGCGCCATCTCCCCTCTGAGTAGGCGCAACAAGGTTTAGAACCAATCCCCCCACAGTGGAATATACGGAATTTTGGACCGGGCTTGACGCCCGGTCTGTTTCTTTCGGGCGCAGCGTTCGCGCCGCCGGGCTCAGGACCAGAACTGGTCGAGCCACAGATTGAGACGGTCGAAACCCGGCCGGTTGATCGCATAGATCCGCCGGGTGCCGCTCGCCGAAACCGAGACCAGATTGCAATCCAGCAAGGCCTTCAGGTGCTGCGATACGGCCGGGCGGCTGATCGGCAGGCCCTCCGCCAGTTCGTTCACGGTTCTCGGCGCGCGCCGCAGTTCCTCCAGCAGGTGGCGCCGGTTCGGGTCCGCAATGGCATCGAAAGGGTCCGCGATCGTCATGCGCGGACGTTAGGCGAAATTTTGCGAAGCAGCAAGAAATTTGTGCGATGCGAAATGCTAATTTTGCTTTGCAATATTTCCGTAATACTTGGGTCCGCGGCTCACCCGCCTGCGACCAGGCTGTTGATACCGTCCCAAAGCAGTTTCGAGCCCGCGATGAAGGCCATGGTATACATGAAGGGGTAGAAGATCTGCGGCTTCATGCGGCGAACGATCCAGGCGCCGCACATGGTTGCGACAATGGCGAGCGGAAATAGCGTCGCCGAGATTTTCAGGTTGCTCAGATCCAGTTGCCCGAGCGCGAAATAGGGGATGAGCTTCACCGCATTCAGGATCGCGAAGAAGCGCACGATGGTGCCGGTGTATTCGCGCGGGTCGAGCTGCAGCGGCAGCGCGTAGATCTGGAAAGGCGGGCCCCCGGCATGGGCGACGAAGCTGCCATAACCGGCAAAGGAACCCCAGAGTGCTGCGGGACCGGCCCGCTGCTTCTTCGGCGCGATGGTGATGCCAAGGCGCGTGCGCCAGACATTGTAGACGTATCGCAGCACGAAGAGCACGGTGATCAGGCCGATGATCAGGCGAAGGAGGTCCCGCGAGACGTAGGCCGAGGTCGCCCAGCCGATGAAGATGCCGGCGATGGCGCCGGGCAACAGCATGAAGAGGGTGGTGCGATCGCCGTGCTTGCGCCACATCCAAAGCGAGACGAGATCCATCGCGATCAGGATCGGGAGGAGGAGGGCGGCCGCCTGGACGGGTGACACCGCCATCGACAGGATCGGAACGCCCATCAGCGAAAGCGCTTCCCCCATGCCACCCTTGCTGAGGCCAACGAGCAGAACTGCCGGAATGGCGATAAGATAGAAGTCGAGATCAGGAAGCATGGGGGGCGGTTGATCCTTTTGCAGTCTCCGTCTATCGGTTTTCCCAAATGAAATCGAGCGCTGGTTTCGCCATCCTGGCGGATGCAGCCGGAAATGGATGTCTTGATATGACAACAGAACGTTGCCGCCTGGTGCTGATCGCGCCCGACATGCCCGATGCGGCGGAACGCGCAAACGTGCTCGCCGATGCCCTGAAGGGCGGCGACGTCGCCTCGGTGATCGTGCCGCAATACGCACTTGATGACTCCGAGTTCCAGAAGCACGCCGAGCGTCTGGTGCCGGTGATCCAGGAGGCCGGCGCCGCCGCGCTCATCGAGGGTGACTCCCGCGTGGCCGGCCGCGCCAAGGCCGACGGCCTGCACGTTGCCGGCAATGCGGAAGTGCTGGGTGAGGCGGTCGAGAAGCACACGCCGAAGCTGATCGTCGGCGGGGGCAATGCGGCCGACCGTCACCACGCGCTGGAAATCGGCGAAGTGCGCCCGGACTACGTGTTCTTCGGCAAGACGGATGGCGACATCAAGCCGGAGGCGCATCCGAAGAACCTGGCGCTGGCCGAATGGTGGGCGTCGATGATCGAGATTCCCTGCATCGTCATGGGCGGCACGGACCCGCAATCGGCACTTGCGGTGGCGGAGACCGGTGCTGAGTTCGTGGCGCTTCGTCTTGCCGTCTTCGGCGAACCCGGCCAGGCGCCTTCCGTCGTTGCTGCGGTCAACGCACTTCTTGACGAAAAAGCGCCACGGTTTGAAGATTAAGACGTTTCGATGTTGAGCCGTCTGCCTTCCAGATTGAGTCGAGGTTTTTCCCTTGTTGCCATGGCCGTCGCCCTGGCTATGCCTGCGCATGCGCAGGAGCAGAAGAGTGGCGAGGACGCCGGCGTCGAAAAGCGCGGCCGCATCACGCCCTTCAACGGGGCGGCGATGCCGGAGGGCGCGACGCCGACCGACCAGAAAGACGACAAGTCCGCTGTCGGACCCAATAAGAAGCCGGCCGACGGCTCTGTCCCATCGTCCGGCGTCACTGTTTTCGATCGCATGGGTGCCGAATTGCCGGCACTGCCAGCGGAAAAGCCCTTTACCGGCAAGGTCGACGATGCCTATGGCGCGTTCCAGCGCGGCTACTACCTGACCGCGATGGATCTGGCGCTGCCGCGCGCGCAGCTTGGCGACCCGGCGGCGCAGACCCTGATCGCCGAGATCCTGCAGCAGGGACTGGGCGTCGTGCGCAATCCCCAGCAGGCTGCCTTCTGGTACGGTCAGGCCGCGGAAAAAGGCGATCCGGCCGCGATGTTCAAATACGCGCTGATCCTGATGGAGGGCCGTTACGTCAAGCGCGACCGGAAGAAATCCGAAGAGCTGATGAAGAAGGCGGCCGATCTCGGCAATGGCTCGGCGCAATTCAACTACGGCCAGACGCTCGTCGCCGACAATCCCGGACCCAAGGGTTTGAAACTGGCGATGCCCTATTACGAAAAGTCGGCCGAACAGGGCATCGCGGATGCGCAATATGCGCTGTCGCAGATCCTGGTCAATGTCGATGGCATCGAGGAAAGCAAGCGGACGCGGGCGCGCGAATGGCTGATCCGCGCGGCGCGGGCGGGGTACGACACCGCTCAACTCGACATCGCGATCTGGATGATCGAGGGCATTGCCGGCGAGCGTAATCTCGAAGAGGGTTTCGGCTGGATGCGGCGGGCGGCCGAGGGCGGCAACGTGGTTGCACAGAACCGGCTTTCGCATCTCTACGTCAACGCCATCGGCACCCGGCCCAATCCGGTCGAGGCGGCGAAATGGTATGTGCTTTCGCGTCGCGCCGGTCTGAAAGACGACGCGCTCGAAGACTTCTATCTCGGTCTCAACGAAGAGCAGCAGAAGCAGGCACTCAGTGCCGCCAACAAATATCGCCGGAGCTGAACGGCGCCGCTCGCGGTCGAATCTTTGGCGGTCGTTCGGCGGAAATGCTATTTCGCTTGAACTTGCGGGCCATTTGTGGTTCTGAGGCCGCGGTTTTGCTCGTGGTGCCGCGACAGTTGGCGGCGACGGCGAGCGGAGTGAGAATTCACTCGGTTTTTTGACGACGGAGCTCAATCTGCGGCTTGCCCTGCTTCCTTGGATCGGTTCCGATCAAGGGAATTTGCAAGTAGGGCCGGCAATGCGGCCGCGTTCCGTCAAGCAGGTTCAACGTCCGATCGATTGTTTTCGATCGGCCTTCGTTATCAAGGGATCGCCAGATGGCCCGTTCAGCACTTCTCAATGTCATGGTTCAGGCCGCCTTCAAGGCCGGCAAGTCGTTGGCCCGCGATTTCGGCGAAGTCCAGAACCTGCAGGTCTCGCTCAAGGGACCGGGCGACTATGTTTCGCAGGCCGACCGCAAGGCCGAAAAGCTCATCCGCGAGGAACTCCTCAAGGCCCGTCCGACCTACGGCTTCCTTGGCGAGGAAGGTGAAGAGATCGTCGGCACCGACGGCGCGCATCGCTGGATTGTCGACCCGCTCGATGGCACCACCAATTTCCTGCACGGTATCCCGCACTTCGCCGTTTCGATCGCACTCGAGCGCCAGGGCGAGATCGTCGGCGCCGTCATCTTCAACCCGGCGACCGATGAACTCTACACCGCCGAGCGTGGCGGTGGCGCCTTCCTCAACGACCGTCGCCTGCGTGTCGCCTCGCGCAAGCATCTTTCCGATGCCGTGATCGCCACCGGCACGCCGCATCTCGGCCGCGGCAACCACGGCAAGTACCTGATCGAACTGCGCCACGTGATGGGCGAAGTGGCCGGTATCCGCCGCATGGGTGCCGCCTCGCTTGACCTCGCCTATGTGGCCGCCGGCCGCTACGACGGTTACTGGGAACGCGACCTCGCCGCCTGGGACATCGCGGCTGGCGTGCTTCTCATCCGGGAAGCCGGCGGCTGGGCGCACGATATCAACGGCGGCGCCAAGCCGGTCGACGACGGTTCGGTCGTCTGCGGCAACGAATATATCGTCAAGGCGCTGAACGACGTCGTGCACCGCCCGGTGCCGACGAAGTAATCAGCGACCCTATTCCTATGCTCGGCCTCCGGCGCTCACCCGCCGGAGGCTTTGTTTTTCCGCTTGATCCGGAATGGGGCAACACGACAGTGCCACATGCCTGTGCCTATCTACGCGCGTCGCGGCCGTCGCCCCACTTTGGGAACGGCTGAATTTCGTCCTTGAATCGATTTCGGTTTCGGGAATTATGCAGTAGTCTCCGGGCCGGCGCCGCGCCGTTCCGACAAGTAAAAACCGGGAGATACTTACACCCATGACGAAACTGCATCTGTCCGGATGGAACGGTCGGGAAGGCATGGAAGAAGGCTATAATCCGCACAAGCTTTCGAGCCCCATGCACTATTTCTGGACCATGGTGGTCTTCCTGATCATCGTCGGTTTCGTGGGCGCAATCCTCTTTCGGCAGGCACACAACGCCTTTCTGGCCAACCCCGGCCTCAACGGCTTGATCCTTGGGGTGCTGCTGATCGGCATCCTGCTCGTATTCACCCATGTGCTGGGCTTGCGTCCCGAAGTGCGCTGGTTCAACTCCTTTCGCGCCGCCGGCAGTGCCGACAAGGTGGGCCGCGATCCGGTGCTGCTGGCGCCGATGCGGGCACTGATCGGTGCCCGTCAGACGGCGATCTCGACGACGGCGCTGCGCTCCATTCTGGATTCGATTGCGACCCGCCTCGATGAATCCCGCGACATCTCGCGCTATCTGACCGGCCTTCTCGTGTTTCTCGGTCTGCTCGGCACCTTCTGGGGTCTTTTGGGCACCATCGGCTCGATCAACACGGTCATCCAATCGCTGGATGCCGGTTCGGGAACCACCGAAGACATTCTGGCGGCCTTGAAGAGCGGCCTGTCGGCGCCGCTGACCGGCATGGGTACGGCGTTCTCGACATCGCTGTTCGGTCTTTCCGGTTCGCTGATCCTCGGCTTCCTCGATCTGCAGGCCGGCCGCGCCCAGAACCGTTTCTATACCGAGCTTGAAAACTGGCTTTCTTCCGTGACCGATGTCGGCTCCGAGCTGACTTCTGCGCTCGATGCGCCGTCGGGTGCGCCGGTCGAGGAGTTGAAAAAGCTTACGGATCAGCTGGTCCGCCTCAACCAGGAGGGCGGTTCGAGCCAGCGCACGACCGCCGCCATGGCAAGCCTTGCCGAGGGTATCCAGGGCCTGGTGAAAAATATGCGCGGCGAGCAGCAGATGCTCCGGGACTGGATCGAAGCCCAGCAGGAAGAGGCCAAGGCGATGCGCAGGACGCTCGACAAATTGTCGTCGCGCATCGGAGGCGAGCGGATCGCCGTGACAAGCGAGAGGTCGTCATTGCCGGCCAAGCTCGGACAGTTGGACGAGACCGGAGGAGAGTAATCCATGGCGCTCGCCCGCAAAGGCCGCACGCAGCGCACGATCGATTATTGGCCGGGCTTCGTCGACGCGCTGTCGACGCTCCTGCTTTCGATCATGTTCCTGCTCACCGTCTTCGTTCTCGGGCAGTTTCTGCTGAGCCGCGAAATCAGCGGCAAGGACGAAGTGCTGACCCGGCTGAACAGCCAGATCAACGAGCTCACGCAGCTCCTGGCGCTCGAAAAGAGCGGCAAGCAGGATCTCGAGGATTCGCTCGCCAATCTCCAGGCTTCCCTGTCCCAGTCGGAAGGCGAGCGCTCGCGGCTGCAGGCGCTGCTCGATCAGGGCGCCGGCAGTACCGATGTCGCCAACCAGAAGATCGGGCGCCTCGGCTCGGAGCTTGAGAACGAGCGTGAGATCAGCGCCCGGGCGATGAGCCAGATCGAGCTCCTGAACCAGCAGATCGCCGCGCTGCGCAACCAGATCGCCGCCATCGAGGTCGCGCTTCAGGCATCGGAGGCGAAGGACCAGGCGTCGCAGACGAAGATCGCCGACCTCGGCCGCCGCCTGAACGTGGCGCTTGCCCAGCGCGTGCAGGAGCTCAACCGCTACCGCTCCGATTTCTTCGGACGCTTGAGGGAAATCCTCTCCGACCGCGAAAACATCCGCATCGTCGGCGACCGCTTCGTGTTCCAGTCGGAAGTGCTGTTCCCATCCGGCGGCAGCGAACTCAATCCCGAGGGGCAGGCGGAGATGGGCAAGCTCGCCTCGGCGCTGCTTGATCTCGCCAAGGAGATTCCGGCGGAGATCAACTGGGTGCTGCGCGTCGACGGCCATACCGATAATGTCCAGCTTTCCGGAACAGGCCGCTATGCGGACAACTGGGAACTTTCCTCGGCGCGTGCCACCTCGGTGGTCAAATTTCTGATCTCGAAGGGGGTGCCTGCCGATCGCCTGGTCGCGGCCGGCTTCGGTGAGTATCAGCCGATTGCGCCGGGCGAGACCCCGGAGGCCCGGGCCCAGAACCGCCGCATCGAACTCAAGCTGACCGAAAAATAGGCCGCGGCCGCGAAACATACCGCGGCCAACGCCCGACCCTTGAATTGACCTTGACGTACGCGTAACAGTTGCTGCAGCCATTCGTATGGCGGCGCTGTATGGGGTGCAGGGGAGGGCATTTCGTGGATTGCGATGTATTGGTCATCGGTGCGGGCCTTGCCGGCCTGGTTGCCGCCTCGGAAGCGGCCGCCCTTGGCCGCAAGGTCATCGTTCTCGATCAGGAAGGCGAACAAAACCTTGGCGGTCAGGCTTTCTGGTCGCTGGGCGGTCTGTTCTTCGTCGATAGCCCCGAGCAGCGGCGCATGGGCATTCGTGACACGCGTGAGCTTGCCTGGCAGGACTGGCTGGGGTCTTCGCAGTTCGACCGTCCGGAGGACCACTGGCCGCGGCTTTGGGCGGAAGCCTATCTCGACTTTGCCGCAGGCGAAAAGCGCCGCTGGCTGCATTCCCTCGGCATGCGCTGGTTTCCGGTCGTCGGCTGGGCCGAGCGCGGCGGCGGCCTTGCCCATGGCCACGGCAATTCGGTGCCGCGCTTCCATGTCACCTGGGGCACGGGGCCAGCGGTACTCGATCCGTTCGTGCGGCTGACGCGGGAGGCGGAAAGCCGCGGTCTGGTGCGCTTCCGATTCCGCCATCGGGTCGATGAGCTCATCATCACGGATGGAACGGTGACGGGCGCCCGCGGTGCCTTGCTGAAGGAGGATCCGGTCGGGCGGGGCGAGCGCAGTTCACGCGACGTCTCCGGCGATTTCGAGATATCGGCGGGTGCGATCGTCGTCACCTCGGGCGGTATCGGCGGCAACCATGATCTCGTTCGCCGCAATTGGCCGCGCAAGCGCCTTGGCCAACCGCCGGCAACCATGGTCTCGGGCGTGCCGCATCACGTCGACGGACGCATGCTGGAGATCAGCAGCCGGGCGCGCGGCTCGGTCATCAACTCAGACCGCATGTGGCACTACACCGAGGGGCTCAGGAACTTCGACCCGATCTGGCCGGATCATGGCATCCGCATCCTGCCCGGCCCATCATCCTTCTGGTGCGACGCCGACGGCAACCGTTTTTCCGCGCCAGCGATGCCGGGCTTCGATACGCTCGGCACATTGCAGGCGATCCGCGACAGTGGCCACGACTACAGCTGGTTCATCCTGACGCGGGCGATCATCAAGAAGGAGTTTGCGCTTTCCGGTTCGGAACAGAACCCGGATCTGACCGGCAAGAGCATCTCTCTGCTCCTGAAGCGGCTCGGCAAGAATCCGCCAGCACCGGTCCAGGCCTTCATGGACAAGGGTGAGGATTTCATCGTCCGGGACCGGCTCGAGGACCTTGTGCCGGCGATGAATGCACTGACGGGCGAGAACCGGCTGTCGCTCGACCATCTACGCCGACAGATCGAGGCGCGCGATCGCGAGATCACCAACCCGTTCTCCAAGGATGCGCAGGTCACCGCGATCCGCGGCGCCCGCGCCTATCGCGGCGATCGGCTGCTGCGTACTGCCAAGCCGCACCGGCTGCTCGATCCGAAAGCCGGGCCGCTGATTGCCGTTCGCCTGCATATCCTGACCCGCAAGACGCTGGGCGGCCTGCAGACCAACCTCTCGGGCCAGGTGCTCGAACAATCGGGTGAGCCGGTGCCGGGCCTCTATGCCGCCGGCGAAGTCGCCGGTTTCGGCGGCGGCGGCATGCATGGCTACAATGCGCTCGAAGGCACCTTCCTCGGCGGTTGCATCTTTTCCGGCCGCGTGGCGGGGCGGGGTGCTGCTGGGGTGTGATCGCTTCCCACCGCTCGCTTTTGGGCTGCCCCTCACCCTAGCCCTCTCCCCGCACGCGGGGAGAGGGGACGGCCGAGCGTGCAGCTAAACTTGGCAAATGCTTCGAATGTCTGGACAAGTCGGCTGACGATCAATCCATCTGCACGTTGGCGTCGCGGACGACCGGCGTCCACTTCGCCAGTTCTGCCGTCACATGCGCACTGAGCTCTTCCGGCGTCGAGCCGACGATCTTGGCGCTGAATTCCTTCATGCGTTCGATGACGGCGGGATCCTTCAGGGCCTTGTTTGCTGCCTCGTTGAGGCGGGCGACCACAGGCTGCGGCGTGTTCGCCGGGGCGAAGAGCGCGTTCCAGGTATAGGTCTCATAGCCTGGGATGCCGGATTCAGCGACCGTCGGAACATCGGGGAAGGAGGGCGCGCGTTCCGCCGTGGTGACGGCAAGTGCCCTCAGCGTGCCTGCCTTGATGTGCCCGGAGGACGAGGGCAGGTTGTCGAACATGATCGGCACCTGGTTGCCGATGACGTCGTTCAGCGCCGGACCGGCGCCCTTGTAGGGGATATGCTGCATGCTGACGCCGGCCATTTTCTTGAAAAGCTCGCCGGAGAGGTGCAGCGGCGTGCCGTTGCCGGAGGAGGCATAGCTGTATTCGTCGGGCTTGGCCTTCAAGAGCGCCAGCAGTTCCTCGACGTTCTTGGCTGGAAGCTCCGGATTGACGACGAGCACGTTGGGCACGATGACCAGCAGCGAGATCGGAGCGAAGTCCTTCTCCGGATCATAGGGCTTGGTCTTGAGGATCAGTGGGTTGAGCGCGTGGGTGGCGACGGTTCCCATCAGGATCGTGTAGCCGTCCGCATCGGCGCGCGCGACATTGGCCGCGCCGAGATTGCCGCCGGCGCCGGCGACGTTCTGGACGATCACCTGCTCGCCGAGGTCTTCAGACATTTTCTGCGCGACGATGCGGGCGACCACGTCGGTCGACCCGCCGGCGGCGAAGGGAACGACCAGTGTTATCGGTCGGTCTGGGAAGCCCTGGGCGAGGGCCGGGGTGCTAAAGGGCAGCGCCGATAGCGCCATCAGGCCCAGCATCAGCGTTGCGCGCCGGGTCAGTTGCGAAAATGCCATGCGAATTTCCTCCCGATCATGTCTGCGAACCGCAGAGAACGGCCTTTGGCAGGCCGGCCCCATAACAATAGGGCTCGCTTCTCAGCCGGCAACTGCCAGGTGTGAAATCGGGAGGGTCGTCGTCGCAACGCCTCAGTTTTTCGTGGCGACGAACAGGGCCTCGGCGCCGTGGTCGAACTGCAGCCGCGCAAGCTTGGCGTAGAGGCCACCCTGGCGGATGAGGGAGACGTGCGTTCCCTCCTCGACGATCCGGCCATGATCCATAACCAGGATGCGGTCCGCCTTCAGAACCGTTGCGAGCCGGTGGGCGATGATGATCGTCGTGCGCTCGCGCAACAGGCCATCGAGGGCTTTCTGCACCAGCGTCTCGCTTTCGGCATCGAGCGCCGAGGTGGCCTCGTCGAGGAGCAGGATCGGTGCGTTCCTCAGGATCGCGCGGGCAATGGCGATGCGTTGCCGCTGGCCGCCGGATAGCGTGATGCCGCGTTCGCCGACGAGCGTGTCGTAGCCGTTGTCGAGGCGGTTGATGAACTCGTCTGCCTGGGCGGCGACGGCCGCAGCGCGCACCGCCTCACGGGTCGCGCCAGGCACGCCGAAGGCGATGTTGTCATGAACCGAGGAGGCGAAGATGGTGACATCCTGCGGCACGATCGCCAGCCGGTCGCGCAGTTCCTTCGGATCGACCGTGCGGACATCGAGCCCGTCGACGGTTACAGCACCCTTGGCGGGATCGTAGAAGCGGAGGAGCAGGGAGAAGACCGTGCTCTTGCCGGCGCCGGAAGGGCCGACGATGGCGACAGTCTCGCCTGGCTTGATCGCAAAGCTGAGGCCGTTCAGGCTCTTGTAGTCGGGTCGCGCCGGATAGGCGAAATAAACGTCGTCGAAGGCGATGGCGCCGGCGGCCGGTGCGGGCATGGCGACGGGGTTTGCCGGCGCCTGGATCTCTGGGATCTCCGTCAGCAGTTCGTTGAGCCGTTCGGCGGCACCGGCGGCCTGAGAGAGCTCGCCCCAGACTTCGGAGAGCGAGCCGAGGCTGCCTGCGGCAAAGACCGAGTAGAGCAGGAACTGGCTGAGGGTGCCGGCGGAAAGATTGCCCGACAGCACATCATGCGCGCCGAACCACAACACCGCAACGACGCTGCCGAAAACCATGGTGATGGCGAAGGCAGTGAGCACCGAGCGCGCCTTGATCGCGGCGCGCGCAGCGCCATAGGCATCTTCTACAGCGGATCCGAAATGGTTGTTGGCGAGTGCCTCGCCATTGAAGGCCTGCACGGTGCGGGATGCGGCGATTGCCTCGCCGGCATAGGCGGACGCCTTGGCGAGTGTGTCCTGAGCCTCGCGCGATCGGCGGCGGACGGAGCGGCCGAAGCCGACAAGCGGGAAGACGATGATCGGGATCGCGATCAGCACCAGGCTCGAGAGCTTAGGGCTGGTATAGACCATCATGCCGATGGCGCCGAGACACAGGATCAGGTTGCGCAGCGCCACCGAGGCGGTGGCGCCGACCGCCGACTTGACCTGGGTCGTATCGGCCGTCAGCCGCGAGACGATCTCGCCGGACTGGTTGACGTCGAAGAAGGAGGCGGAAAGCCGGGTGACACGATCGAAGACGTTGCGCCTGAGGTCGGCGACGATGCGCTCGCCGAGTGTGATGACGAAGTAGTAGCGCGCCGCACTTGCCAGAGCGAGCACGATGGCGAGCATCATCAACATCGAGAAGTAGGTGTTGATGAAACCGGAATCGGGACTGGAGAAGCCGTTGTCGACCATGCGCCTGACGGCGAGCGGCAGCGCCAGCGTCGTGACTGCGGCGAGGATCAGCGAAATGCCTGCGCCGACGACCAGATGGCGGTAGCGGGCGAGATAAGGTAGGAGCGTGGCCAGCGGGCGGATGGATTTACGCGCTGGCGCCTGGATTTCTCGTTCGGACACTTGACCCCTTTCGCCAACCACGGAGGAAAGGCTTTGCCCATGAGTCTTCCGCGCGGCACTTGTTATCCCGCAGACCTTGATGTATAGGCACGGCATCGAATTGGGAAGCCGTGGCCCTTCAGCCGGTCCGCGGCTTCATTTACGTGTTCGGTCTCGAAGTCGCAATGCCTTGCGACAATTGGACCCTGGAACTCTAGGAAGATCGTTATGAAGGCAGACATCCATCCCGATTACCACGTCATCAAGGTAGTCATGACTGACGGCACCGAATACGAAACCCGCTCGACCTGGGGTTCTGAAGGCGCCACCATGAACCTGGAAATCGACCCCAAGTCGCATCCGGCCTGGACGGGCGGCAACCAGCAGCTCATGGACCGCGGCGGTCGCGTCTCCAAGTTCAAGAAGCGCTTCGAAGGCCTCGGCCTCTAATCGAACGCCTCTCGGCATTCTTAAAGCCCGGCCATCGCGCCGGGCTTTTTGTTGGCCGATCAAGAGGCCGCCGGTTCGCCCGTCACTCGGGAAGGCCGGCCTTGCGAAAGCCGTCGACGAAATGCGCAAGCATGGCGTCGTCACGGAACGGCTCGGTCGCCGCCCAGTGGCGGATCGTGAAGCCCGGGTTGGCGACGAGAAACAGCTCTGCTTCCGTGCGCGCCTCGTCGAGGCGGCACAGCTGGGCGAGGCTTGCCGCCAGGAACCGGCGTGAGCTCGTGCGATAGGTCTCGTCCCTGCGCAGCGTCTCGACAGCGGCCTCGTAGTCACCGGCCGCATATTGCGCCTGGCCGAGCGTCAGATAGTACCAGCTTGCCGGAAACGGGTTCAGCCGGAACGCCTTGCGGATATGCGCGAGGCCCTCTTCGACCCGCCCGGCGAGAACGTCGATGTCGGACAACGCCGCCCAGGTGTCGGCCTCGTTCGGGTCGAGTTCGATCGCCTTGGCGAATTCCGCCTCCGCCTCGGTAAAGCTGCGCTCATATGCGAGCAGGTAGGCCAGGATCCAGCGGCTGCCGGCATCGTTTGGGTCGATCGTGACGGCTTTGCGCGCGAGCTCCAGGGCAAGGCTGCGGGCGGCCTCCGTCGGTCCGCCGGAGTGCACCCGTCCCATCCAGTGGTTCATCGCCAGCCAGCGGTAGGCTTCGGCATAATCGGGGTCGAGCGAAACCGCACGCGTCAGCATCAGGTGCGCTTCCTGGGCGGCCTGCGGCGTATCATCCATCAACCTGCGGGCGCGCACGCAGAGATCGTAGGCCTCGATGTTGCCGGGCCGGTTGCGTGGCAGCGGCGGCGGGCGCAATTTTCCGAGCAACGCTTCCACGATCTTGGCCGTAACCTCGTCCTGAACGGCGAAGATGTCTTCCAGGCTGCGGTCGAAGCGCTCCGCCCAGAGATGGTCGCCGCTCAGTGCGTCGACCAGTTGGGCATTGATACGCACGCGTCCTGCTGCGCGCCTGGCGCTGCCTTCCAGCAGGTAACGCACGCCAAGGTCTTCCGCGATCGCGCGCACATCCACCGCCTTGCCCTTGTAGACGAAGGATGAGTTGCGCGCGATGACGAACAGGCCGGGCATCCTCGAAAGGTCGGTGATCAGGTCCTCGGTCAGCCCATCCGTGAAGGGCTCCTGCTCGGGATCGTTGCTGACGTTGACGAAGGGCAGCACGGCGACCGACGGCTTGTCCGGCAGGGACAGGCGCCGCCGCGCCGCACCGAGCGTCCTCGTGCTTCCTGTGAAGCGATAGCCGACGCGTGGGATCGTCGAGATCCACTCGCCGCCGTCGGCGGCGGGGCCAAGCAGCTTTCTGAGCTGCGCGATCTGGACGGTGAGATTGCCTTCCTCGACGGCCGTTTTCGGCCACGCCGCATCCATCAGTTCGGCTTTACCCAGGATTTCGCCGGGCCGCGCGACGAGCGCCGCAAGCAGCCTCAGTCCGCGGTAGCCGATCGCGACAGGATCATCGTCCCGGAGAAGCGTTCCCGCACCCGGATCAAGTACGAAGGGACCAAAGGCGAAGCGCGTTTCCTGCATGGGCGCATCTATAGTTCGTTTGGACGTTTTTGAGAACTTTTTGGACGCGCTTAATTACGCTCCGGTTCGTGTCCTGCAGAATTCGTCGGTCTTTCGGGCCGATATGGAGGTTGCCATGAACCACATTCCCATTCCTGCATCCCGACACCAGGCGGCACGCGTGCACGAAGAAAAGCCGCTGCGTTTGCGCGCCGGCCTAGCAACGCTCAGAGGCGTTATCGCGACCTGGGACAGGAGGGCGCGCTTTCGCCGGGATCCCGAGCAGCTCTCAAGTAGCGACCCGCATTTGATCGACGATATCGGCCTCGCAAGGCGACAGGTCGAGATCGAAATCGCCAAACATCTCTGGCAGGCATGAGGCGCGTGTCGAAATGATATCGGACCAAGAGTCTCTGCGTGCGACGGAACGTCGTCATTCACGCGACCTGATCCTGCCGCGCGAACAACCAATCCTTTGGGCGGCGATAGCCGGCACCATCGCAACGGTCACGGTGTTCGCGGTCGCCCAGGGGCTGACCTATCCGCTGCTCAGCTTCATTCTGGAGCGGCAGCGAACGACCCCGGGACTGATCGGCCTGTCAGCGGCGATGACGCCGCTGGGTTTCATCGTTTCCGCTCCCCTCATTCCGGCGCTGGTTCGGCGCTTCGGTGCGGCGTGGCTTGCTATCCTGTGCTCGTTGTTCGCCGCGCTCATCCTGATCGCGATCGCCTGGACCCAGGAGCTCTGGGCCTGGATGCCGCTGCGTTTCCTGCTCGGCTTCTTTGCCAATCCGCTTTCCGTGATCAGCGAAACCTGGCTGATCACGATCACGCCTCCGTCGCGCCGGGGCCGCATCATGGGCCTCTATTCTTCGATTGTTTCGGGCGGCTTCGCCATCGGTCCGCTGTCGCTCGGCCTCGTCGGCACGGAGGGCTGGTCGCCCTTCCTGATCGGCATCGTGGCCTTCCTTCTCTGTGGCATGATCTTGCTCGCAGTCGTGCCGCGCCTGCCTGATATGCCGCAGGATGGCGAGGCAACTTCCGTCGGCGCTTTCCTGGCGCTGGCGCCTCTCCTTCTGTTTGCGGTTTTCACCGCTGCCGCTTTCGAGCAGATCCTGCTTTCGATGTTTGCCACCTATGGCGCCACGCTCGGAAGTGCCGAGGAGCGGATCGCCTCTCTCATTACCTGTTTCATCGCCGGCAATGCGCTGCTTCAGGTATTTCTCGGGCGCATGGCCGAGCAGATGGGCTCGATGCGGACGATGTTGTTCTGTGTGCTGGTCTCGCTGGTCGGGTGCCTGCTGCTGCCATGGGCCTTCAACTCCTGGCTCGTCTGGCCGCTCGTCTTCCTCTGGGGCGGGGTCTCGTTCGGCATCTACACGATGTCGCTGATCCAGCTCGGCGAGCGTTTCACCGGCCAGGCCCTGATCGCCGGCAATGCGGCGTTCGCGGTTGCGTGGGGTCTCGGCGGCATCGTGGGGTCGCCCGCGACAGGACTAGCCATGCAGTGGCTTGGCCATCGGGGACTGCCGCTGGCTCTTGGTTTCCTTAGTTGCGTGCTGGTGCTGCTTCTGCTGGCGAAGATGCGGCGCGCGCGATAGTGACACCAGCGACGCGAGAAACAAAAAACCCGGCGATGGCCGGGTTCTGTTTTCCGCACGCTGAAGCGAAGAGCTATCAGTTGGTGCCGAAGGCCGTCTGCAGCAGCTTGATCTGCGCCTTGACGCCGTTCTGGTTGTCCGGAACGATGGCGGCGGCTTCGTGCGGGCGGTAGATTTCGCGGTCGAGCAGGGCGACGCGGTTCTGCAGGCGCAGCGAGCGCTCGATGAGGTCGCGGAAGGATTCCGGCAGTTCGGCCCAGCCGGGAGCGGACTTGTCGACGTTGAAGCTGTCGAGGCGCACCTTGCTCTTTTCCGACATCACCTGGTCACGGCTCATCTCACCGTTGTTGACGGCGCGCTGCAGGAGCAGCCACGAGGCCATCTGCATCAGGCGGGTGGTAAGCCGCATGGACTCGGCTGCATAGAGCACCGACGCCATGCGCGGCAGAACCTTCGAGGCGGCGCGGCCGGGACCATCGAGGTATGTCGCCGTTTCCTCGACCAGACCCATGCCTTCCGAATAGAGCGTCTTGAATTGTGCCGAGGACGCTGCGTGTCCTGCGAAACTGACCGTATTCAATCCTCTCTCGGACATGACCTGTTTTCCCTGGTTCAAACGCATCACGACAGTCAGGTAGTGGACAGTTATAGGAAATAAATCCTTGCCCGTCTCTATGCTCGAAGAATGATCCGATAGCGCATTTCGCGCAAGGGTATTCTTAAGAAAGGGTTAATCTCCACAGTTCTTTAGCGAAAGCTATGCCAAAACAAAAAAAGAGCCGCGAAAAGCGGCTCTCAAGGTAAAACAGGGAGAAAAATCAGACCCATTCGCCAGTCGGAGAAATTGTCTGAAACCGGAAAGCTCCGGATACCCCGACAATCGCAGATAATGCTTAATTTGCCGTTAAACGCGCCTCGTTTTGCTGCGCTGCGGCCGCTCCCGCTCCCGCAAGGTCTCAGCGAAACAGGCCTTCGGCGGCTGAGCGGCTCGCGGATTTGCGCGTCCGCTCGGCTTCGAGCCGGGCGATTTCCTCCGTCAACAGGGCGATACGCTGGGTGAGTTCATCGACTGAAAGCAGTGAAAGATCGCTGCCGATTTCGTGCACCAGCTTCTTTTGTGGTCGGTCGTCGTCAAACAGGCTCATCCGTCTGATCCTCCCATTTCTGGTTGTTGTCCGGTTCGCTATGCGCTTCCTCGAACGGGGCAGCGCGCGGCGAAAGCTGCAGGCTTTCCGGTGTCGTCGGCGCACCGGCATTGACCGGCGAGAAGGCGTCGCGGTCGGCGACCGGCACGGGCGCGCGCATCCGGCTGCGGATGATGGCATAGGCTGTGATCAAAATGTGGGCGCAGGCGGTAATCATGAACAAACCGTACGGACCGGTTGCCGTCATGACCGGACCGCCGATCGTCGGGCCGATGATCGTGCCGATGCCATAGAGCAGCAGCAGGCCACCGGAGACCTTCACGAAGTCTTCGGCGGTTGCGAAGTCGTTGGCGTGGGAAACGGCGATCGGATAGAGCGCGTTGGCGGCGGCGCCATAGATTGCGATCAGCGTCAGCACGATCCAGACCTGGCTCGGCTCGATCAGGAAGATGAGCAGGCCGGCGACGGCGCCGACACCGGCAAGGGCGGCCAGGACATAGCGACGGTCGATGCGGTCGGAGAGGCGGCCTGCCGGAAGCTGCATCACCGCGCCCGCGAAGATCGCCACGCTCATCATGGCCGCGACGGTACTGTCGGAAAGGCCGGCCTGTCGCCCGAAGACGGCGCCAAGCGTGCCGAAGGCGCCATTGGCGATGCCGACGAGCAGGATGCCGAGGAACGAAACCGGCGAGTTCCGGTAGAGGCCGCGCAGGTCGAGGCTGACCTTCTTCAGCGGTTGCGGCGAGGCGGCCTTGGACATCAAGGTCGGCAGCATGGCGACACAATAGAGGATGCCGCAGATCATGAAGAAGATGCTGGTCGAGGTGTCGCCAAAGGGGATCATCATCTGGCCGCCGACGACGCCGAAAAGCGTGATGGCGATATAGAGCGAGAAGATGACGCCGCGGCTCTCATTGGTGGCGCGCTCGTTCAGCCAGCTTTCGATGATCATCGACGTGCCGGCGGTGGCAAAGCCGGTGAGCGCGCGCAGGATCAGCCACCAGGTCGGATCGATCATGATGCCGGTCAACAGCGCGACGATGGCGATGAGAGAAGCAAAGACGCTGAAGGCGCGCACATGGCCGATGCGCTTGACGACATTCGGGGCGAAGAAGCACCCGAGGACGAAGCCGGCCGCCCAGGACGTACCGATCAGACCGAGGATGGTGGTCGGGTATCCCTCAGCAGTACCGCGAACGGGAAGAAGCAGTCCCTGAAGACCATTGCCCAGAAAGAGAAACAAGGTGCCGAGCAGGAGGGCAGCGACCGGGAGCAGGTTCTTTCTCATCATCCATCCGAAATTCGTTCTGCCGTCAGCAAGTTAGGGCGGTGCCTGGTGAATTGCCAGCCGGTTTCTCTCTACAGCGCTTTGATTACAGTGCCTTGATTTGCCGCCTGTTTCCTTCGACCGGAGACGATTGAAGGAAACAAGCGATTGCCGGTCATTGCAAATCGTCCGCGAAAACACTAGCCCTTTTTGCCAAGCGCAGCGTATCGCTAGCCTTTGGGGGAAGCGGTGCTCCGTGCGACGAAGAGTGCCGGCGTTGCGAACGCTTTGCCGGTTGAGGCAGCCTCCCGGAAGACGAGGGCAATATGCAGAAGGCGCTCGCCCTAATCCTGCTCCTGGCAATGGTGATCCAGCTTCTGTGGCCGCTCGGCATCCCTGGTCTGCGCCGCCGCCGCGACTTCTGGAAGATCGCGGTCTTCGCCATCGTCATGATGATGGTGACCGTGCTGATCCGGCCTTAACCAGGCCATCTTGCCTCTAAGTACCCGTTTCTTTGGAAACTCCGGAGCCGATTGCGCGATGCTATTGGGTTGTACGTATATTCGCTACAACTACAAAAGGGCGCAGGACAGATGCGGAATAACGCGCTAGATTACCTCTTTCACTCCGGAAGTGAATTCGAGGGTTTCTTGGAACGCCGTCTCGCTGCCATTCTCGCCGCCGATGTCGTGGGATACAGCCGCCTGATCGGCGCTGACGAGACCGGCACACTGGCCGCGATGAAGCGACACAAGAATGAACTCGTCGATCCCAAGATCCACCGCCACAAGGGCCGCATCGTCAAGCTGACCGGCGACGGCATTCTTGTCGAGTTTGCGAGCGTCGTGAATGCGGTCGCCTGCGCCGTCGATATTCAGCGCGGCATGCTGATCCGCAATGAAAGTGTGCCGCAGCTAAAGCGCATCGAACTCCGCATCGGCGTGCATCTCGGCGATATCATCGTCGAGGACGGAGATATCTTCGGCGATGGCGTCAATGTCGCCGCCCGTCTCGAAGGGCTGGCGGAGCCTTCCGGCGTTGCCGTTTCCGCCACGGTGCGCGATCACGTCGGCACCCGCCTTGATATCGGCTTCATCGACAAGGGTGAGCACACGCTGAAGAACATTGCCGCGTGCGTGCATGTCTATTCGGTGGCGCTCGGTGCGCCGACGAAAGTTGCGGCGGCGCCAAGCGGGGTCGGCCCCATCGTGCTTGATGACGGCTACGGGCTCTCGGTCGGCGTGCTTCCGTTCACCAACATGAGCCATGATCCCGAGCAGGAATACTTCTCCGACGGCATCACCGAAGACATCATCACGGATCTCTCGAAGATCTCGAAGCTGCATGTCGTCGCCCGCAACACGGTATTCACCTACAAGGGGCGGTCGGTGAAGGTGAAGCAGGTGGCCCAGGAACTGGGCGTCCGCTACATCCTCGAGGGCAGCGTGCGCAAGGCGGGTTCGCGGGTGCGCATCACCGGCCAGCTCATTGATGCCTTGACCGGTACACATCTCTGGGCCGACCGCTACGACCGCGACCTGACCGATATCTTCGCCATTCAGGACGAGATCACCCACGCTATCGTCGATCAGCTCAAGATCAAGCTTTTGCCGGCGGAGAGACAAGCGATCGAGAGCGACCCGACCACGAGCGTCGAAGCTTATACCTACTACCTGCGCGGCCGGCAGTTTTCGCATGCCTGGACCCGCTCCTATCTGCTGCTCGCGCGGCGCATGTTCCTGAAGGCGGTGGAGCTCGACCCTGACTTTGCCCGCGCCTATGCCGGCATCGCCGATTGCGAGTCGGCGCTGCGCGACTGGCACGAGGACGAGTTCCCGCTGCAAAGCATTCTTTCCACAACCGCGAAAGCGCTGGAGATCGATCCGAACCTTGCGGAGGCTCATGCCTCACGCGGCCTAGTGCTGCACCAGGACGGCCAGGACGATGAGGCGGTCGCCGAATTCGAGCGGGCGTTGACGCTCGATGCCGGCCTCTATGAGGCGAATTTCCATTACGCCCGTTTCTTGTTTATGCAGGGTGCCTTCGAAACGGCGATCCAGTTCTTCAAGCGCGCTGCTGACATTCGGCCGGACGACTATCTGTCGCCGATCCATCTCATGAGCGCCTATAAATCGCTCGGCCGTGACGTCGAACGTGCGCAATGGGCAAGGATCGGGATATCTCGGGCGGAGCGGGCGCTGGAACTCAATCCGGAAAACTCCGGCCCCGCGCATCGCGGCGCGTTGGCGCTCGCTCATATGGGCGAAGCCCAGCGCGCCCGGGAATGGGCGGCGCGCGCTCTGGCAATCGATCCCGACGACGTGGTCGCGCGGTACAATACGGCCTGCGTTTATTCCATCCTCGGCGATACCGACGCGGCGCTCGACCTGCTCGAAACCTTGCTGCCACAGAGTTCGTGCTACCAGCTGCTCTGGTTCAAGCAGGATTCCGACCTCGACGCGGTTCGCCACCATGTCCGCTTCCAGGCGATGGTCGAGGCGATCGCGCAATGCGAGGCGGGGTTGCGCTAACCGCCGGAGGGTGCCGGCGGTTGTTTTCAGTGGTGGCTTGCCTGACGGGATTCCGCCGGCGCAGTGCTGCCGCCACCCGCCAGATGGCCGCGCCGGTGACAAAGAGCATGGCCGTCGCCACGATCACGACTGCGGTAAAGGCCTGCTCGAAGGCGAGCCGGGCGCGGGTTACCAGTTCGCCAGCCACATCCGCCGGCAGTTTCTCGGCGAGAAGCAGGGCTTCGTCGAGGCTGTCGCGGGCCATCGGCGAAATGGCTGCACCCTCCGGCAGCACGAGGAAGGCGGTGTAGACGACCGACATGACGGTGCCGAGAACGGCAATGCCGATCGCGCCGCCGAGTTCGAAGGAGACCTCTTCGATCGATGCCGCCATGCCGGCCCGCTCCGGCGGGGCGTTGAGCATGATGGCGCTGGAGGCGGCGGTCATCGAGGCGCCGATGCCGAGGCCGAGGACGACGAGGGTGACGATTTGGATCAGCGCGCCGGCCTCATGGGTCAGCAGGTATCCGCCGAGACCGAGGGCCGCGAGAATGAGGCCGGAGCGCAGCACCACCTCCGCGCCGAGACGCGGCAGCAGGGTGCCGGTCAGCGGACCGGCGACGAAGGCTGCGAGCGGGATTGGCAGAATGAAGAGGCCGGCCTGAAGCGGCGAAAGACCATCCACGAGCTGCAACTGCTGGCTCAGGACCAGCTCGATGCCGACGATGGAGGCGGATGCGACCAGCGCGGCAGCGACGCCGGAGGAAAACGCCGCATTGCGGAAGAGGCCGAAATCGATCAGCGGATGCGGGCTCCGGCGCTGGCGGCGCACGAAAAGAATGAGCGCGATGGCACCGATCACGGCGGCGGCGAGGCCCGCTTCCAGCGATGGTTCGCGCTTGCTGGTTTCCTTGACAGCATAGGCGAGACCGACGAGACCGACCATGATCTGGAACGATCCGAGTGCATCCCACGGATGTTTCGGATTGCCTGATGTGTTCGGCAGCACGCCGAGGCCGAGCAGGAGGGCAATGGCGACGATCGGCACGTTGATGAGGAAGACCGAGCCCCACCAGAAATATTCGAGCAGGAAGCCGCCAAGCACCGGTCCGATGGCGGCACCACCGGAGGCGATCGCGGCCCAGACGCCGATCGCCAGCGCCCGCTCGCGCTCGTCGGTGAAGGTGAGGCGGATGATCGACAGCGTTGCCGGCATCATCAGCGCGGCGCCGACTGCAAGCAGCACACGCCCGCCGATCAGGATCGCAGGGGTAGGGGCGTAGGCGGCAATCAGCGAAGCGACGCCGAAGACCGCGAGGCCGACGATAAAGGGTTTCTTGTGCCCGAGCCGGTCGCCGAGCGTGCCGAGGCCAGGCAGAAGGCCGGCGACGACGAGGGCGTAGGCGTTGACGATCCAGAGCTTCTCGGATGCGCTCGCGCCGAGGTCATGGGTCAGGCGGGGAAGGGCAGTATAGAGCACCGTCATATCGACGACGATCAAAAGGAGTGCGCTCGATACGATGGCCAGAATGAGCCAGCGATTTTGCGGATGCATAGTACACCTCAATTGGCCACCCACAGGGAATTGGGGGCTAGGTCTTGTTAACGTCAGGGTCATTATTTAAATACGTACGTATGGATTTGAAATAGGAAGTCAAGATGGGACGACGTCGAACAATCGATCGTAACAAGGTACTGGATGCGGCGGAGGCGATCGTGAACGCCGTCGGCGCTGCCGGCCTGACGATCGATGCCGTCGCCAAGGCGGCCGGCATCACCAAGGGCGGCGTGCAATATTGCTTTGGCAACAAGGACGGTCTGATCGACGCGATGATGGAGCGTTGGTTCAACGAGTTCGACACCGCGGTTGCGGCCGAGGGCGGCGACGATCCTGATCCGGTCAAGGCGATGCGCGCCCATGCGTCGGTGACTGCGCGAATGAACACGGCCGACAATGCCCGCACATCCGGCATGATGGCAGCCCTTTTGCAGCGGGAAGAGCACATGGCCAAGAACCGCGCCTGGTACCGCGCGCGTCTCGATGGCATCGACCTGTCGACGGAGGCGGGGCGCCGGGCACGGCTTGCCTTCCTCGCCACCGAGGGCGTCTTCCTGCTGCGCGGTTTCGGCTTCGTCGAGATGGACGACGCCGAATGGCAGGACATGTTCGCCGATATTCTGAAGCTGTTGCCGGAGCCCGGCGACGCCGCCTAGAGCAGTTCCAGGAAAAGTTGAAACGGTTTTCCGTCCGGAATTGCGCAATTTCAAACAGTTGGAGCAATTCGCTGTTTCAATGAAACAGTGAAATGCTCTAACGGTCGCCGAGGAAAGTGCTAGAGGTCGATCAGACCGCGCATCGCACTGATGCAATTGCCGGAAAGGCTGACTTGGCGAACGATGCCGCCTTGTTTGCGGACAGAAGCGCCGATGAGGCTCCGCCGGCCCATCTCCACGCCCTGCTCGATCGCGATCTCGACATCGATATCCTGATCCGGCAGCAGCGAGACGAGATAGGCCGAAAGGGCCGCCGAGGCGCTGCCGGTGGCGGGATCTTCGTTGACATTGTCGAGCGGCGCGAACATGCGCGCCCGGATCTGCCACGGCGTTTGCGGCGATCGTGCATAGAGGAACAGGCTGAAGCTGTCTTCCTCGGGCTTGTAGCGCGCATTCGCTGCATGGAAGGCCGTCACATTCGGCCGTGCCGTCGAAAGTGACGCGATATCACTGATTTCCGCGACCGCGAAGGGCAGGCCGACGGAAAGCCGGATAGGCGTATGGATGCGCGTGCTGATGGCTTCCGATGTGAGCGATGCGCAGGCAGCGATCGTCCCGACGTCGATTTCCGGGCCGGCCGTCAAGCCGCGCGGCACGACGATACTGGCGCCTGTGACTTCGCCTTTCTCCCGCGACACAGTCGCCTCGACGAGGCCCGCTTTTTCCTCGAAGCGCAGGATATTGCCGGGTACACGGCCGAAGATTTCCTTCTGTCGGCCGAGCACGAAGGCGGTGCCGACGTTCGGGTGACCTGCAAAGGGGATCTCCATCGTTGGCGTGAAGATCCGGACCTCGGCGGTGTTGGCGGGGTCGCGCGGCGGCAGCACGAAGGTGACCTCCGAATAGCCGAACTCGGTCGCGATCGCCTGCATCTGCTGGTCGCTCAGGCCCCGGGCATCCGGGATGACCGCGAGCTGGTTGCCGGCGAAACGCTCAGTGGTAAAGACGTCGACAGTGACGTAGGCGATGGATTGTGGCGAGGCGGCTGAGGTCATGACACCGGCTTTCACTGGAGTTGGCTGCGAGGCCAAGACTTAAGCCAGCGTTCGCACGCGTCAAAGGCGCCAACTTGTTCCGGTGACAAGTTCCATCCGGCACGGGCAGCCGGGTTCTGGCTGGCCCCGCTGTCCAGGCGCTCCGCGATGTTGACGACGCATTCCTGCTGCGGATGTAGCCGAAGCAAAGAGGGGCCGACTTGCAGCCCCTCGGTTCTCATCTCTCGACCATGCCTTATGCGACCTTCTCGAGATCCTTCTTCCATGTGCCCTTGGCCGCAAGGCTGCACATCTCAGCGCGATGCGAGAAGGCACGCTGGCCGGCACCGATGTTGTCGGCCTTGCCGTGCCAGGCGTTGAGCGCCTCCTGCTGCAGCGCGCGGCCATAGGAGAAGGTGAGCTTCCACGGCAGGTCGTGGGTGGCGTTCATCGCCGAAAGATGGGCCGTCGCCTCTTCGGTCGACTGACCGCCGGAAAGGAAAGCGATGCCAGGCACGGCCGAAGGCACCGTCCGTTTCAGCACCCTTATCGTGCGCTCGGCCACCTCGGCGACGGAAGCCTTGCGGGCCTTCTTGCCGTCGATGACCATGCTCGGTTTCAGGATCATGCCTTCGAGCCTGACGCGCATGGCGGCCAGTTCCTCGAAAGTGGTGCGCAGCGCCCACTCCGTCACTTCCTCCGCGCGGTCGATCGAATGGTCGCCTGGCGCTCCATCCATCAGCACCTCCGGCTCGACGATCGGCACGATGCCGGCTTCCTGGCAAAGGGCGGCATAGCGGGCGAGCGCATGGGCGTTGGCACGAACGGCGCCTGCGCTCGGCAGCGTGTCGGAGACAGAGATCACGCCGCGCCACTTTGCAAAGCGCGCACCCGCCTCGTAATATTTCGCCAGCCGCTGCGCGAGGCCATCGAGGCCTTCGGTGATCGTCTCTGCCGGGAAATTGGTCATCGGCTTGGCGCCGGCGTCGACCTTGATGCCGGGGACCGCGCCGGCGGCACGGATGATTTCGACCAGCGGCGTGCCGTCGACGGCATGCTGAAACAGGGTTTCCTCATAGAGGATGACACCGGAGATGTACTTGCGCATCGCCTTGTCGGCGCGCAGCAGCATTTCGCGGTAATCGCGCCTGGAGGTCTCGGTGGATTCGAGGCCGATCGTATCGAAACGCTTCTTGATCGTGGCCGTAGACTCGTCGGCGGCGAGCAGCCCCCGGCCGTTGGCGACCATGGCAATTGCGATGTCTTCCAGTCTTTCGCTCATGTTTTTCTCCCTAGACAGCGCTGATCACCAGGGACCAGGCAGGTACTGAAACAAACAGTTTCGGACCGACGGCGCACAGGGCAGCCGCCACGCTCCAAACGAGGCGCGAGTAACAGGCGAAATTGTCCAGGAAAATGGCGAGAAAAGCGACTAAAACGATTTAAAATTTTTTAATCGATTGAACAATCAAGATTTTTTCTTGATTGACCGGCGCGCGGCGGTTGTGTCCGCGCGCCGATTGGATGCGTTACTTCTGCTTGAGGATGTCGACGCCCGGGAGCGGCTTACCTTCCATCCACTCCAGGAATGCGCCGCCGGCGGTCGAGACATAGCTGAAATCGTCGGCGACTTCGGCATGGTTCAGTGCTGCGACGGTATCACCACCCCCGGCAACCGAGACCAGCGATCCCTGGCGGGTGCGGGCGGCCGCATGCTTGGCGACCGCAACCGTCGCCTTGTCGAAGGGGGCGATTTCGAAGGCGCCGAGCGGGCCGTTCCAGACGAGCGTTTCGGCCTTGGAGATCCAGTCGTTGACGGCGGCGATCGACTTCGGACCGACGTCGAGAACCATGGCATCGGCGGGAATGGCGTTGATATCGACCACTTCGTTGTCGGCGCCGGCCTTGAACTCGCGGGCGATGACGCCGTCGTCCGGCAGAACGATGGCGCAGCCGGCCTTGTCGGCGGCAGCAATGATCGCCTTGGCGGTGTCGGCGAGGTCATGCTCGCAGAGCGACTTGCCGACATTGATGCCCTTGGCGGCGATGAAGGTGTTGGCCATGCCGCCGCCGATGACGAGCGCGTCGACCTTGGTCACGAGGTTCTGGAGGAGGTCGATCTTGGTCGAGACCTTGGCGCCGCCGACGATCGCGACGACCGGCCGTTTCGGCTGGCCGAGGCCCTGTTCGAGTGCTTCGAGTTCGGCCTGCATGGTGCGGCCGGCATAGGCGGGCAGGTGATGGGCAAGGCCCTCGGTCGAGGCATGGGCGCGGTGGGCGGCGGAGAAGGCATCGTTGACGTAGATGTCGCCGTTGGCGGCAAGCGCTTCGACGAAGGCCGGCTCGTTCTTTTCCTCGCCCTTGTGGAAGCGGGTATTCTCAAGCAGCAGCACGTCGCCGTCGCTCATATCGGCAATGGCGTTCTTCGCCTTGTCGCCGATGCAGTCGGCGCCGAAGTGGACACGCTGATCGAGCACATCTTCGACGGCCGGCGCGATCGTCTTCAGCGACATGTCGGCGACCGGTTCACCCTTCGGGCGGCCGAAATGGGCGAGCAGGATGACCTTGGCGCCCTTCTCGGACAGTTCGCGGATGGTCGGCGCCACACGCTCGATGCGGGTCGCGTCCGTCACCACGCCGTCCTTGACCGGCACGTTGAGATCGACGCGCACCAGCACGCGCTTGCCGGCGATGGCGGTCAGATCGTCGAGGGTCTTGAAAGTCATCAGATAGTCTCCGGTGATAGTCTTTGGAAAAGGGTGGGATAGTCGATGACGAGGCCGTCCTCGTCCACGGGCAGGTCCGCGGCAAAGCTGCGATCCTCGGCCTCGTAGCGGTAGAGCCTGAAATCATCGAGGCAGGTGTAGTGCTGGCCGTCCACGACGGGCTCGAACGTGTCGAACGGCACGTAGAGCATCTTGAGCTTTACAGTGCCGGACTGGCGACCGAGGTCGAGCCGGCGGATCGGCAGCGTGTTGGTGAAGGGTGTACCGGCGAGGTCGATATCGATGCAACCATCGAACTCGGAGAGGGGAGCGCCTCGCGCCGTCATCCATTGGCCCGGGACGTCCGAGCGCAGATGCAGGCTCCGGCCGTCCGTCGTGTCGACCATGAGCTTGCGAACGTGCCAAGTGTCGTCGCAATCGATCCGGTAGCGCACGCCATAGGGCGTGCCGCCGCGGTTGCCGATGAGAACGCCGACGGCGCGGATGACCGCGCCGTCGGTTGTTTCGGTTTGCGTCAGCGTCAGGTGTTCGAGCCCTTCCCCTTCCAGCGGACGCCAGCGGACCGTCTTTGGAGAAAGGGCGCGAAACATCTGACTTAGATGAGCTTGGCGAAGGCGACCGCCGTGTCGGCCATGCGGTTCGAGAAGCCCCACTCGTTGTCGTACCAGGTGAGGATACGCACGAAGTTGCCTTCGACGACCTTGGTCTGGTCGATCGCGAAGATCGAGGAGTGGCTGTCATGGTTGAAGTCGCGCGAAACGAGCGGCTCTTCCGTGTAGCCGAGAACGCCCTTGAGCGCGCCGTTGGAGGCGGCCTTGATGGCGTTGGTGATTTCCTCGACCGAGGTGTTGCGCTTGGCGACGAACTTGAAGTCGACGACCGAGACGTTCGGGGTCGGAACGCGGATCGACGTGCCGTCGAGCTTGCCCTTCAGTTCCGGCAGAACCAGGCCAACGGCCTTGGCAGCACCGGTCGAGGTCGGGATCATCGACAGAGCGGCAGCGCGGGCGCGGTAGAGGTCCTTGTGCATCTGGTCGAGCGACGGCTGGTCGTTCGTGTAGGAGTGGATCGTGGTCATGAAGCCGTGGCTGATGCCGATGGTATCGTTCAGGACCTTGACGACCGGAACCAGGCAGTTCGTGGTGCACGATGCGTTGGAGATGACCAGGTGGTCCTTGGTCAGCTGGTCGTGGTTGACGCCGTAGACGACCGTCAGGTCAGCGCCGTCGGCCGGAGCCGAAACGATGACGCGTTTGGCGCCAGCGGTCAGGTGCGCTGCAGCCTTGTCGCGGGCGGTGAAGATGCCGGTGCACTCCATGGCGATGTCGACGCCGAGTTCCTTGTGCGGAAGCGTTGCCGGATCCTTGATCGCCGTGACCTTGATCGGCTTGCGGCCGCCGACGGTGATCGTGTCGCCTTCGACCTTCACCTCGGCCGGGAAACGACCGTGGATGGAGTCATAGCGCAGCAGGTGGGCGTTGGTTTCAACGGGGCCGAGATCGTTGATGGCAACGACTTCGATGTCGGTGCGGCCGGATTCGACGATCGCGCGGAGCACGTTGCGGCCGATGCGGCCAAAACCGTTGATGGCGACTTTTACTGTCATATCGGGTCTCTCCCTGTCTGGATGACGTAGTACGAAAACATCGGGGCGCGCCTTTCGGCGCGCCCCGCAACTTGATCAGGAAAGCTTGGCTTCCGCAGCGGCGACCACCGCCTCGGGCGTGATGCCGAAGTGCTTGTAAAGGTCCTTGTAGGGACCGGAGGCACCGAAGGACGACATGCCGATGAAGGTGCCGTCGCTGCCGATGAAATGATCCCAGCCCTGGCGGATGCCGGCTTCGACGGCGATCTTGACCGGCGAGTTGCCGATGATCGCCTGCTGGTAGTCTTCGCTCTGTTCGGCAAAGAGCTCGAAGCAGGGAACGGAGACGACGCGCGTCGAGATGCCCTTGGCGGTCAGTGCCTGGCAGGCCTTGACGGCGATTTCGATTTCCGAGCCGGTGGCGAAGATCGTCACCTTGGCGTCGGCGGCCGAGATCAGGTCATAGGCGCCGCGGGCGCAGAGGTTTTCTTCCTCATACTCGGTGCGAACGGCCATCAGGTTCTGGCGGGTGAGCGCAATGCCGGACGGGCGGTTGTGGCTTTCGAGCGCCAGCTGCCAGCATTCGGCCGTTTCCGTGGCATCGGCCGGGCGGAACATCAGGAGGTTCGGAATGGCGCGAAGTGCTGCCATGTGCTCGACCGGCTGGTGGGTCGGGCCGTCTTCGCCGAGGCCGATGGAATCGTGCGTCAGCACGTGGATGACGCGGATGCCCATCAGCGCGGCGAGCCGGATCGACGGGCGGCAATAGTCCGAGAAGATCAGGAAGCCGCCGGAATAGGGGATGACGCCGCCATGCAGCGCCATGCCGTTCATGGCAGCGGCCATGCCGTGCTCGCGCACACCCCAGTGGATGTAGCGGCCGGAGAAATCGTCAGGCGTGATCGACTTGGTCTGGCTCGTCTTGGTGTTGTTCGAGCCGGTCAGGTCGGCCGAGCCGCCAATGGTTTCGGCGAGAACGCCGTTGATGACTTCGAGCGCGTCTTCGGAAGCCTTGCGGGTTGCCGGCGAAGGCTTGGTTTCAGCAAGCTTCTTCTTGTAGTCGTCGATGGCGGAGGACAGACGGCCTTCGAGCTCGCCGGAGAAGCGGCGAACGAACTGGGCCTTCTTCTCGGCATCGCTCTTTTCGAGGCGCTCTTCCCATTCCTTGCGCGTCTTGGTCGAGCGCAGGCCGGCCAGACGCCAGGCGTCGAGCACGTCGGAGGGAACGACGAAGGCTTCGGCTTCCCAGCCGAGTGCCTTGCGGGTGGCGGCGATTTCCTCGGCGCCGAGCGGCGAGCCGTGGACCTTGTGGGTGCCGGCCTTGTTCGGCGCACCGAAGCCGATCGTCGTCTTGCAGGCGATCATCGTCGGCTTGTCGGACTTCTGGGCCTCATCGATCGCGGCGGCGATCGCTTCCGGGTCATGGCCGTCGACGGCGATGGTGTTCCAGTGGCAGGCGCGGAAGCGGGCGTGCTGGTCGGTCGAGTCGGCGATCGAGATCGGGCCGTCGATCGAGATGTTGTTGTCGTCCCAGAAGACGATCAGCTTGTTGAGTTTCAGGTGGCCGGCGAGCGAAATCGCTTCCTGGCTGATGCCTTCCATCAGGCAGCCGTCACCGGCGAGCACATAGGTATAGTGCTCCATCAGGTCGGAACCGAATTCGTCGCGAAGCTTGCGTTCGGCGATCGCCATGCCGACGGAATTGGCAAGGCCCTGGCCGAGCGGACCGGTGGTCGTCTCGATGCCGGCGGCGTGGCCGTATTCCGGGTGGCCGGCGGTGCGGGCGCCGAGCTGGCGGAAGTTCTTGATCTCGTCGATGGTGATGTCTTCGTAGCCGGTCAAATAGAGCAGCGAATAGAGCAGCATCGAGCCATGGCCGGCCGACAGCACGAAGCGGTCGCGGTTCGGCCAGGAGGGGTTCTTGGGGTCAAAGCTCAGATAGCGCGTGAAGAGGACTGTCGCTATGTCGGCTGCACCCATGGGCAGGCCTGGGTGGCCGGAATTTGCCTTCTCGACGGCATCCATGGAAAGGAAACGGATCGCATTTGCCATCCGGTCGTGTTTTTCGCGAGAGATCATGACTGTTCCGTTTTGCGTTCGGTGGTCAGGGAACGGTCTCTATCCTCCAAAGACCGCGCAAGAAGCGGCTGACACATAGCAGGTGCGCCGTGCGAGTCAATAAATACGGGCCTTCCGCGGCCATTTGACGGCAGGTCGTTCCGGTCCTTGTCTCGCAATGCAACAGAGCTTTCGCACTGCCGTTGAAGAAAGCCGGCTACGCAATCCATCCACAGCTTCCGTAGTTGTTTGCGGAGCTTGGCATTGTTGAGACTTACGTAATAGGTTTAAAAAAGATCGAGCCGAAGCGGCGGACGGGATTCGGGCGATTCGGCCTCACGGGCGAGGTATTCGGAACACATGCCGGCAAAGACTGTCAAAGCGGCGATCGATGAACTGCGGAACGCAGTGCAATCCCTGGAGAATGCGATCGACGGTCGGTTTGACAGGGAACGGGATTTCGGCGAGTTCGAAGGCGAGGTTCGGCGTGTCAACACCGACCGGTCGCGACTGGCACAGGAACTCGACCAGTCGCAGTTCCGGGCGAACCGGCTCGAGGAGGTTAACCGCGAGGTTTCCCGCCGCCTCGTGACGGCGATGGAAACCATTCGGGCGGTACTCGACCGCTAGGATAAAGCGACATGGCGCAGGTCACAGTATCGATCGACGGCAAGGCCTACCGGATGGCCTGCGAGGAAGGGCAGGAAGGTCACCTGACCGAGCTTGCCACGAAATTCGATCAGTATGTCGGACATCTCAAGAGCCAGTTTGGCGAGATCGGCGATCTGCGCCTCACCGTCATGGCCGGCATCATGGTCATGGACGAGCTCAGCGAGGTCAACCGCCGGCTGAAGAGCCTCGAGGCCGAGGTCGGCAATCTGACTGATGGTCGCGATGCCGCACTTTCCGACCAGATGAAGAGCGAGGAGGCGCTGGCCTCTGCGCTCAGCGAAGTCACCGCGCAGATCCACAGCATTGCCGCCAAGCTGAACGGCCGCACCACGACACCAGCAAGCTAAAGGTTTCGGTGGCGAGCCTCTGGCGCGAAGCACCGAGACACTTTATATATCGACTGCGGTCTGCGCTTCCCGACAGGAACCACAATCCCCGGGGCCATACTCGATCTCAAGGGAGCCGTCCCTGTCCGGGCTCGTGGGTCTGGACACATGGCGCCCACCTACTTTGTAGGTACCCGGGATCGTAAACTATCCATCGGTTGTGTGGATCGCACCTTCTCCCCCCCCTTCAGGCAGCCGTTCAATCTCCGGCAAAGGCCCGGCGAATGGCGTCGGCCATGGCCTCGACGATCCGGTCCTTGCCGTTCCCCGCTTTCGATACCCGCAACACGACGTTGGAGTGGTCGATCACTTCATAGCCGTCGTCGGCCGTCAGTTCGCGGCACCCGGCCGGAATGCTGCTGCGGGCGAGCGGCGCAATGGCAAGGCCCGACACCACTGCAGCCGTCAAGCCGCCGCTCGTGCGGCTGACATAGGCCACGCGGCTTTCCAGGCGGCATTTCCTGAGATTGCGCTGGGCGAGGTCGTCGCACCAACCGCCTTCCAGATAGGTATAGGTGGCGATCGGGAGCGGTCGCCGCTCGTCGGTGCGGTGCTGCTCCGAGGTCACCCAGACGGTCGGGTCCATCATGAGCACTTCGTTCTTCGTGCGCCCGCCGGGTTCAAAGACGACAGCGAGATCGAGCTCGCCGGCTTCCAGTGCCGCGATGTTGGTCATCGAAGCGCCCTGCTGAACGGTCACTTCGACGCCGGGGTGGATGGCGGCGAAGGTTCCGAGCGCTTTCGGCAGGGTAGAGTTGATGTATTCCTCGGGTATGCCGATCCGGACCGCGCCGTCGAGAGCGGGCTGGCGCATCGCGGTGGCCGTGTCGTCGAGCAGCGTGACGATGCGTCTGGCATTGTCGAGCAGCCGCAATCCCTGCGGCGTCAGCACGACGCCACGCGAGTGGCGCTCGAACAGCGCGTCGCCGAGCATGTCCTCGAGCTTCTTAATCTGCATGCTGACGGCGGATTGCGTGCGCCCGACAATATTGGCGGCGCGTGTGACATTGCCGGTGTCGACGACCGCAAGAAAGGTTCTGAGCAATTCGCTGTCGAGGGGGAGGGACATGGTTGTATCCATCAGAAATTCTGATAGCAGCCATGCTCGCAATTCGTTTGTCAGATGTCAACGCGAGGACGAAGATTGGCTGGTTCGATCATCTTGCGCAGGGTCATTCTCCATGAGCGTGCTTGTCCTCTTCGCGTTTTCCGAAGCCTCCATCGCGCTCCGGCGTCGAGCGATGCAATGGTCTTGCGACGTCCTGTTTCCCGAGGTGCCGGTGGACATGCCATCAGGCAAGCCGGCGCTCCTGCGCGATGCGGGGATCTATCATGAGGCAGCCGACATGATGCAGCGGGAAAAGCTGGCGATCGCCTACCGGTCGCACTGGCTGTTGTGAGCGATCTTACCGGCAGATACGGGATTAGAGCGCCATGCGTTCAGGTGAACGCACAAAGACGCTTTAGCACTTTGATTCTAGAGCATCTTTCCGCCTCCAGTGATTCCACTTGAGAGCGGGATGCTCTAGGAGATGAGGTCCAGCCTGGCGGCGCGAAACACCGCTTCGGCGAGATTGCCCGCCTGCAACTTACGCATGGCATCCGTTAGTGCCCGATCGATCCGATCGAGCGGAATGTCGGTCTCGCGCACCATGTCCTGGCGCGTGCGGCCGCGTGCGGCGAGCGTCAGGCAACGCAGTTCCAACGGGTCGAGTTCGTTCATCTGGTCCTTCATGGACGTCGGCTTTTCCACTGCTGCCTGCAGGAGCGCGTCCATACATCGAACACGGGCATTAGTTCCTGCTAATTATTTGAAATCGTGTCCTTATTTGCACGCGGCTCATGTTTCGCGAAAGCGGAACCCTTGCCCATGATGAATGGAAAGCTAATGCTGTGCCGAACCGGGAAGGAGGTGGCATGATTGTCGCAAACTGCTGCAAATGCGGCGATGCCGGTGGGTGGGCGAAAGATGCCATTGCGTAAACAGGCTGGTGGCCGGCCCGGGAATCGGCGAGAGATGGGGAACTTGTGCCATTTCGGGAAGTGATTTTCTCCGGCGACGATGGCGGGCGGCGGGTTGGCAGGAGAGGACGCGATGTCACCGAGGGATTTGAAGGCAGCACTGCGCAAGGAGAGGCTGGCATTGCGCGATGCAATGTCGGCGGAGATGCGGATCGAAGCGAGCCTGACCATGGCCGATCACGCTGGCGACGTCATCGCGCTCGATCCCGGACACATCGTCTCCGGCTTCTGGCCGATCCGCTCCGAGGTCGACATCCGGCCGCTGATGGCGCGGCTGAAGCAGCGTGGTGCCAGGCTCTGCCTTCCCGTGATCATGGACAAGCAGACGATCATCTTCCGCGAATTGCTCGATGGCATTGACGTCATCGCCACCGGATTCGGCACGACAGGTCCGGGACCGGACGCACCTGAACTCGATCCGGATATCATGCTCGTACCGCTTTCCGCGTTCGATTCGACCGGCCACCGGATCGGCTATGGCGCCGGCTATTACGACCGCGCCATCGACCGGCTGCGCAATAAGGGCCACCTGCCAAAGCTGATCGGCATCGCCTTCGACTGCCAGGAAGTGACATCCGTGCCGGCCGAACCGCACGATGTCGCGCTCGACGCCGTGCTCACCGAGAGCGGGTTTCGGCATTTCTGAGTTCATTTCGCCAAGACCGTGGAGTGGGCTAAAGCCTTGAGACCGCAGAGGTCGGGGCGGCAGGTCGTTGCGCGGTTTTCGCTGATTTCATCTAAGGCGTTTCCTGCGCGGTCGGGATCGTGTAGACGCTCTATCTCTTTGTTTTACGCAGTTCCGGACGCAACAACCGCTGACGCGCTTCCGCCGGGCTGCCCTGGTGGGATTTGAGCGAGCATGAGGCTTCTGTTTCTGGGAGATATGGTGGGCAAGACGGGCCGTACGGCGGTCTGGGAGCGGCTTCCAGGACTGGTTGGTGACCTCAAGCTCGATTTCGTCGTCGTCAACGGCGAGAATGCGGCCGGCGGTTTCGGCATCACCGAAGACATCTTTCTCGAGACGATTAACGCCGGCGCCGACGTGGTGACGACCGGCAATCACGTCTGGGACCAGAAGGAAGCGGTCGTCTTTTGCGAACGGCACGATCAGTTCCTGCGCCCTGCCAACTATCCGGCCGGCACACCTGGCCGCGGCTCCAACCTATTTTTCGCCCGCAACGGCGCCCGCGTGCTGGTCGCCAACGTCATGGGCCGCGTCTTCATGCATCCGGAGCTCGACGATCCCTTTAAGACGGCGGAAGCCATCCTCGACGCCTGCCCGCTCGGCGAGCAGGCGGATGCGATTGTCTTCGATTTCCATGCGGAAGCCACCAGCGAGAAGCAGTGCTTTGGCCATTTCGTCGATGGCCGCGCCAGCCTCGTCGTCGGCACCCATACGCACGTGCCGACCGCCGACCACCAGATCCTCAATGGCGGTACGGCCTATATGAGCGACGCCGGCATGTGCGGCGACTACGATTCCTCGCTCGGCATGGACAAGGAAGAGCCGCTCAACCGGTTCATTTCGAAGATGCCAAAGGGGCGTTTCGAGGCGGCCTCCGGTCCCGCGACCATCTGCGGGCTTGGCGTCGAGATCTCCGACCGCACCGGGCTTGCCGAAAAGATCGCGCCGCTGCGCCTCGGCCCGAGGCTGGGCGAGACGATCCCGGATTTCTGGTCCTAAAAAACGAAGCCAGCAGCACCGCCTGCTTGTCGAACGCGCTTCCGGTTGAAGCGCACGCTGCCACGTATCGCCTTCCGGGAATTGATTTTTTTCAAGGTGACAACCCCATCAAATGATGGCAGGTTATCGCGAAATCACGCTGGGCCGGGGCGTGATGTATTCGAGTGTTTTCCAGTGATGAATACCGTCCGCAGTCCTGAATTGCGGGCTTGTGCTGCCGACACCGGACAATCGGGAGCAGGCGCTCTCTGCCCGGCGATCTCGATCCAACAGCGTTCGCCGGCCCAGAGCGGGGACCGCTGTATCATTTAATTGCTTGTGTGACTTTGCCTCTTGGGTCGCTGCCGATCCGAGTATTTGTGCGGAGCGGGAGAGTGATGCGGCGATTTTCCGCTCATGTCCTGTTCTGAAGTATTCAAAGGATTGCGGTGGTTGGTCGGTCCGGCTGCTCACCGCCATCCAAAGTGCATTCGGAGGGCGTGCATGTTGTCTAAATGGCATTTGCCGATGATCGTCGGCGCTTCTCTTTCCCTTCTTTCCGCTGTTGGTGCCCAAGCACAGGACGCGCAGTTGCCTGTCGTGACCGTCGCCAAGCCGGTCGTGCGTGACGTGATCGACAGCGACGAGTTCATCGGCCGCTTCGAGCCGGTCGACGAGGTGCAGGTTCGCGCCCGCATCGGCGGCTATCTCGACGAGGTCAATTTCACCGACGGCGCCCTGGTGAAGAAGGGCGACAAGCTTTTCGTCATCGACCAGCGTCCCTACCGCACGGCCCTCTCCCAGGCCGAGTCGACCCTGGAATCGGCGCGCTCAACGCTGGAATTCGCCGAGTCCCAGTTCAAGCGCACGCAATCGCTGACGGGCACCGGCACGCTGTCGGTTTCGACGCTTGACGATCATCGTCGTGCGCTGCTTTCGGCGCAGGCGCTGGTGCGCGGTTCGGAAGCGGCGGTCGAGCGCGCCAAGCTCGACCTCGACTACACGACCATAACCGCGCCGCTCAGCGGCCGCGTCGACAGGCGCTTGCTGTCGACGGGCAACCTGGTGCAGGCGGACCAGACCGTCCTGACGACGATCGTCTCGCTCGATCCGATCGACTTCTACTTCGACGTCGACGAACGGCGGCTCTTGTCCTATGCGCGGGTCGCGCGCGAACGCGGCAGTGCGTTGCAGGAAGGCGGCGGTGCGCTCGAGGTACTCGTCACAATCGCCGACTCGCAGGAGGAACCGTTCAAGGGCAAGCTCGACTTTGCCGAAAACCGTGTGGACCCGCAGAGCGGCACCATGCGCGTGCGCGCCCGTCTCGACAACCCGAAGCTGGTGCTGCAGCCCGGTCTCTTCGGCCGTGTGCAGATCGAAGGCTCGAACACCTACAAGGCCGTGCTCATTCCGGATGAGGCGATCGGCGCCGACCAGAACGAGCGGATCGTCTATGAGGTGACAGCCGATGGATCGGTGGTGACCAAGCCCGTGCGGCTCGGACCGAAACTGCATGGCTATCGGGTCATCCGCAGCGGCATGACGGGCGACGAGACCATTGTCGTCAACGGCCTGATGCGGGCGCGCCCCGGCACCAAGGTAAAGCCCGAGATGATCCAGCTTCCCCCTGAGGCGCAAGCGGCGGGGACGACGCAATGAGGTTCGCTCACTTCTTCGTCGATCGACCGATCTTCGCGTCGGTGCTTTCGATCGTCCTTTTGATCGTCGGCAGCATTGCCTATTTCCAGCTTCCGGTGGCGCAGTACCCGGAAATCGCGCCGCCGACCATTGTCGTGCGGGCGGCCTATCCCGGCGCCGACGCCAATACGGTCGCCAACACCGTGGCGACGCCGCTCGAACAGGAAATCAACGGCGTCGAGAACATGCTCTACATGTCCTCCTATTCAACCGCTGACGGCTCGATGGCGCTGACGATTACCTTCAAGCTCGGCACCGATCTCGACCAGGCACAGGTGCTGGTGCAGAACCGCGTGTCGATCGCCGAACCGCGCCTGCCGGAAGAGGTCCGACGCATCGGCATCACCACGGCCAAGAGTTCGCCCGACCTGATGATGGTCGTGCATCTGCTCTCGCCGACCGAACGTTATGACCAGCTCTACGTCTCGAACTATGCCCGCACGCGCATCCGCGATCTGTTGGTGCGGCTCGACGGCGTCGGCGACGTCATCCTGTTCGGCGAGCGCGAATATGCGCTGCGTGTCTGGCTCGATCCGGAAAAACTGTCCGCCTATGGCATGACGGCCGGTGACGTGGTGCAAGCGTTGCGCGAGCAGAACGTGCAGGTCTCCGGCGGTTCGATCGGCGGTCCGCCGGCGCCGGGCGACAGCGCCTTCCAGTACACCGTCACCACCGACGGTCGCTTCAGCGATGCGCGGCAGTTTCGCTACGTCATCGTCAAGGCGACGGAAACCGGTCGCCTCGTGCAGTTGCAGGATGTCGCCCGCGTCGAGCTCGGTGCCCGCGAATACGTCAACAACAGCTATCTCGACGGCAGCCCGGCGGTGGCGCTCGGCATCTTCTCGCGGCCGGGCACCAATGCGCTCGACGCTGCCGAGCAGATCCAGAAGGTGATGACCGACGTCGCGCGTGATTTCCCGGAAGGGCTCGAATACCGGATCGTCTACAATCCGACCGAGTTCATTTCGGAATCGATCAACGAGGTCTACAAGACGATCGGCGAAGCGGCGTTGCTCGTCGCCATCGTCGTTCTCGTCTTCCTGCAGTCCTGGCGCACGGCGATCATCCCGATCGTCGCCATCCCCGTGTCGCTGGTCGGCACCTTCGCCTTCCTCTACGCCTTCGGCTTCTCGCTGAACATGCTGACGCTGTTCGGCCTGGTGCTGGCGATCGGTATCGTCGTCGACGATGCGATCGTGGTCGTCGAGAACGTCGAGCGAAACCTCGCGCGCGGCATGACCCCGCGCGAAGCCTCGCATGTGACCATGGACGAAGTGGGTGCCGCTGTTATCGCGATCTCGCTGGTGTTGACCGCCGTCTTCGTGCCCACGGCCTTCATCCCCGGCATCGCCGGCCAGTTCTATCTGCAGTTCGCCGTGACGATCTCGGTGGCGACAATGATCTCTGCCTTCAATTCGCTGACGCTGTCGCCGGCACTGGCGGCGATCCTCTTGAAGCCGCACGAAAACGGCCATCACGAGAGCCGCAACCCGCTGACGCGCTTCGGCCGGGCACTGGCCAACGGCTTCAACAACGGTTTCGACCGCATGGCCGAAGGCTATGCCTGGATCGTGCGCAAACTGGTGTCGACGAAGACGGCAGTGGCCGCGGCGCTCCTCGTCTTTGTGGGCCTGCTCGGGGCCACATGGTACATGGCACAGATCGTGCCGAGCGGCTTCGTGCCGACCATGGACCAGGGTTACGCAATCGTCGTCATCCAGCTTCCAGACGGTGCCTCGCTCGACCGCACCGATGCGGTGGTCAAGCGGGCGTCGAAGATCATCCAGGACGTCCCTGGAGTGAAGAGTGCCGTCGCCTTTGCCGGCTTCAACGGTGCGACGTTCACCAACGCGTCCAATTCGGGCGTGGTCTTCGCCCCCTTCGAGAGTTTCGAAGAACGGTTGAAGCACGGCCAGAGTGCCAACCAGATCATCGGCCAGCTCTATGGCAGCCTGCAGAGCATCCAGGAAGCCTTCATCATTGCCGTACCGCCACCGTCGGTGCGCGGCATCGGCAACTCCGGCGGCTTCAAGATGCAGATCATGGATCGGCAGGGCGCCGACATGCGGCGCGCGCTGGGGCTTGCCTATCAGATGATGGGTACGGCCAACCAGACGGAAGGGCTGACCGGGGTCTTCACCACCTTCTCAGCCTCCAGCCCGCAATACTTCCTGGCGATCGACCGCGACAAGGCGCGCACGCTCAACGTGCCGATCCCCAACATCTTCGAGGCGCTGTCGATCAACCTCGGCACCTCCTACGTCAACGACTTCAACGCCTTCGGCCGTGTCTACCAGGTGCGGGCGCAGGCCGATCAGCAGTACCGTATCGAGCGCGACGATATTCTGGCGCTGAAGGTTCGCTCCGCAACCGGGGCGCTGGTGCCGATGGGCACGCTCGTCGAAATCCGCGACACCGCCGGTCCGACGCTCGTGCAGCGTTACAACATGTACGTATCGGTTCCGGTGCAGGGCAACCCTGCGCCGGGCGTCTCGACCGGCACAGCCCTCGACAAGATGGAGGCGCTCGCCGCCCAGATCCTGCCGCAGGGCACGACCTTTGAGTGGACGGAACTCGCTTTCCAGGAACGCCAGACGGGCAACACCGCGGTGTTCATCTTCGCACTGTCGGTGGTCTTCGTGTTCCTGGCGCTGGCGGCCCAGTACGAAAGCTGGGTGCTGCCGCTGGCGATTATCCTGATCGTGCCGCTTGGCGTGCTCTCGGCGCTGGTCGGCGTGTCCATCCGCGGTCTCGACAACAACGTGCTGACGCAGATCGGGTTGATCGTTCTGATCGGCCTTGCGGCCAAGAACGCGATCCTGATCGTCGAGTTCGCACGCCAAGGTGAGGACGAGGGCAAGACCCCGATCGAGGCGGCGGTGGAGGCGAGCCAACTCCGCCTCAGGCCCATCCTGATGACGGCCTTTGCCTTCATCCTCGGCGTGGTGCCTCTGATGATCGCCACCGGTCCCGGCGCGGAAATGCGCCAGTCGCTCGGCACCGCGGTGTTCTCGGGAATGCTCGGCGTGACCTTCCTCGGCCTGTTCCTGACGCCGGTTTTTTACGTCGCGCTCAGGTCCTTCCGGCGGCGCAAGCCGGCGACGATGACCGAACCGGCGCCCCATCCAGCAGAGTAGCGGGACGCAATCGCAAGGTTGCAACGCCCCGGCAGCAATGCCGGGGCGTTGTCGTTGGACGAGTCAGGTTTCCTTGTTCCTGCCGAGGGCGGTGACGCAAATGTGAGCACGGGCAGCCGTTTGTAACTGGACGCAGACAGGCCCTTGAACAATTCTCTCCCTGCCCGTGACGCCATCATCAGGCCGAGCGAAGGCAAAGGCTTCCATTCGCTGTGCAACGGCTATCTGCCACGTGCCCTTCGGGCCCGAGGTCAGAAAAGCAAGTGAGAGAGGTGAAGGCTGATGCTCCGGTACCTTGTCTACACGTTCGCCGCCATCTGGCTCATTCACGCGTTCTGGCCGTCGGTCGCGCATGCGCAGCAACCACCCCGCCATGTCAGTCAGTGCCAGGCGATTGCAGAAGCCATACCGCAGGCGACCTTCGCCAGCTTCACGCCCGTTGCTGCCACCAAGGGAAAGGCCGTGGTCGGTGAGGTAACGATCACCTATCTCGGCCATTCCACCTTTCTGATCGAGACGCCAGACGGCGTGTCGATCGCGACCGATTACAATGGCTGGTTCGCGCCCTCGTCGCCTCCGACGGTCGCGACGATGAACAAGGCGCATTCGAGCCACTATACGCTGGCGCCTGACCCGGCGATCAAGAATGTGCTGCATGGCTGGGGCGAGAACGGCGTACCCGCCCGTCACGACCTCGTGGTGGGCGACACCTATATCCGTAACGTCACGACGGATATCCGTGCGGGTGGCGCAATGGAGCACGATGGCAACTCGATCTTCATCTTCGAGGTAGCGGATCTTTGCATTGGTCACCTCGGCCATCTTCATCACGAGCTCGACGACAGCCACTACCGCCAGATCGGCCGGCTCGATGTGCTCATGGTGCCTGTCGATGGCGGCCTGACCATGGGTGCCGAGAGCATGAGCCGGGTGGTCAGCCGGCTGCGCGCCTCGCTGATCCTGCCGATGCACCGCCGTGGCCCGCCGATCGACGCCTTTCTGGACATGTTCGGCGACGACTACGACAAACGCTTCGCTGACAGCGCCAGCATCAAAGTATCGTTGCGTTCCTTGCCAAGCAAACCATTGATTTATATTCTCAAGGGCGTCTGAACACTCAGGATCGCCCAATGAAGTTGCTTGTGGTCGGCGTTTCGATTTTTCTCTCCCTTTCGACCCTTGCCGCGGCGGGCGGCGCACCGCCACCGCGCATGCCCTCTCCCGAAGGACAACAGCAGCAAAGTCTACCCGAGACGGCAGCACAGCCCGTGGGCGAACAGGAGATGTTCATGATGCCGTCGGGCAATATCGGCTGCGTCTACACGCCGGCCGGCGGCACCGCGGTGTACCAGCCTCAGGACGGTGGGCCTGAGCTTGCCTGCGATATCGTCGCGCAGCGCTATGTGCGCGCCACGCTCGGCCGTGCAGGGGCCGCCACACTCAATCACGCCGTTGGCGATCCGAGCTGCTGCTCGGCAGCTCAGGTGCTCGACTATGGGCAAAGCTGGTCACGGGGGCCGTTCGCGTGTGCTTCCGAACGCACCGGCCTTTCCTGTCGCCGCGACGACGGACACAGCTTTCTGCTCAGCCGTGCGCAGGTCTCTGCCGACTGAAAAGCCGCGCCCCGGCTGGACGGAAAGCAGCAATAAAACTATAAGGCGCCCCATTCCATTCAAATTCATGCATGCAGAGGGTGCCATGGCTGGCCATTCACAGTTCAAGAACATCATGCACCGCAAGGGCCGTCAGGATGCGGTGCGCTCGAAAATGTTTTCCAAGCTCGCGCGCGAAATCACGGTTGCCGCCAAGTCCGGCATGGCCGATCCGGCCATGAACGCGCGTCTGCGTCTGGCGATCCAGAACGCCAAGGCACAGTCGATGCCGAAGGACAACATCGAACGGGCGATCAAGAAGGCCTCCGGCGGCGACGCGGAAAACTACGAAGAAGTCCGCTACGAGGGCTACGGCCCGGGCGGCGTTGCCGTTATCGTCGAGGCGCTGACCGACAACCGCAACCGTACCGCCTCCAACGTGCGCTCGACCTTCACCAAGGCCGGCGGCGCGCTTGGCGAAACCGGTTCGGTTTCGTTCTCCTTCGATCGTGTCGGCGAAATCACCTACAAGCTCTCCGCCGGTGACGCCGACAAGGTGATGGAAGCGGCGATCGAGGCCGGTGCCGACGACGTGACCACCGACGAGGACGGCCACACCATCATCTGCGGTTTCGAAGCGATCGGCGACGTTTCCAAGGCGCTCGAAGACACGCTCGGCGAAGCCGAGACTGTCAATGCGATCTGGAAGGCGCAGAACACCGTGCCGGTCGATGAAGAAAAGGCGCAGTCGCTGATGAAGCTCATCGACACGCTCGAAGACGACGACGACGTCCAGAACGTCTATTCGAACTTCGAAGTGTCGGACGAGATCCTGGCGAAGCTGTCGGCCTGATCGGACGGCCTATCGTTACCGGAATATGCACCCGTGTCCGAAAGGGCACGGGTTTTTCTTTGGATGGCCCGATGACCTATGACTTCGCGATCTTCGATTTCGATGGCACGCTTGCCGACACGGCGGCGAGCTTCATGGCCGCGTGCAACAGTGCTGCACGGCGCTACGGCTTCCGCGAGCTTTCCGTCGAGGAATTCCAGTCACTGAGGACGATGGGCAATCGCGAGATCATCGCGCATCTCGGCGTGCCAATGTGGAAGCTGCCGCAGATTGCCGGCTTCATGCGCCGGGCCATGGCGTCCGAGGCCGCGTCCGTGCGGCTGTTTCCAGGTGCGGCCGATCTGCTTTTGCGATTGAAGGCGGCAGGCATCGGCATTGCGATTGTCAGTTCGAACGCGGAGGAGGGCATTCGCGCCGCGCTCGGCGACGTGGCGGCGACCGTCGATCTCTATGAGTGTGGCGCGGCGCTTTTCGGCAAGGCGCAGCACTTCAAGCGGGCGATCCGTCACTCCGGTCTTGATCCGGCGCGCGTGCTGGCGATCGGCGACGAGGCGCGCGACATCGAGGCTGCGCGCAAGGTTGGCGTGGCGGCTGGCGCCGTTTCTTGGGGCTATGCCGATCCGAACTTTCTGCAGGGGCTCGGACCGGATCGGTTCTTTTCACGCATGGATGAAATCGCACCGGCCTTCGGAGCGATCTGATTGCGGCTTCATGCGGCCTTGACGAGTTCCTTCTGCGCGTCGGCGAAGAGGCGAAGCGAATGCAGGCGCGCCTCCATGTCGAAGATCGGCATGGAAATGATCAGTTCATCGGCCTTCGTCTGATCGAGGAAGGTTCCGATTTTCCGGCGGATCGTCTCGGGCCCGCCGACGACGGCATACATCATCGAATGGTCGACGAAGATCTTTTCGTCATAGCTCCAGAGCCCATCCATCGATTGAACCGGCGGCGGGAACTGTCCGCGCGCATTGCGCCGCAGCGCCACGAAGGATTGCTGCATCGAGGTGAAGAGATAGTTGGCCTCTTCGTCCGTATCGGCGGCGACGCCCATGACACCGACCATGACATGCGGCTTGTCGAGCGTCTCGGACGGCGTGAAGCGCTCGCGATAGATCTCCAGCGCCGAAAGCAGCATGTCTGGCGCGAAATGCGATGCGAAGGCGAAGGGAAGGCCGAGCATGCCGGCGAGGTGAGCGCTGAAATGGCTTGAGCCCAACAGCCAGATCGGCACGTTGGTATCGGCGCCCGGAACGGCGATGATCTTCTGATCCTCTGCGACAGGGCCGAGCAGGGCCTGCAGTTCCACGACGTCGTTCGGGAAGTTGTTGCCGCTTGCTTCCATGTTGCGCCGCAGCGCCTGGGCGGTGCGCATGTCGGTGCCGGGTGCGCGGCCGAGGCCGAGGTCGATGCGGCCGGGATAGAGTGCGGCCAGCGTGCCGAACTGTTCTGCGATCACCAGCGGCGAATGGTTAGGCAGCATGATGCCGCCGGAGCCGACGCGGATCGTCTTCGTGGCTGCGGCCACATGCGAGATCACCAGCGAGGTCGCCGCACTGGCAATGCCTTTCATGCCGTGATGCTCAGCGAGCCAGAAGCGCTGGTAGCCGTTTTCCTCGGCAGCCTGGGCCAGACGGCGCGAGTTTTCGAGTGATTGGGCGATGCTGCCTCCTTGCGTGATCGGGGAAAGATCGAGGACGGAGAAAGTCGCCATGGCATGGAGCCCTTTATTGAGGGAAATTGATGAAAGGCTATGTAAGCTCAATTTTCCTCAATCCAAGGGCAGTGGCGAAGAAATCCTGAAGCCCGTCTCACCTGTGCGTATGTTTTTGTTTTGTTCACTTTTTGCTGGCAGCGTCCGGGCGAGCATCATAGGGTGAATTTCATGCAGAACACGATTCGCATCATCGGCATCGATCCGGGCCTCCGCCGTACCGGCTGGGGCATCATCGAGACGCTCGGCAACTCGCTGCGCTTCGTGGCCTCCGGCACGGTGACCTCCGATGGCGAGATGGATCTCGCCTCGCGACTCTGCCAGCTGCACGACGGGCTTGCCGAGGTGGTGCACAGCTACCAGCCGCACGAGGCGGCGGTCGAACAGACCTTCGTCAACAAGGATGCAACCGCGACGCTGAAACTCGGCCAGGCGCGCGGCATTGCGATGCTTGTGCCGGCGCGCGCGGGCCTCAGGGTCGCCGAATATGCACCGAACGCGGTCAAGAAGGCTGTGATCGGCGTCGGCCACGGCGAGAAGCAGCAGATCCACATGATGATCAAGGTTCTGATGCCGAAGGTCGAATTCAAGGGCAACGATGCGGCGGACGCATTGGCCATCGCCATTTGTCATGCTCACAACCGCCAATCGGTGACAAGCCGGCTCGCCGCATTGATGGCGTAGTTGCAGCAGATCTAAAGTGTTAAAGCGACCTTAGCGAGTCTTGTAGACGCGCGGCACTGTAGACAAGAAATTTCCCGATGGTCTGAGCGACCATCCCAGCCCACCGCGAGAGACGCCATATGATCGGCAAATTGAAGGGTACCATCGACGAGATCGGCGAGGATCATGTCGTGCTCGACGTGCATGGCGTCGGCTATGTCGCTTTTTGTTCGGCGCGCACGCTGTCCAAGCTCGGATCGGCCGGCGAGGCGGCGATGCTCTTCATCGAGACCTATGTGCGCGAGGACCAGTTGAAGCTCTTCGGCTTTCTGACTGCGCTGGAGCGGGAATGGTTCCGCCTCCTGCAAAGCGTGCAGGGCGTCGGCTCGAAAGTGGCACTCGCGGTACTTTCGACCTTGACGCCGGGCGAACTGGCAAATGCAATTGCGTTGCAGGACAAGACCTCGGTCTCGCGTGCGCCGGGCGTCGGGCCCAAGGTGGCGGTTCGTATCGTCACCGAGCTCAAGAACAAGGCACCGTCCTTTGCCGGCGAGATGTCGGGCTCGATCGGCCTCAAGCAGGAACTCGGCGAAGGGGTCGCGTCCGCGCCGGTATCGGATGCGGTTTCGGCGCTCACCAATCTCGGCTATTCACGCGACCAGGCGGCCAATGCGGTGGCCGCCGCGTTGAAGAATGGCGGTGAGGGGGGCGACAGTGCCAAGCTCATTCGCCTCGGCCTCAAGGAACTGGCGCGATGATCGCTTGCCTTGGCGGGGCGCTCAAGGCAGAACGGAAGAGGGCCGGACGCAGGTGAGTACCTGCGCCATGACGACTGACCAATTGGAACGAATGCATGACTGACGCGGCACGTCTGATAACGCCGGAAAAGCGCGGTGAAGATCTCGATGCGACCATGCGCCCGCAGTCGCTGGACGAATTCACCGGCCAGGCGGAAGCGCGCGCCAACCTGAAGATTTTCATCGAAGCGGCCAAGAACCGCGGCGAGGCGCTGGACCATGTGCTCTTCGTTGGCCCGCCCGGCCTCGGCAAGACGACGCTTGCGCAGATCATGGCCAAGGAACTCGGCGTCAACTTTCGCTCGACCTCCGGTCCGGTTATCGCCAAGGCTGGCGACCTTGCGGCTTTGCTTACCAATCTCGAAGAACGCGACGTGCTCTTCATCGACGAGATCCACCGGCTCAATCCGGCGGTCGAGGAAATTCTTTATCCTGCGATGGAAGATTTCCAGCTCGACCTGATCATCGGCGAAGGCCCGGCGGCGCGTTCGGTAAAGATCGATCTGTCGAAGTTCACGCTGGTCGCGGCGACGACCCGCCTCGGCCTCTTGACCACGCCGCTGCGTGACCGTTTCGGCATTCCCGTGCGTCTCAACTTCTACACGGTCGAGGAACTGGAATCGATCGTGCGCCGAGGTTCCCGGCTGATGGGCCTCGGCATGACAGACGATGGCGCGCGCGAGATCGCCCGCCGCGCCCGCGGTACGCCGCGTATTGCCGGCCGGCTGTTGCGGCGGGTGCGCGATTTCGCCGAAGTGGCGCGCGCCGAAGCCGTGACCAGGAAGATCGCTGACGAGGCGCTGACGCGGCTGCTGGTCGACAATATGGGGCTCGACCAGCTCGACCGCCGCTATCTCTTCATGATCGCACAGAATTTCGCCGGCGGGCCTGTCGGCATCGAAACCATCGCCGCCGGTCTCTCGGAACCGCGTGATGCGATCGAAGACATCATCGAGCCCTACCTGATCCAGCAGGGCTTCATACAGCGTACGCCGCGCGGTCGTATCTTGACCGCAAATGCCTGGAAACATATCGGCCTCAACCCGCCGAAAGAGGTCGAGGCGACGCAGTTCCGGCTGACACTCGAGGACGAATAGATGATTACCCGCCGCGGATTATTGAAAGTGATCGGCGGCGGTATCGCCAGCATGGCGGCGCTCGGCGGTTACGCCTTCGCCGTCGAGCCGTTGGCCCGGCTGAACGTGACCCGCTACACCCTGACGCCGCCCGGCTGGACGCCCGGGTTGAAGCTGCGCGTCGTCGCGCTCGCCGATATCCATGCCTGCGAGCCCTGGATGCCGGCAGGTCGCATCGCTTCGATCTGCCGTCAGGCCAACGCGCTGGGCGGCGACGTGACGGTGCTGCTCGGGGATTATGCGGCCGGCATGAACTTCGTGACCCGCTACGTGCATTCCAGCGAATGGGCGAAGGCGCTTGCGACCCTCTCGGCGCCGCTCGGCGTGCATGCCGTCATGGGCAATCACGACTGGTGGGAGGACAAGACCGCGCAGAAAAATGGCGGCGGTCCGACCTTCGGGCACAAGGCGCTGCAGGATGTCGGCATCAACGTTTACAGCAACCGGGCAATCCGGCTGGAAAAGGACGGGCAGGGCTTCTGGATCGCCGGTCTCGAAGACCAGCTTGCATTGGTGCCGGGCAAGAAGTGGCAGCGCCAGCGCATGGCGGGTCTCGACGATCTCGACGGCACGCTCGCACAGGTGAATGACGGTGATCCGGTCGTTCTGCTGGCACATGAGCCGGACATCTTCCCGAGCGTTCCCCCACGGGTCGCATTGACACTGTCGGGTCATACCCATGGCGGGCAGGTGCGGCTTCTCGGCTTCGCGCCCGTGGTGCCTTCGCGTTTCGGCGATCGCTATGCCTATGGGCACATGGTCGAGGACGACCGCAACCTGATCGTCTCCGGCGGTCTCGGCTGCTCGCTTGCACCGGTCCGTTTCGGCGTGCCGCCGGAGATCGTCGTCATCGACCTCGGTTAGCCCGGTCAGGCGTCGGGGGTTTTACGCCGACTTGCTGTCTGTGACCAACTCCCTGATCGTCGTCGCCAACAGCTCGGATCCGCCGGGTTGCCAGCCAAGCCGGCGCAACTTTTCGGTCGACATGACGAGATAGCCATCCGCTGAAGCGGCCTCCGGCAATGGGTGCCGAGACCTGGTCAGCGTCTGCACCACCGACAGGATTTGCCTGACATCGAGCAGCAGGTCCGAAACGTTGAAGACCTCACCGCGCACGGTGTCGCTATCCGCTTCCAGCATGAGCCGTACTGCGGCGCCGACGTCGTCGCCGTGAACTTCGGTGCCGATCCGAGGCTGGATCGGTTTTCCATCAAGATAGTTCGCAAACAGCTCGGCCCATTTGTGCTGCCTGCCAGGAGCGGCCGCGCCGTAAACGCCGGTGACGCGCAGGCTTGCCACGCTGAAATCCTCGGTCGCAAGCAGGCGTAGGTGATCTTCCACGGTGACCTTCACCGCGCCATAGAGCGTGTCCGGATCGGGTGCGAATGTCTCGTCGATGGGGCCTGGGCGCCTGCTGCCGTAGACGGCGCGGCTCGACAGGAAGACGCAGCGTTTGACGCCGGCAGCGCGAGCGGTCTCGAACAGGCGGATCGAGCCATCGATGTTCGCACGGCGAAAGCTCTCCGGATCATCGCCTTCACCGCCGCGATATTTGCCCTCGACATGGTCGAAGGCGGCATGAACAAAGCCGTCAATGCCATCGAACGCGGCGGACTGATCGCGATCCAGATCGAGGACGAGCGGAACGAAGGGGAGGTTGCGCGAGAAAAAGCTGTTATCGGGGGGATGGCGGCCGCTAACGATCACCTCGTAGCGATTGGCGATCAAATGCTCGACGATGAAGCGGCCGACGAAGCCGGTGCCGCCGGAGACCAGCACCCTGCTCATCGGTGCGCCGGATTGGGGAGGGAGGCGATCTCCGGAATGTCGTCCCCGGTCAGGTAGGCGAACCAGAGGTCGATCAGTGGCCGCAGGGCCCCGGCACGCGGATGGTCTTTTTCCCAGGGCTTTTCATACTGGTAGTGCAGCACGCCGATCGAGCGCCAGTCCCAGAGCGCGGGCATGTTGAACCAGACATATTGCAGCATGTTCATCGTCACCGGCAGGCCGTGCCAATCCGGGAAGAAGCTTTGTAGGAAGGTCTGGTCGGTGCGTGGCCAGAAGGCATCGGGTGCGTCGAGCCGGTCGAGCATCCTGTCGAATGTCGCCAACGACGGTTCGGCGACGAAGACGCCGGAATTCAGCCGGTGAAAGTCGGCGAGGCTTTCATAGACATTCGGGGCCGCGGAGAATTCCGGATAGGCATACAGCCGGTCGATGTTGCGGAGCACAACCGCGTCGGCATCAATGAAGACGCAGCGGCAGTATTCGGTTAATTGCCAGAGCCTGAGCTTGCAGAAGTTGTCGAGCGGCGAGTGGAAGGCCGGTTTGCGGCCCTTGGTGAAGGGTGCCTTCTCATGCACGTTCCGGCGCTGATGACGCTCGTTGAAGGCATCGGAAAGCGGCAAGAGATCGGTCTCGATCAGGCGACAGCCGAACTCGGCCAGCGGCGCCAGTGCTTCGAGCGCTACGCCGCCCGTATGGAGCACGACGATATCCGCCTTGGTGCTCGTGAGCCGGATGGAGCGTGCGAGCGCGCGGGCACCGAGCGCATAGTCGGCATTAGTGACGAGCGTCACGAAGGCATGATCGGCCAAGGGTGGCGAGGAGGGGCGCAGCCCCTCCGAAGGGTCGTTTGATGTCATGAAACGGATTTCAGCCGCTTGCCCTCTGGGTCGTGGTTGATCAGCGGCGCGATGTCCTTGGTCCAGGCGGAGACGGCAGGCACGCGCGTTCTATCGACACGATAGGCGAATTTCTTCGCGACATCGACGATTTCCGACAGCAGCCCGTCCTGCAGCCGCGTCGGGTTGAGGCCGAGGCCTAAGAACTTCTCATTGTGCACGACGAGTTCGTTCTCGGCCGCTTCCTTGCGCGGGTTCGGCAGCCAGGCGATCTGCGATCCTGAAATCGCTGCGATCATCTCGGCGAGGTCGCGCACCCGGTGGGTCTCGGTCATCTGGTTGAATATCTCGACGCGGCTGCCGCGGGCGGGCGGGTTCTTCAGCGCCAGCTCGATGCAGCGGACAGAATCCTGGATGTGGATGAAGGCGCGCGTCTGGCCGCCGGTGCCATGTACCGTCAGCGGATATCCGATCGCCGCCTGAATGAGGAAACGGTTCAAGACGGTGCCATAGTCGCCGTCATAGTCGAAGCGGTTGATGAGCTGGGCGTGGCGGCGCGTCTGCTCGGTATGGGTGCCCCAGACGATGCCCTGGTGCAGGTCGGTAATCCTGAGGCCGTCGTTCTTGGCGTAGAACTGGAAGAGCAACTGATCCAGGCACTTGGTCATGTGGTAGATCGAGCCGGGATTGGACGGATAGAGAATTTCCTGGCTGACGGTCTCGCCGCCCATCGTTTCGATACCGACAGGCAGATAGCCTTCGGGGATCGCAGCACCAATGGTCGAATAGCCATAGACGCCCATGGTGCCGAGATGCACGAGATGGGCGTCGAGCCCGAGTTCGACCAGCGCGTTCAGGAGATTGTGCGTGGCGTTGACGTTGTTGTTGACCGTGTAGTTCTTGTGGCGGTCGCTCTTCATCGAATAGGGCGCGGCACGCTGCTCGGCGAAATGCACGATCGCATCAGGGCGATGCTCGGCGAGCCAATTCTTGAGGAGTTCGTAATCGCGGGCAAGATCGATGAGATTGAAATGGATGCGCCGGCCGGTTTCTGCATGCCAGATGCGGGTACGTTCCTGGATCGAATCCATCGGCGTCAGCGATTGTACGCCGAGTTCCGTATCGATCCAGCGGCGGGAGAGATTGTCGAGGATATGGACGTCGTGGCCCGTATCGGACAGGTGAAGAGCCGTAGGCCAGCCGACGAAACCGTCGCCACCGAGAATCGCAATCTTCATGCACGTTCTCCTGATCGAGGGAAGGAAGTCCGTCACGTGATAGGATAGGATTGTGACAACGCTGCAATGCTTGCAAATGGCTTTTTGTTCCTGCACAGGAAACGGGATGTACTTGCGGAGAAAAGCATGTCCCTGATTTCGCTTGCAGGCGAACTGACCGAAAACGGCCATCGGCTGATCCAGCGCGTCTATTACGAAGACACCGATTTTTCCGGCGTCGTCTATCACGCCCGCTACCTGCACTTCATGGAGCGCGCCCGCACCGATTTCCTGCGCCTGCTCGGCGTCGAACAGGCGACGCTCGCGATCGAAGGTGACAGCGAAGGTCTGGTCTTCGTCGTCCACCGCATGGAAATCGACTTCAAGCTGCCTGCGCGTATGGACGATATCCTGACGATCACCACGGTCACGGAGAAGGCCGGCGGCGCCAAGATGGTGCTGCTGCAGGAAATCCGTCGCGGCGAGCAACTGCTGATCGCCTCCAAGGTGATCATCGCCGTCATCAACGGCCAGGGCCGGCCGCGGCGGCTGCCGGAGGCGCTAGCCTACAAGTTCCATCACGCCAAGGAGAGCGCCGGCCAGCCCGGCACGTCCTCGACAAACACGGTTTAGTCGACGTCCTCGACTCCGAGCTTGTCCAGGATCTTCCTGGTCAGGGATTGCCTGACCTTCGCCAGGTCCCGCCAGGGATCTATGCCGCTTTCAATCCGTTCGAGAATGTCGGGGATCCGGAAGCCGTTGGCGGCTTCAAGCGCGGAAAGCTCGTCCCAGCTGATGGGTGTTGCCACCGGTCCGCCGGATCGTGCTCTCGTGGAATAGGGGGCGATCGCGGTCGCGCCGCGCTCGTTCCTCAGCCAGTCGATGAAGATGCGGCCCTTGCGCTTCTCCTTCGACATGGTGGCGACGAAATTGTCCGGTTCGCGCTCGGCAAAACCCTGGGCAAAGGTCTTGGCGAAGGCCTTGGCTTCCGGCCAGGTGGCCCGCGCTACCAATGGCACGATGACATGGGCGCCTTTGCCGCCGGTGACCATCGGCAACGACGTCAGCCCGATCTCGTCGAGCGCGTCGCGCAGAGCCATGGCCGCCGCCTTGACGACCGCGAAGTCGAGGCCCTCGTCGGGGTCGAGGTCGAAAACCAGCCGATCGGGGGTCTCGAGTTTGTCGAAGCGCGAGCCCCAGATGTGGAACTCCAGCGTGCCCATCTGCACGGCGGCGACCAGTCCTTTGGCGTCGCGCACATACATGTAGTTCTCGGTCTCGCCGGAGCTCTCCGTGACGGGAACTTCCTTGATCTCGTCCGGGAAGCCTTCACTCGCATGCTTCTGGTAAAAGCGCGGTCCCTTGACGCCTTGCGGGGCGCGGACAAGCGACAGCAGATGCTCGGCGGCGTATGGCAACATCCGATCCGCGACGACGGCATAGTAGCGGGCGAGATCGAGTTTGCTGATGCTCTGACCTTCGAACAGGATCCGCTCCGGATGGGTGATCCGCACGCCGAGGACCGTTTCCTCTGCTGCGGTTGAGCTATCTTTCGTGCTCGACGCCTTCGCGGCTTTCACCTGGGATTTGCCCCCGGACTTCGTTGCCGGTTTCGGCGTTTCGGGTGTCACGGCACTTGCCTCCTTGCGCTTCCGTTGCCCCTCGGAAATCGTCCTGGTCGAGAGTGTGGGCGATTTGCTCTGTTTCGTCGACGGCGGATCGACTGCGCCGGCCCTGAGGTTCTCCGATGTGCTCCTGTTGGAAGCCCAGACATGTTTCTTCCGTTCGCCTTCTCCCGCGGCGATCTCGTCCATGGTCCGGCCGGTGGTGACGCTCGTCTGATGATCCTCCAAGAGAATTTCGCCATCTTCGGTGGCGATGTCGTCACCCTCCTTGATGAGCAGCCAGTTCTCCCGCTTCTCGCCTGGGCGTGGCCGCATGCGGACCAGCGCCCAGCCACCTTGCAGGCGCTCTCCGTGCAGATGAAACGTCAGCTTGCCTTCACGCAATCCTTCATCCGGATCGTTTTCCGGTTCCCACCAACCGGTGTCCCACAACATGACGGTGCCGCCGCCATATTGCTTCTCGGGGATTGTTCCTTCGAAATCGCCATAGGCAAGCGGGTGGTCTTCGGTGCGAACGGCGAGACGCTTGTCCCGCGGGTTGAGGCTCGGTCCCCGGGTCACGGCCCAGCTTTTCAGCACGCCGTCCCATTCCAGCCGGAAATCGTAATGCAGGCGCGTGGCGTCATGTTTCTGCACCAGGAAGCGCTTGCGGTTCGACCGGCTGTGGCTGCGGGTGCCTTTGGGCTCGCGGGTCTCGCTGAAATCGCGGCGCTTATTGTATTCGGCGAGCGGATCACGGCGTGCAGCCATTACCCGCCTCCACTCAATCGTCGGAGGGTTGGCGTCCCATCAGGGGATTCAGCCGGTCGGGTCTCGTGGGCGAGGGCCCGTTCGATGTGGGCGATATCCTCGCTTGTGACAACCGGAACTGGATCGGAGATGATTGCCTGAAGGACATCGGACGACAGAACGCCGTGGGCAAGCGCGTCCTCCAACGCCGCGCGGGTTTCGCGCTCGGCCTTGAGTTGGGCGTAAAGCGCCAGGATCAGCCGGTCCCGTGGATCAAAATGCGGTGAGGAGGGCCGTTTGTCGCGCTGTCGTGTCGTCTGCTGAGCCATGGCGAAGAAACGTGCCCGGCGAACGTAAGTTCCGGCGGCCAGGTGATACTGCAAAGACACAGTTCGGTAACGGTTGCTTAACCATAATGGTGTCTTAATCACTGCATCAGGATTTGTGCAGTGCACGTCATCCTTTGACCAAAATTGACGGCAAGAAGGCAACCTAAAGCTAATAAAGGTCGCGATGGTGCGATCTACGGCGGTGCCGGGCATTCTTGCAAACAGGACGTTTGGGCTACCCGGTCACGAGCATGAGCAGCTCTTGCCGGGTGTTTGGATTCGGGGACTGAAGACGATGGAACAGGTTGGATTGGCCGCTGCGACGCACGATGTGACCCTCTGGTCGCTGTTCATGCAGGCGGGCTTTGTCGTGAAGCTGGTCATGCTGGGGCTGATTGCCGCCTCGGTCTGGACCTGGGCGATCGTCGTCGACAAGACGCTGAACTACGGCCGTGTGCGCCGTCAGCTCGACAGTTTCGAGCAGGTGTTCTGGTCCGGACAGTCGCTGGAAGAGCTCTACCGGACACTCGCCGACCGGCAGACCGCCGGCATGGGGGCGATCTTCGTTTCCGCCATGCGCGAATGGAAGAAGAGCTTCGAACGCGGCGCCCGCTCGCCGATCGGCCTGCAGATGCGTATCGACCGCGCCATGGATGTGACGCTTTCACGGGAATCGGAATCGCTCGAAGCCCGGCTCGGCTCGCTCGCGACGATCGGTTCGGCCGCACCCTTCATCGGCCTCTTCGGTACTGTCGTCGGTATCATGACCTCGTTCCAGGCGATCGCCGGTTCGAAGTCGACCAACCTTGCGGTCGTGGCGCCCGGTATCGCCGAAGCGCTGCTCGCCACCGCAATCGGCCTTCTCGCCGCTATCCCGGCGGTTATCGCCTACAACAAGTTTTCGGCCGACGCCGGCAAGCTCTCGGCGCGCATGGAAGCTTTTGCCGACGAGTTCTCCGCCATCCTGTCGCGGCAGATCGACGAGAAGCTGCAGAGCCCGCGCCAGGCCGCGCAATAATCGCCAGAGAATACGGAGACCACGCTGATGGGTATGTCGGTTGGCGGAGCCAAGGGTTCGGGCGGCGGTCGTCGTCGCCGCGGCGGCAAGAAAGCGATCATGAGCGAAATCAACGTCACGCCCTTCGTGGACGTGATGCTGGTGCTGCTCATCATCTTCATGGTGGCAGCACCGATGATGACGGTCGGCGTGCCGATCGACCTGCCGGAAACGCAGGCCAAGGCGCTCAATTCCGATACGCAGCCGATCACCGTTTCGGTCAATCCGGCCGGCGAAATCTTCCTGCAGGAAACGCCGATCGCGATCGAAGAGGTCGTGCCGAAGCTCGAGGCGATTGCCACCACCGGTTACAACGAGCGCATCTATGTTCGTGGCGACACCAATGCCGACTACGGCACGGTCATGAAGGTCATGGCTCGCATCTCGGCCGCCGGTTTCAAGAACCTCGGCCTCGTCACGCTGCAAGAACAGGAAAAGTGATCGTCCACGATGAAGGGCAGTCTCGCTACATCTGCTGTCCTCCACGCCCTGGTTCTGACCTGGGCGATGGTGTCGCTCGGCAGCCCGGCTGACTTTCAGGTCGCCGACGTCGAGGCTCTGCCTGTCGACATCGTTCCCTACTCGGAAATGACGCAGGTTCAGCAGGGCGACAAGAAGGCGCCGAAGAAGGAGACGTCGTCGCCGGTTCCGACCAAGCGTCCGGAAACGAACCAGCCTGCCGAGAATGTCGGCGACAACGACACGGACCTGAAGACGCCGCCGACGCCGAACGCCAAGCCGTCGAAGAGCGAAGCCACGGCGTCGCCCGAAAAGAACGAAAAGCCCGAGCCGACGCCCGATCCGATCGAACAGGAAATCAAGAAGGTCGAGGAGACGAAGCCCGCCTCCGAGCCTGCGACCGAAGTTGCGGCATTGCCGGAACCGAAGCAGGAAGTGAAACCGGAAACCAAGCCGGAACCGGCGCCAGCCGAAGAAAAGCCGGCGGAGAACCCGGAAGCCGAAGCGTTGCCCGAAAAGGTGCCGACGCCGGCCGCAAAGCCCAAGGTCGAAAAGCCGGCCCAGAGCGCCAAGACGCCTGAGCGCAAGAACGAGGCAACGCCGAAGGAACAGAAGAAGGCAGCCTCCACCGAGGAAAGCAAGTTCAATGCCGACGAGATTGCAGCGCTGCTCAACCGGCAGGATCCGTCCGCCGGTGGCGCCAAGCGCTCGACGCAAGAGGCGGCGCTCGGCGGCAAGAAGACCGTCGGCGTGGGCCTCAGCGCCAACGAGATCGACGGCGTGAAGGGCCAGATCCAGAGCAATTGGGCGCTGACCGCCGGCTTGACTGGTGTCGCGGAGGTTCGCGTCACGATCCGCGTACAGCTGGATCCGGCCGGCAACATCGTCGGCGAGCCTGAGGTCACTGCAACTGGCGGGCCTGAGGGTACGCGCCGCGCTGTTGAAAGCAGCACCATGCGCGCGCTCCGCCGCTCAGCTCCGCTACAAAACCTGCCGCCTGAAAAATATGAAGGCGAAAAAGGATGGAATACCCTCGTGCTGAATTTCGACCCCTCGGAATTCGCGCTTTAACGCTGCCGGGATTGGAACCCATGCCGGATAGCAAACCAACCCTGCAAACCCTTCATACTAAGCTGAAAGGCTTGTCTCTATGATCAAGGTCTCTCTTTTCCGTGCCCTGATGGTGGCCGCGGGCATGTTGGTCGCCGTCGTGGCGGCAGCGCCCGCAAACGCGGAAGTTGTCATCGACATCAACAAGGGCAAGGTCGAGCCCCTGCCGATCGCTGTTACCGACTTCCTTCAGGGTGAACTCGGCCAGAAGATCTCCGACGTGGTCGCAGCGGACCTCAAGCGGTCCGGCCTATTCGCACCGATCAACAAGGGCGCCTTCATCGAGAAAATCAGCAATCCTGACGCCACGCCGCGCTTCGAGGACTGGAAGGTCATCAATGCGCAGGCGCTTGTCACCGGCCGCGTGACGCAGGAAGGCGACGGCAGGCTGAAGGCGGAGTTCCGCCTGTGGGATACGTTCGGTAGCAAGCAGATGACCGGCCAGCAGTTCTTCACCCAACCGGAAAACTGGCGCCGCGTCGCCCACATCATCGCCGACGCCATCTATGAGAGCGTCACCGGTGAAAAGGGCTATTTCGACACGCGCATCGTCTATGTCGCCGAAAGCGGCCCGAAGACGGCGCGCAAGCGTCAGCTGGCGATCATGGACCAGGACGGCTTCAACGCCCGTGCGCTCACCAATTCCAACGACATCGTGCTCACGCCGCGCTTCTCGCCGAACCGCCAGGAAGTCACCTACATGTCGTTCGAAAACCAGCAGCCGCGCGTCTACCTGCTGCAGCTCGAGACCGGACAGCGCGAAGTCGTCGGCAACTTCCCCGGCATGACGTTTTCGCCGCGCTTCTCGCCTGATGGCCAGCGCGTGATCATGAGCCTGCAGCAGGACGGTAACGCCAACATCTATACGATGGACCTGCGCTCGCGCACGACGACACGCCTCACCAACACGGCCGCGATCGACACGGCACCGTCCTATTCGCCTGACGGCAGCCAGATCGCCTTTGAAAGCGACCGTGGCGGCGGCCAGCAGATTTACGTCATGGGTGCCGACGGCTCCGGCCAGCGTCGCATCTCCTTCGGAGACGGTCGCTATTCGACGCCGGTCTGGTCTCCGCGCGGCGACCTCATCGCCTTCACCAAGCAGTCGGGCGGCAAGTTCTCGATCGGCGTGATGAAGACCGACGGTTCGGGCGAACGCATCCTGACCACGGGCTTCCACAACGAGGGCCCGACCTGGGCGCCGAACGGCCGCGTGCTGATGTTCTTCCGTCAGGGCGCCGGTGCCGGCGGACCGCAGCTCTATTCGATCGATATTTCCGGCTACAACGAGCAGCCGATCCAGACGCAGGGCTTCGCATCCGACCCGGCCTGGTCGCCGCTGCTCGAGTAGATCACGGTGAGGAGCGGGATACGGGCGGAAAACCGCACACAGTTTTCCTCATCCCGCTCCGGCCTGACCCGTTTTGCGGCGGGAAAATGTGGCAACGATGCCGCTTTCTCGCCGCAAAGTGCTGGTCTAGCAGGCCCCGAGCTAAAATTATCGATTTATTAACCATAACTGTTGAAAAGCGATTAACCGCTTCCGGTTACAGTCTGGCAACCGTGAATTCAGACACTTCCCAAGGAGACCGGCGCATGAGCCGAATTGACACCCCGGCCGTAGGCCGCATGCAGACCATCGCTCGCAACCCGGTCATGATCGCCCTGGTCATGACGCTTGCTATCGCTGGTTGTGCATCGAAGAAGAACATGCCGAACAATGCCAACGAGCTCGGCCTCGGCGGCGCGGGCGCCGCAACGCCGGGTTCGCAGCAGGACTTCACCGTCAACGTCGGCGACCGCATCTTCTTCGACACCGACTCCACCTCGATCCGTGCCGACGCGCAGCAGACGCTCGCCCGCCAGGCTCAGTGGCTCGCCAAGTACCCGAACTACGCAATCACGATCGAAGGCCATGCCGACGAACGCGGCACGCGCGAATACAACCTTGCGCTCGGCGCCCGCCGTGCGGCCTCCACCCGCGACTACCTCGTTAGCCAGGGCGTTCCGGCAAACCGCATGAAGACGATCTCCTACGGCAAGGAAAAGCCGGTTGCCGTCTGCGACGACATCTCGTGCTGGTCGCAGAACCGCCGCGCGGTTACCGTCCTCGGTGGCGCTGGCATGTAATCTCACGGCCGAGCCTGGCTCGGTCGGGTAGCATGACGTGTTCGGGGGAATGCCCGTGTTCCAGGGAACACACCGTGTTCCTAAGATCACAGACTTCTAAATTAAAAGGGCGGCTCTCAGCCGCCCTTTGCTTTTTTACCACACTTTGGCCGAACTCCGTTGCTTTTTCAGGGCAATTGGAAAACTGTGCGGCAATCACCCAGTTGACTCGGCGAGATGTATTGCGGGCCCCTGGTCAAGGGTGGGACAACCGGTATTCGAACAGGACAAATGAAATGAAGAAATTTGTCGTGGCGGGGCTGATCGGTCTTGCGGCCCTTGCGGGCCTGGGCCAGACGGCGAACGCCATGCCGCTTTCAGGGCTGCTGGCCCGAACGACTGAAACTCAAGCCGGCGCGCAGAACCTGCCCGTGGTGAAGGTGCAGTCGGCCGAGACCGCACGGCTTGGCCAGCTTGAGGAACAGATCCGCTCGCTCAACGGGCGTATCGAAGAAATGAGCTTCCAGCTGCTGCAGATGCAGGAGCAGATCCGGAAGTTCCAGGAGGACAACGAGTTCCGCTTCCAGGACCTGGAAAGCGGCAAGGCCTCCCCGAAGAAGAGCGGCGCATTGCAGACGCCGAAGACCAGCGATCAGGCGTCCGTCACCCCCGGGGTGACGGATAGCCAGACGATGGCACCGGCAGGCGGCGGCAGCGACATGGCTGCCTCCGGTCTTCCTTCGGCTGGTAGCCAGGGTTCCAATGGCGCGGCTGCGCCGACCACGCTTGGCCAGATCGTCTTCGACCAGAGCGGCAATCCGGTTTCGGCGACAACCGATGCTCAACCCGGCGCGAACGCTACGCCTCCGGGTGTCGAAGCCGGTGCGGGTCTGCCCGCCGACGATGGTGGCCTGAACGCTAACCCGGGCAATCAGCAGACCGCCTCGCTCGACAACCCCGGCGATCTCTACCAGTCGGCCTACGGCCACGTTCTCTCCGGCGATTACAGCACGGCGGAACAGGAATTCGGCGACTATCTGGCCGCGTTCCCGCAGGGCGACAAGGCGGCCGATGCCAGCTTCTGGCTGGGTGAGGCGCAGTATTCGCAGGGCAAATACAGTGACGCGGCCAAGACCTTCCTGAACGCGCACCAGGCCCACGGAAAGTCGCCGAAGGCGCCGGAAATGCTGCTGAAGCTCGGCATGTCGCTGGGCGCGCTCGACAACAAGGAAACTGCCTGCGCGACGCTGCGCGAGGTCAACAAGCGCTACCCGAAGGCTTCGCCGGCGGTAAAGGCAAAGGTGACGAGCGAGCAGAGCCGTTTTGGCTGCTGAGGCCCACCCGCCACTGGCCGTTGTCGAAACGGCAAAACGATTTCTTGCCTCCTTCGATAGACCAGCACGTATTCTCGTGGCCGTCTCCGGCGGGAGCGACTCGAAAGGACTGCTTCTCGCTCTCAACGAGGCGATCGAGGCAACCAAGCCCACACAGTTTTCCCTCGCCGCCTGCACGGTCGATCATGCGCTGAGGCCGGAATCGGCCGATGAGGCGCGCGGTGTCGCGGCGTTCTGCGAGAGCCTGGGCGTACCGCATATCATCACCCGATGGGACGGGCCGAAGCCCAGGACCGGCATTCAGGCAGCGGCGCGCGAGGCGCGCTACGCTTTGCTGGCAGACGCTGCACAGCGCTTCGAAGCGTCCTCAATCGTCACCGGTCACACGCTCGACGACCAGCGAGAGACGATCCTGATGCGCGCACGGCGGGGGGAGGGGCCCGGTGCCGCGGGCATGGCGGAGGCCACGCTCTATGACCGGCGCATCTGGGTGCTGCGACCGTTCCTCACGGTCGACCGCGCAGCCATTCGCGCCTTTCTCACCGACCGCAAAGTCGGCTGGTTCGATGATCCGAGCAACGTGAACACGCGCTTCGAGCGGGTACGTGCGCGGGCCTCGTTGGCATCTTCGCTGGAGACCGGTGCCGGCGCCTGGGGCGCCCGGTCCCGGGCGCGATCGTCGGCAGCTGCCGCCGCTCTGCTCGAACGGCACGTGCGGGTGCACGCGGGGTTGGTCGCGGAAATCCCTTCTTCGATGGCCGGCCAATGCCGCGACATCGATTGGCAACGGGCACTGCTTGCGCTGGCGACCGTCCTCGGCGGCCGTGCACATCTGCCTGCGACCGAGACGGTGGAACGGCTGGTAAATTTCCTGGAGCAGGGGACACCGGGGCGGCTGACCGCGGGACGCGTCGTCTTCGACCGGCGCTCGACCGGACTCTATCTCTATCGGGAGGCGCGCGGTATCGAGGATCTGACGTTGCAGGCCGGGCAAACCGGCGTCTGGGATGACCGCTTTCTGATCCGCAATGGTGGCGACGGTCCTCTTGCGCTGACGGTGGAAGGCGGTCGCGGACCACAACAGCAGAGACTTATTGCCGCAGGCCTGCCACCGGGCGTTGCCGGTCGTGTGTCGTTGTCGGCGCCCCGCATCGTGTCCGACGACGTCAAAAATGTTGCATCGGCCGCTATCGAGCCGAGGATCGGCCTCTACGACACCTTTTTGCCGGGTTTCGACAGGATCATGGCGGACAGGATCGCGGGATTGTTCGGACGAGAGCGTTATCTTCCGCCACCGGTTCACGATCTATTGACAGAAATGGAACGGTAGAAGCCGGTTTGCCTTGGCAATGCGTCGCCAGAACCCTATGTTAGGGAGCAAGACAGCGGCCCGGCGAAATGCGCGGGCCGTGACAGGTTCCGGGGAGTTCGATGAACCCTAATTTTCGTAATCTTGCCCTTTGGGCAATCATAGCGCTTCTGCTGATCGCGTTGTTCAGCATGTTCCAGCAGCCGACGGAGCGCACCGGCTCGCGCGAGATCCCGTTCTCGCAATTCCTCAAGGACGTGGATGCGAGCCGCGTCAAGGAAGTCGTGATCACCGGCTCGAAAGTGATCGGCAGCTATTCCGAAAGCGGCGCAACGTTCCAGACCTATGCGCCTTCAGTCGATACGGCGCTGACCGAGCGCCTTGAAGCCAAGGACGTGACGGTCACGGTTCGCCCGGAAACCGACGGCTCGTCCGGCTTCCTGAGCTACATCGGCACGCTTCTTCCGATGCTTCTGATCCTCGGCGTCTGGCTGTTCTTCATGCGCCAGATGCAGGGCGGGTCGCGCGGCGCCATGGGCTTTGGCAAGTCCAAGGCCAAGCTTCTGACCGAAGCGCATGGCCGCGTCACCTTTGACGACGTTGCCGGCGTAGACGAAGCCAAGCAGGATCTGGAAGAAATCGTCGAATTCCTGCGCGATCCGCAGAAGTTCCAGCGCCTCGGCGGACGCATTCCGCGCGGCGTGCTGCTCGTCGGCCCTCCCGGTACCGGTAAGACGCTGCTTGCCCGCTCCGTCGCAGGCGAAGCCAACGTGCCGTTCTTCACGATCTCCGGTTCCGACTTCGTCGAAATGTTCGTCGGCGTCGGCGCCAGCCGTGTGCGCGACATGTTCGAGCAGGCAAAGAAGAATGCGCCCTGCATCATCTTCATCGACGAAATCGACGCTGTCGGTCGCCATCGTGGCGCCGGTCTCGGCGGCGGCAATGACGAGCGCGAACAGACGCTCAACCAGTTGCTGGTCGAAATGGACGGCTTCGAGGCAAACGAAGGCATCATCCTGATCGCGGCGACCAACCGTCCTGATGTTCTCGATCCGGCACTGCTGCGTCCGGGCCGTTTCGACCGCCAGGTCGTCGTGCCGAACCCGGATATCAACGGCCGCGAACGCATCCTCAAGGTGCATGTGCGCAACGTGCCGCTGGCGCCGAACGTCGACCTCAAGGTGCTTGCACGCGGTACGCCCGGCTTCTCCGGTGCTGACCTCATGAACCTCGTCAACGAGGCGGCGCTGATGGCCGCCCGCCGAAACAAGCGTCTTGTCACCATGCTCGAATTCGAGGATGCCAAGGACAAGATCATGATGGGTGCGGAGCGTCGCTCGTCGGCGATGACCGAAGCCGAGAAGAAGCTGACCGCCTATCACGAAGCCGGTCACGCGATCCTGGCGCTCAACGTTCCCTCGGCCGATCCGCTGCACAAGGCGACGATCATTCCGCGTGGACGGGCGCTTGGCATGGTCATGCAGCTGCCGGAAGGCGACCGCTATTCGATGAGCTACAAGTGGATGGTCTCGCGCCTTGCCATCATGATGGGCGGACGCGTTGCCGAGGAACTGACCTTCGGCAAGGAGAACATCACCTCGGGCGCATCGTCGGATATCGAGCAGGCGACCAAGCTTGCCCGTGCGATGGTGACGCAGTGGGGCTTCTCCGACCAGCTCGGCCAGGTTTCCTATGGTGAGAACCAGCAGGAAGTCTTCCTTGGCCACTCCGTTGCGCAGCAGAAGAACGTTTCTGAGGCGACCGCGCAGAAGATCGACAACGAAATCCGTCGTCTGATCGATGAGGCCTACGAGACCGCCCGCAAGATCCTCACCGAGAAGAACCACGAGTTCGTGGCGCTGGCGGAAGGGCTGCTGGAATACGAAACCTTGACTGGCGAAGAGATCAAGGCGCTGATCCGCGGCGAAAAGCCGGCGCGCGACCTTGGCGACGACACGCCGCCGCATCGCGGCTCGGCCGTTCCTTCGGCAGGTTCCAAGAAGGAAGGTCCGGCGGGCAAGGGCGAAGAATCCGAAGGTGGGTTCGAGCCGCAGCCGCAATAATTGCCACGGTTGGCAGTATATCCGAGCCGCCGCTCCTCAAGGGGAGCGGCGGCTTTTCGTTGCCACGCGGCCTCTGGCATTTGGTAACGGGATGTAACGATTTCTGATGTTAGGCTCGCTGCCGTTTGCTGCGCTTTTGTGTCAAAGAAGACATGACGTGTTTGCGATGGCTGTCCTTGAACGGAATGCTGATCGCCAGGCAGACGGCATCCAAGAAGTATGAATGAGGTCCGGTCAATGAAACCCAGTCGCGGAAAACGCAGACAGGCGGAGGTGGCCAAGCCAGCCCTGACCCGGCAGAACGATGGAGTTCTTATGAAGCGAAAGTATTTCGGCACCGACGGTATCCGCGGCCAGTCCAACTTGTTTCCGATGACACCGGATCTGGCGATGCGGGTCGGCATTGCGGTCGGTACGATCTTTCGCAACGGCGCTCACCGCCACCGCGTGGTGATCGGCAAGGATACGCGCCTTTCGGGCTATATGCTCGAGAACGCCATGGTGGCGGGCTTTACGGCCGCTGGTCTTGACGTCTTCCTGCTCGGGCCGATTCCGACGCCGGGTGTTGCCATGCTCACTCGCTCGCTGCGGGCCGATATCGGCGTGATGATCTCTGCCTCGCACAATCCCTTCCAGGACAACGGCATCAAGCTTTTCGGCCCAGACGGCTACAAGCTTTCCGACGATATCGAAGCGAAGATCGAAGCGTTGCTCGACCAGGACCTCTCGGGGCAGCTGGCGAAGTCGGAAGACATCGGTCGCGCGAAGCGCGTCGATGGCGACATCTATCGCTATCTGGAACACGCAAAGCGCACGCTGCCACGCGACGTCACGCTTCAAGGTCTCAGGATCGCCGTCGATTGCGCCAATGGTGCCGCCTACAAGGTAGCGCCGACGGCGCTTTGGGAGCTTGGCGCGGAAGTCGTCACCATCGGCACCGAACCGAACGGCCTCAACATCAACCTCGATTGCGGCTCCACCCATCCCGCCACGCTGTCGAAAAAGGTCCACGAAGTGCGCGCCGACATCGGCATCGCGCTTGATGGCGATGCCGACCGTGTGCTGATCGTCGATGAGAACGGCACTGTCATCGATGGCGACCAGCTGATGGCTGTGATCGCCGATAGCTGGGCCGAAGACGGCATGCTGCGCGGGGGTGCTGTTGCGGCCACCGTCATGTCGAACCTTGGCCTCGAGCGCTATCTTAAGGGACGCGGTATCGATCTGCGACGCACGAAGGTCGGCGACCGCTATGTCGTCGAGCAGATGCGCCAGGACGGACTGAACGTCGGCGGCGAACAGTCCGGCCATATCGTACTCTCCGATTTCGGCACGACGGGTGATGGTCTTGTTGCTGCTCTGCAGATCCTCGCGGTGATCAAGCGCCAGGGCAAGACGGTGAGCGAGGTGTGCCACCGCTTCGAGCCGGTGCCGCAGGTGCTGAAGAACGTTCGTGTTTCCGCCGGCAAGCCGCTCGAAGACGCCACTGTGCGCCAGGCGATCGCCGATGCCGAAGCGGAGCTCGCCAAGTCCGGCCGCCTGCTGATCCGGCCCTCCGGCACCGAGCCGCTCATTCGCGTGATGGCGGAAGGCGACGATCGTGGCCAGGTCGAGCGCATCGTCGACGAGCTGATCAATGTCATCGGCAGCGTTCGCAACGCCGCCTGAGACACCCAGCGACTGATTTCCCTCCAGGGCCGGTGCGACGCATCGGCCTCTTTTTTTGTCCTGCTGTGGCTTGAAAGCGGTGCCCGGGACGAGATCGTTCCATCCTTGGAATTCCGATCTGAAAGCGTTGCTGGCTTTTAGAGCGCGTTGTCCCGACGATTATTTAGCTGCACCTTATGGGAACAGTAGGCTGACAGTAAAGCGGAACAGCAACCGCAAGAATAGGCTGCTTTCTTAACAATCGCGGTAAACGTTTGTAGTTAATCAGAACTTAACCTTTCCTCCTCATTATCCATAACCAACATCGGGATTTGGGCACCGGTTTCATGGTGAACCAAGCAACGGAATGTATTGGAGTGGGCCATGAAGAGAATTTTGAGTGGCGTTGTTGCTGTGTTGCTCAGCGGCACGGCAGCTTTCGCTGCGGATGTCTACCAACCGCCTATGGAGCCGGTGCCGGAGCAGCCCGTCGAGGTCATCCAGACCAGCGGCTGGTACCTGCGCGGCGACGTCGGTTACGCCTGGAACCATCTGCGCGGCGCAAATTTCTACCAGGGTGGGCCGAGCGGCTCGATCGCGGATTTCGATTCCGCTGATATCGATGATTCCTGGGTAATCGGCGGCGGTGTCGGTTATCAGTTCAACAATTACCTGCGCGCCGACATCACGGCCGACTACTGGGGCAATGGCGACTTCACCGGCTCGACCAGCGGCGGCTGCGGGACGGTTGCAGGCCCTTGCGTGTCGCGTGACATAAGCTCGGTTTCCGCCTGGAGTCTCATGGCCAACGCCTATGTGGACATCGGCACCTACGGCGCCTTCACCCCTTATGTCGGTGCCGGTGTCGGTGCGACGCGCGTGAGCTGGGACGGACTCCGGAACACCAGCTGCAGTGTCAGCGATCCGACAGCCTGCGACCCGACGACCAATCATGGCGGCAAGGACAGCTGGCGCTTCACCTACGCCCTCATGGCCGGCACCGCGATCGACCTGACCTGCAACCTGAAGGCCGACATCGGCTATCGCTTCCGCCAGGTCGATGATGGCGACATGTTCGGCTACGCCAACGGTGGCGGTCCGGGCTTCGACGATGGCTTCTACATCCACGAGGCGCGCGCCGGTCTGCGCTACTCCTTCGGTAATGTCTGCGAAGTGCCTTACGAGCCGCCGCCGATCGTCTACAAGTAATCGAAAAGTATCCGCCACGTACCAGGGCCACCTTCGGGTGGCCTTTTTCATTGCCGCAAATCTTTGCCGTTTCCTAACAGGCATGGTTAACCGCGGGTTAACCAGTCGCTGCAATAGTTAACGCTGAACGAAGCGGCGACGGCATGGCTCCATCCCGCACGGATAGCAGCGGTGAAAGGGCATGGCATGGATTGGCGAAACGGGTTCTGCGGAGCCGCTTTTGGTGCCGGCCTGCTTCTCTCTGGCGCCGCGCTGGCGGCCGACGAGGATCTCCTGAATGCCCCGGAGATCACCATCGAGAAAGAAACTGTCGGCACAAGCGCGATCTATCTGCGTGGCGATATCGGCTATGCGCCCTGGCGCGGCGAGGGCGATCCCTATTACCGGACCTTTGGTGCGGGAACGCTGACCTATGACAGCGTCTCCTTCGACAATGCCCGCTTTGACAAGCCGTTCTCCGGTTCGCTTGGCGTCGGTTATCAGTTTACCGATACATTCCGCGCCGATCTGACGGCCGACTACTTTGAGGGTCGGTTCAGCGGGTCGTCCTCGTCTGCTAGTCCTTGCGTCGGGCAAGGGGCCGGCACGTCCTGCGCCTTCTCGACCGGAGCCGATTACTCGGCCCTTGGACTGATGGCGAACGCCTATGTGGATTTCGGTACGCTTGCCGGCTTCACGCCCTATGTCGGCGGCGGCATCGGCGCGACGCGCCTCAACTGGGACACGGCTATCGAACGCGCCACTTGTGTGGCCGGCGGCGGTGCTTGTGGCGGTTCGCCCACCTCGACCTCCTACGAGGGGCGCGACAGTTGGCGCTTCACCTATGCGCTGATGGCGGGCGTCTCCTATGACCTTAGCGAGCAGCTGAAGCTCGATGTCGGCTATCGCTATTCCCATATCGCCGATGGCGAGATGTTCGGCTTCGGCGCCGAGGCGCTGGTGGGTGCTGCCGGCGACAAGGGCTTCGACGATGGACTGTCCCGTCACGAGATCCGCGCCGGCCTGCGCTTCTCCTTCTAACGCCTTGAAGCGCCACAGTTTCGGCGACAGCCGGATCACATTTTCCGCCGATCGCCTCAGCCTATTGCCCTGACGAAAGTGCCGGCCGGCAACAATCGGTCGGCGCACATCGTTCTGCTTTTGCAGATATTGCCCGCGGCGCCATAAATTTTCTCGATTGCGACAAAGCGCTTGACTTCCGGTCCCGTCCACAATATTGACGACGGCGGGACACCCTTCCCCAACGAAGGGCTATCTATCTGGAAGGATAGCGCATGGCAAAGCCTGCACAGCCGGACCTCCGTCCGAACAATACCCATTTCTCTTCTGGCCCTTGCTCGAAGCGCCCCGGTTGGACGCTCGACGCTCTCTCCAATGCTCCGCTCGGTCGCTCTCACCGCGCCAAGATCGGCAAGACGAAGCTGAAGCAGGCCATCGATCTTACCCGTGACATTCTTGAAGTGCCGGCCGATTATCGCATCGGCATCGTGCCCGCTTCCGATACCGGCGCCGTCGAAATGGCGCTCTGGTCGCTGCTCGGTGAGCGCGGCGTCGACATGGTCGCCTGGGAAAGCTTTGGCGCCGGCTGGGTGACCGATGTGGTCAAGCAGCTGAAGCTCGCCGACGTGCGCAAATTCGAAGCCGGCTACGGCGAACTTCCCGATCTTGCCAAGGTCGATTTCGACCGTGACGTGGTCTTCACCTGGAACGGCACGACCTCCGGCGTACGGGTGCCGAACGCCGACTTCATCCCGGCCGACCGCAAGGGCCTGACCATCTGCGACGCGACCTCTGCCGCCTTTGCGCAGAACCTCGATTTCGCCAAGCTCGACGTCGTCACCTTCTCCTGGCAGAAGGTTCTTGGCGGCGAGGGCGCCCATGGCGTCATCATCCTGTCGCCGCGTGCGGTCGAGCGTCTCTTGACCTACGTTCCGGCCTGGCCGCTGCCGAAGATCTTCCGCATGACCTCGGGCGGCAAGCTGATCGAGGGCATCTTTACCGGCGAGACGATCAACACGCCGTCGATGCTCTGCGTCGAGGACTATATCGATGCGCTCCTCTGGGCGCAGCAGGTCGGCGGGCTCAAGGGCCTGATGGCCCGTGCCGACGCCAATGCGCTGGCGATCTTCGATTTCGTCGCCGCCAATGACTGGATTGCCAACCTGGCGGTCAAGGACGAGACCCGCTCCAACACCTCGGTCTGCCTGAAGATCGTCGACAGGGACGTCCTGGCGCTCGACGCCGACGGACAGGCGGCCTTCGCCAAGGGCGTGGTTGCGCTTCTCGAAAAGGAAGGCGTTGCCTTCGACATCGGCCACTACCGCGATGCACCATCGGGTCTTCGCATCTGGGCCGGCGCCACGATCGAGACCGCCGACATGAAGGCGCTGATGCCGTGGCTGACCTGGGCCTTCGAGACCCAGAAGGCAACGCTGACGCAGGCCGCGGCCTGATCAGACAAGGGGTGAGGAACAATGGACTTCGCCCGCATCTCACACCGATTTGAGTGATCCGCTTCGCTCCCCATGGGAGCGAGGCTTGGCTAACCGCATTCCCATTCAGACCTGATCTTTAAGGAGGCCTCTCATGGCACCTCGCGTTCTCGTATCCGACGAACTGTCGGAAACCGCCGTCCAGATCTTCCGCGACCGCGGCGTCGAAGTCGATTTCCAGCCGAAGCTCGGCAAGGACAAGGACAAGCTCGCCGAGATCATCGGCAACTATGACGGCCTTGCCATCCGCTCGGCCACCAAGGCGACGGAAAAGCTGATTGCAGCTGCGACCAATCTCAAGGTCATCGGCCGCGCCGGCATCGGCGTCGACAATGTCGATATCCCGGCTGCGTCGCGCCGCGGTATCATCGTGATGAACACGCCCTTCGGCAACTCGATCACGACCGCCGAACACGCGATCGCGCTGCTCTTCGCCGTTGCCCGCCAGCTTCCGGCCGCCGATAACTCGACGCAGGCCGGCAAGTGGGAGAAGTCGCGCTTCATGGGTGTCGAGATCACCGGCAAGACGCTCGGCGTCATCGGTGCCGGCAACATCGGCTCGATCGTCTGCTCGCGCGCCATCGGCCTGAAGATGCACGTTCTCGCCTACGACCCGTTCCTCTCCAAGGAGCGCGCCGAGGAAATGGGCGTCACCAAGGTCGAACTCGACGAACTGCTCGCGCAGGCCGACTTCATCACCCTGCACGTGCCGCTGACCGACAAGACCCGCAACATCCTGAGTGCCGAAGCGCTGGCCAAGACGAAGCCGGGCGTGCGCATCGTCAACTGCGCTCGTGGCGGCCTCGTCGACGAGAAAGCGCTGGCCGAAGCGATCAAGGCCGGCCATGTTGCCGGCGCCGGCTTCGACGTCTTCGAGGTCGAGCCCGCAACGGAAAGCCCGCTCTTCGGCCTGCCGAACGTCGTCTGCACGCCGCATCTCGGCGCTTCGACCACGGAAGCCCAGGAGAACGTCGCCCTGCAGGTGGCCGAGCAGATGTCGGACTACCTGGTCAAGGGTGCCGTCTCCAACGCCATCAACATGCCGTCGATCACGGCTGAGGAAGCCCCGATCCTGAAGCCGTTCATCCGGCTTGCCGACGTTCTCGGCGCCTTCGTCGGCCAGGTGACCGAGAGCGCGATCAAGGAAATCGAGATCCTCTATGACGGCTCGACCGCCGGCATGAACACCAAGGCGCTGACGAGCGCGGTTCTCGCCGGTCTGATCCGCCCGCAGGTCGCCGACGTCAACATGGTTTCGGCGCCGGTGATGATCAAGGAAAAGGGCATCATCCTGTCCGAGGTCAAGCGCGACAAGACCGGCGTCTTCGACGGCTACATCAAGCTGACGGTGAAGACCGCCAACCAGACCCGCTCTGTGGCCGGCACGGTGTTTTCGGACGGCAAGCCGCGCTTCATCCAGATCAAGGGCATCAACCTTGATGCGGATGTCGGCAGCCACATGGTCTACATCACCAACACCGACGTTCCCGGCATGATCGGCTTCATCGGCATGACGCTCGGTGACGCCGGCGTCAACATCGCCAACTTCCAGCTCGGCCGCGAGAAGGAAGGCGGCGACGCGATTGCGCTGCTTTACGTTGACGGCGCCGTTTCCGAGGCTGTTCTTGACAAGCTGCGGGCCAATCAGGCAATCCGCCAGGCAAAGCCGCTGGTCTTCAACATCGATTGACGCCGGCGCTGCAAGCGGCGGTGTGATCTGCCGCTTTGCCGACCCAATCACGGGACATATAGACGCACCGGTGGCCGCCGGTGCGTTTTCCTGTTTCGAACGCATGTGACGAGAAATGACCGAAATGACATTCCGCTGGCGCGAGGCAAGCCTGCCCGATCTCGCCTCCGTATCGGAGATCCAGCTTGTGGTTCACCAGGCCTTTCCCGAGGACGACGCCGTACTTGCTGACCGCATCGCCTTGAGCCCTGCCGGTTGCTTCATGCTGGACGCGAAGGGGCAGTCGCGTGGCTACGTGCTGAGCCATCCTTGGCTCAGAGGCGTGCCACCATCGCTGAACAGCATGCTTGGCGAAATCCCTGATGCCGCCGACACATGGTATATCCATGATCTCGCCCTTCTGCCCGAGATGCGTGGTTCCGGAGCGGGCGGCGGAATTCTTCCTGTTCTGGAGGATGCCGCCAGAACGGAAGGGTTGCGGTCGATGTCGCTCGTCTCCGTCAACGGATCCCGCGGTTTCTGGGAGAGGCAGGGTTTTGAAGTCCGGATGGACGAGCGGCTGGCGCTAAAGCTCTCAAGCTACGGCGAGGAAGCGCTCTATATGGAGCGGCTTCTTGCCTGATAAATGAAAATGGCGCCGGAAACGGCGCCATTCAGGCTGCTGACAAACCCTAAAGATGGCTTTCTGCCGCGAGGGGTGTCCCGTTCTCCCTCATCCTCGCCCTTGTGGCGGGAATCCAGCAACCCGACGTCCGTCGGGTCCAAGGAGTTGGGCTGGTGCCGCAGTTCCAGCGGAACTGCTAGAGATTCCTGTGACAAGCACAGGAATGAGCGAGGTTTTGGTTGGCGCGAAGCCTCCCCAGCGAGCTTTCAATGAAAAGAGATATCATTGCGCGACGCCTGCCCGGCAGACGCGAGGGGGCGTCAGCGCGGACGGCCCCTTTCGGCGATCGCGATGCCGCCAAGCACCAGCAGGAGCGCGACGAGATGGAAAAGGTGGAAGGTCTCGCCGATCAGGAGCACCGAGAGCAACGTCCCGAAGACCGGAATGGCATTGATGAAAAGGCCCGCCCGGTTGGCGCCGATCATCTCGACGCCGCGGACATAGAGCACCTGCGACATCAGCGAGGGGAAGATCGCCGCATAGAGAACGATGATCCAGCCGGTGGCATCCGGCGCGATCGCCGTGCCGGTGCCGATTTCCCAGAAGAGCAGCGGCAGGGCGCTTAAAAGCGCGCCGAAGGCAGGCGCCGCGATGAAGCTTTGCCAGTGCATCGTCGGCTTGTAGCGCAGTGCGACGGTATAGCCGGCATAGACGACGCAGGCGATGATCATCAACGCGTCGCCGAAATTGAACTCGAGTGTCAACAGGCTCGAAATGTCGCCATGGGCTGCAGTCACCAACACGCCGATCAGGGTGACGGTAAAGCCGATTACCTGGGCGATCGACGCCCGCGTGCGAAACAGCACGAAGTTGAACAGGAAGATCAACATCGGAATGCCGGCCTGGAGAATGACGGCGTTGATGGCGCTCGTGTATTTCAGCGCCGAATAGAGCAGCGCGTTGAAGGTGGTGAAACCGATCGCGCCATAGGCGAGAAGCTGCAGCCAGTGCTTGCGGATCTTGTCCCAGTCGCGTCGGATCTGCGGCGTCATCAGCGCCAGGATGACGACCAGCGCGAAGACCCAGCGCAAGGTCGTCAGCATCATCGGGCTTACGTGTCCGACCGCCATCTTGCCGGCGACGGAATTGCCGCCCCAAAAGAGTGCGGTGACGCAGAGATAGAAGTAGGCCCTGGAATTCACGATGCTCAGACCTGTGCGGGGATGGGCGACCTGTTGCCGCGATGGCGGGAGAGACGAAGATATAGGCGCTAAATCCCGCCCTTGTCATGCAAAAAGGGCGGAACGCCGGATATAACGGGGTCGCTTTCCAGATGACAACACAGTATAGATGCGCGGGTTTGAGAACAGCGCAGCTTCGTTTGCGCGCCTGCACAGGAAGAGAATTATGACGAATGTCGTAGTGGTCGGCTCCCAATGGGGTGACGAAGGCAAAGGCAAGATTGTGGATTGGCTCTCCGAGCGCGCGGATATCGTCGTGCGCTTTCAGGGCGGTCACAATGCCGGCCATACGCTGGTAATCGACGGCGTCAGCTACAAGCTGTCGCTCCTGCCTTCCGGCGTCGTGCGTCCCGGCAAGCTTGCCGTCATCGGCAATGGCGTCGTCATCGACCCGCACGCGCTGATCGCCGAAATCGACAAGCTCGGCAAGCAGGGCATTGCGATCACGCCAGACAATCTGCGCATCGCCGACAATGCCACGCTGATCCTGTCGCTGCACCGCGAGCTCGATGGCATCCGCGAAGATGCGGCCTCCAATAGCGGCACGAAGATCGGCACCACGCGCCGCGGCATTGGCCCGGCCTACGAAGACAAGGTCGGCCGTCGCGCCATCCGTGTGATGGACCTCGCCGATCTCGATACGTTGCCGGCCAAGGTCGATCGCCTGCTGACCCACCACAACGCGCTGCGCCGTGGTCTCGGTGAAGCGGAGATCAGCCACGAGGCGATCATGCAGGAGCTTTCTTCTGTTGCCGCCAAGGTGCTGCCGTTCATGGACACCGTCTGGGTGCTGCTCGACAAGGCCCGCCGCAAGGGCGCGCGAATCCTGTTCGAAGGCGCGCAGGGCACGCTGCTCGACATCGACCACGGCACCTATCCGTTCGTCACCTCGTCGAACACGGTTGCCGGCCAGGCTGCTGCCGGCTCGGGCATGGGCCCGGGTTCTCTCGGCTATATCCTCGGCATCACCAAGGCCTATACGACGCGCGTCGGTGAGGGCCCGTTCCCGACCGAACTCACCGATGAAATCGGCCAGTTCCTCGGCGAAAAGGGCCATGAGTTCGGCACGGTCACGGGCCGCAAGCGCCGCTGCGGCTGGTTCGACGCGGCGCTGGTGCGCCAGTCCGTTGCCGCCAATGGCATCACCGGCATCGCGCTCACCAAGCTCGACGTGCTCGATGGTCTCGACGAACTGAAGATCTGCGTCGGTTATACTCTGGACGGACAGCAGATCGACCATCTGCCGGCAAGCCAAGCGCAGCAAGCTTCGGCAAAGCCAGTCTATATTACACTCGAAGGCTGGAAGGAATCGACGGTCGGCGCACGCAGCTGGGCGGAGCTTCCGGCGCAAGCGATCAAATACGTTCGCCAGGTGGAAGAACTGATCGGTGCGCCGGTTGCTCTTCTTTCGACCAGCCCCGAGCGGGACGACACAATACTTGTGACGGACCCCTTTGAGGACTAGTGTCGGCGAAATGACATTGCGTCGCGATCGCAACGACATACCTGGGCGTATGAGAAAGTACTAATGGCGGATTTTGTTGCAGTTATTCGCAGGACCGTTGACGGCCTGTCGGAAAACACACCTGAAATGCGGGACAGGGTATACGAGAAGGCGCGCGCAGCCGTGCGCCGCCAACTCGAAAACATGAACCCGCGTCCGTCGGACGACATGATCAATCGCCAGTTGGCGAAACTCGAAAACGCCATCGTCGAGGTCGACAGCGAATATGCCGAAGCCTTGGCCGCGCTCGAAGAGACGGAGGTGGTGGAGGAAGCGACCGAAGCCGTAGCCGCCGAGCCGCCGATCGAGGACGTCGTTTCGGAGCCCGAAGCGCAGCCCGAGCCGGTTGGTGAAAGCCAGCCGGTTGCGGTTGCCGAGGAAGCGGCTCCGGAGGCGGAAAGCACTGCGGCACTCGACCACGACGCCGAGGTTTACGAGGAGCCGGCGCAGCCCGCCGAACACTACGTCGAAGCCGCAGAGGTAGCGCCGGCAGAGCCGGTTGCGGAAGAGCCGGTTGCCGAACATGTCGAAGCGACCGAGGCTCCGGTAGAGGAGCCGAGCGCCCCCGTCGTCGAAGAGCCGCAGGCGGATGCCCCGGTTTACGAGGCTGCGGAATATTCGGAGCCAGCTCCGGTCGAGAGCTATGAAGAGACCGTCGCTCCCCCGTCGATAGACGAGGAAGCCCGGTCTGTCGAAGAACCGACATGGGATGATGTTCCGGCAGTGGCCGCCGAAGAAAAGTCGGCCGCCTCGGAATGGGAGCTGCCGGAATGGGAGACCGCCTCTCCCGTAGCAAAGCACGCCGCTCCCACGGACCAGCAGGTCGGCGAAGAAGAGCCGGCCCATACCCCCGAGCTTCTTGGCATGCATCCGGTGGAAGAGCTGCAGCAGCATGCGCCGGCGGAGACCCCGAGGGCCGAAGCAGAGCTTCCCAAGGTTGACACCGCGCGCAACTGGTCGTTCGACGACAACGATCCCTTTGCGCCTTTGGAGGAACGGCGAACCGAAAAGAGCGCTGAGCCGGAGATTGCCGATTGGTCCTGGCCGGTCGAGAAGACCGGACAGACGGCCTCGACCGATACCCCTCAGAGCCAGCAAGATCGTGCAGGCACCGCTTGGGATCACATCGACGACCTGCTCGGTTTCGAAGGTGCCGCTGCTGCGGCGACGGCAGGTGCAGCAGCATCGACGGCTGCGCGTGAGCCGGAACGTGGCGCCGAGGCACTGGCGCCCGCGGCATCGCGGCCGGCATCTTACCGGGCCACTCCGAAGCCATCGCGCTTCAGCATCAAGCGCCTCGCCATCGCTGCAGTCACTTTGCTGGCGCTTGGTGGCGGCGGCTTCGCCTACTGGCAGAACCGGGAAGCCGGCAATGCCTGGCTTTCAGGCATCGTGGCATCGGTCACCTCGGCCGTTTCAAACATCGGTGGATCGCCGGCACAAGAGGGCGCTCCGCCGGCGGAAACCCAGGGAGAATCGACGCAGCAGGAACCGGCACAGCACGACGACACGGCGGTCCCGGACAACAGCTCGACCAAGTTCACCCAACGCCTTCTTGGTGACGGCTCGGAAGTCGACAATGGACCTGCCACCGCAAGCGGCGAGAGCGCCGCGCAGGAAGGCAAGTCCGTGGCACAGCAGACAGAGGCGAGCAAGCCCGTCGAAACGGCCACTGCCCAAGGTGGAACGGCCGGACAGGCTGCAGGCACGCCGCCTGCGGGCCAGCAGACCGGTGGTCAGCCGACGACGCCGGAGATTGCGATCGCCAATGGCGAGAAGATGTTCCTCTACGAAGAGCGTCTCGGCCAGTCTTCGCCGACGGCCATTCCGGGAACCGTTGCGTGGTCGGTAAAGGAAGAATCGCCTGGTGGCGACGCCAAGCCTGAACCGGCCATCCAGGCGCAGATCACCATTCCGGACCGGGGTCTGACCGCGTTGATGACGATCAAGCGCAACGCCGACGAGTCCTTGCCGGCCAGCCATGTCGTCGAATTCGTCTTCTCGCTGCCGCCGAACTTCGAAGGCGGCGCGATCGACAGCGTTCAGCGCGTTTCGATGAAGCGTACGGAGCAGGATCGCGGCGATGCGCTGATTGCGGTTCCGGCCAAGATCACCGACGATTTCCATATGATCGCGCTCAACGATTCGAAGGACGCGATCGGCAACAACACCGAACTGCTGCGCAGCCGGAGCTGGATCGACATTCCGCTGACCTACAGGAACGGGCGCCGCGCACTGCTGACGCTGGAGAAGGGGCCGAGCGGAACCGACGCCTTCAACCAGGCGATGCGCGCTTGGACGGCCGCACCGGCAACGGACGCGGCGACCAACAGCCAGTAAGCAAGCGCGGTCGGACAGGACAAAGAAAACCCGGCAGGAGCGATCCGCCGGGTTTTTCATTTGGCTTTTATCGATGACGGGCAACCGTAGCGCCCGGAAACCGCGAAGAGCGTTTATTATGCGCCCTCGACGACCCGCAATGTATTGGCGCGCTCGAGAGCGGCCTTGCGCACGGCGTCCTGGACCTTCTCGAAGGCACGGACCTCGATCTGCCGCACGCGCTCGCGGCTGATGTCGAACTCGGCCGAAAGATCCTCGAGCGTCAGCGGCTCTTCGGTCAGGCGGCGTGCCTCGAAGATGCGGCGCTCGCGGTCGTTCAGCACTTTCATCGCATTGGCGAGCAATGCCCTGCGGTTTTCAAGCTCGTCCTGTTCGATCAGGATTTCTTCCTGGTTGTCGTGATCGTCGACAAGCCAATCCTGCCATTGGCCGGAGTCGCCTTCGCTCGCCTTGATGGGCGCGTTGAGCGAAGCGTCGCCGGAGAGGCGGCGGTTCATCGAAACCACTTCATCCTCGCTCACCTTGAGCGTGGTGGCGATTTCCTTGACTTGTTCGGGCTTCAGATCGCCCTCGTCGAGCGCCTGGATCTTGCCCTTGAGGCGACGCAGGTTGAAGAACAGCCGCTTCTGGTTGGCGGTCGTGCCCATTTTCACCAGCGACCACGAGCGCAGGATATATTCCTGGATCGCCGCCTTGATCCACCACATCGCGTAGGTGGCAAGGCGGAAGCCGCGATCGGGTTCGAACTTCTTGACGGCCTGCATCAAGCCGACATTGCCTTCGGATACGACTTCGCCGATCGGCAGGCCGTAGCCGCGATAGCCCATCGCGATCTTGGCGACGAGGCGAAGGTGGCTGGTGACCAGCTTGTGCGCTGCTTTGCGGTCGTCATGCTCCTGGTACCGCTTGGCGAGCATGTACTCTTCCTGCGGTTCCAGCATCGGAAACTTGCGGATTTCGTCGAGATAGCGATTGAGGCCGCCTTCTCCAGCGGCAATGGTCGGCAAATTGTTTCGGGCCATATGAAGCACCCCCTTTGTCGTCTCCGGCCTCCGGTCGGCAAGCCGGGCATGTGGGTCTTCGTCAAGACCCCACGAGCCTAGAAAATAAGTACGGCGAAAGCATGATTCAAGGAGTCCGGTTTCACCAATCTGTGACGCCGGGCGACAGAAATGTCACGAACAAAGACTGAGCCTTAAATTGGAATCCCGACACCGGAATTCAAGGGCACGATCACTCTTCGCTCCGCAGGGCCTCGATCAGTTGCTCCATGTCGACAGGCACCGGTGATTCGAAATGCATGGTCTCGCCGGTCGCCGGATGTTCGAACTGCAGCATGAAGGCGTGCAGGGCCTGGCGGTGAAATTGATTGACGACGGCCCTGGCCGCATCCGGCAACAAGTTCGCCTTGGTGCGGAAGGCGGCGCCGTATTCCGGATCGCCGATCAGCGGATGGCCGATATGGGCCATGTGCACGCGGATCTGGTGCGTGCGCCCCGTTTCGAGGTGGCATTCCACCGTCGACGCCAGGCAGGTGCCATCGGGCTTTTCGAGATAACGCTCGACGACCTCGTAGTGGGTGATGGCTTCGCGGGCGTCGTCGCTGTCTTCGCGCTTGACCGCGCGTTTCGTCCGGTCGACGGCACGCCCGAGCGGGGCGTCGATCGTTCCCTTCAGCTGCCGCGGGCGGCCCCAGACGACGGCCCGATAGGCGCGTTCGAGCGGGCCGGTGCGGCCGTGGTCGGCAAACTGCTCCGAGAGGTGGCGGTGCGCGGCATCGTTCTTGGCGACAACCATGACGCCGCTCGTCTCCTTGTCGAGGCGATGGACGATGCCCGGGCGCTTGACGCCGCCGATGCCCGACAGGCTGCTGCCGCAATGATGGATGAGCGCATTGACCAGCGTACCGGTCCAGTTGCCGGCGCCGGGATGAACGACGAGGCCGGCTGGCTTGCAAAGCACGATCAGGTCGTCGTCTTCGTAGAGCACGTCGAGCGGGATGTCTTCGCCCTTCGGCTCCGGATCTTCCGGTTCGGGCAGGTCGATCTCGAAGACATCGCCGGGATGGACCTTCTTCTTCGCTTCGGTCACCGCCTTGCCGTTGATCGACACCGCTCCCTGTGCGATCAGGCCCTTGATCCGGTTGCGGGAGAATTCACCCGAAAGTGCGTCCGTCAGGAAGGAATCCAGGCGTCCCGCGGCATCCTCGCCCGCCGTCAGGACTTTCCTATTGGCCGTCGCTTGTTTAAAGGGGTCGTTCATTCCGTTCAAATCCGAAAAAAGGCCAACCATGACCGCAATCGAGCCCGATGACCAGGAAGACAAGCCGCTAGATCCGGCCATGGAAAATGTCCGCCGCAAGATGGTGAAGCTTCAGCTCGTCTCGGCCGGCGTCATGTTGGTCATGCTTATGGCCGTCCTTGGGACGATTGTCTACAAGCTGACGCGCACGGACGCGAAGGCGCCCGTTCAGGCCGCCACTGCCGTCGTTCCGAGCGAAGCGCCGGTCAATGCGGTCGCAGCACTGCCCGCCGGCTTCACCGTCACGAACGTGGCGCTCTCCGGCTCCCAGGTGCTCTTCTACGGCAACCTGCCGGGATCGGAGCCGCGCGCCATCGTGTTCGATATCGGTGCCGGCCGCATCGTCGCCGACATCACCGTCAGGACCAACTGACGGCATGGCGAGCGCCCTCCCGCCCGTCCAGCGCATCGACGACGCCGCCGATCCCAGGATTGCCGGCTTCGTTTCGATCAAGGAGCGCGACCTGACGGGACGGCAGGGCCGCTTCATCGCCGAAGGCACGGTCGTGCTGCGCATGCTGGCGGCTGCGCATCAAAGCGGGCGCGGCTTTGCCGCCGAGGCGATCCTGCTGCTCGAAAACCGTCTCGCCGGCGTTCAGGAAATCCTCGAACGATTTCCGTCGACGGTGCCCGTCTATGTGGCGAACGCGCAGGTGTTCGATGCGATCGCCGGCTTCAACATGCACCGGGGCGTGCTTGCGCTCGGTCGCCGCGAAGGCGCGCCCGGCCGCGACGCCTTGATCGCGTCGCTGCCGGCGTCGAGCCTCGTGCTGGCGGCCTGCGGCATCTCCAATCACGACAACATGGGGGCGCTTTTCCGCAACGCTGCGGCCTTCGGGGTCGATGCCGTGCTGATGGACGAGACGAGCTGCGACCCGATGTATCGCAAGGCGATCCGCGTCTCCGTCGGCTCGGTGCTGACGGTGCCCTTTGTGCGCGAAGGCTCGGTGGCCGCGATGCTGGAGCGGCTGCAGCAGACGGGCTTTGCGATCTGGGGGCTCTCTCCCGCCGGAGAAACCGATCTTGGCGCGATCCCCCCGGCGGCGCGTACGGCACTTCTCATGGGGACCGAAGGGGAGGGGTTGCCGCAATCCGTGCTGACCTCGATCCGCACGGCGCGCATCCGCCAGCGCCCGGGCCTCGATAGCCTCAATGTCTCGACGGCGGCCGGCATTGCCCTGCACCAGGTGGCGCTGATCAACGGCCGCATCTGACGCTCAAGGTTCCCAGGCTTTCCGGTGACCGCAGGAGATGGCTCGATCCCGTGACCTGGCGACCGGTGCAACGGCGTCAACTGTCTACACGCCCCAACGGGCTCTATTCGCGCGGTAGAATGTCCTTCGCCCGCTTCGCCAAACTCTCCCGCTTGGCTGCGCCTTGCTCTTGCTCTTCACCTGCCAGCAGATTGAGGATGGGGGAGGAGGGGCCTTCGTTCGTCGCCGTCAAGGCAACCATGCCGGCGGCAATTGCCGCAACCTCGTCGCGCAGAGCGTCGTCATGGGCGGCGGATTTCGAATTGGTCAGGCGTTCGGAAAGCGCGGTGGCGCGGTTGCGCAGATCATCGGCGGCTGCGGAGCCAGCAATCTCGCTGGCCGGCTGATCGGGCGGGGATACGGAACCGTTGGCAGCCGGTTCGGTGGCCGGCCGGCGTTCCTTCCGCAGCGGGAAGGCGATGCCCGCGGCGCGCAGGGCCTTGGCTGCATCGCGCATTTCCTGATTGGTATCCTTCACCTTGGTCTTCAACCGCTCGATTTCTCCCGCGCGCCGCTCGAGTGCGCTTTCGCGGTCGGCGCTGGTTGCCATCTCACGCGCCAGCTTGTCTTCCAGCCGGTGTAGCCGCGTTTCGTCGCGAGAGAGGCGAATCTCCATTTCCTTGGCATGGGTTGTCTCGGCCTTGAGATCGCCACGCAGGGCTTCGCGCTCGTCGCGCAGCGTGGCGATACGGCTCTTCAGATGCTCGACCTCGGTCTCGCGCGCCACCAGGGTGATCTTGAGATTGTCGATTTCGGCGGCATGCTGGGCGAGGTGGACGCCGAGCTTCTGTATCTCGTCGGATTTTCCGGCATTGTCGCGCTCGACGCTGTCGAGCGTTGCCTTCATCCGTTCCAGGCGCTGCTCGAATTGCCGGATGGCAGAGCGCATGTCCGCCGCTTCGACGTTCATGTCGGCAAGCTGCGCATGCAGGTCGGCATTCTCGCTGCCAAGGCGCCGTGCCTCGTGCAAACTCTTCTCGTTGGCAAGCATCAGCGACACGCCTTTGTCGCGCTCGCGCTTCAGGGCTTGCTGCGTGCGGGCGTTTTCAGCGGCGTAGGCTGCGCGGGCAGCGTCCTTCTGCGCGCGCACCTCTTGGGGGCTGAGCGGCATGGTGGCCTTCAATCGATCTTCGGCAAAGCGCACGATGCGGCGGTGGATAGCCGGTGCGACCAGCAGACCGATGATGATCGCCGTCAGAAAGCCCAGGGCAAAGAGAAGCGCGAATTGGATCACGAGCTGGCCGTTTCAAAACTGTACCGGAACCGGAGTGCCTGCCGGACCTCGCGGTGCGGCAGGCCCTCCTTAATTCCGCATTCTTGCACTAAACATGACGTTTCGTGCGCTGCAAGTCTCCGGCCCGGGATTTTGCCTGCGCCGACCCGACTACAGCGACCTTCGCGCGTCTCTTTAGACGCGCGAAGGTCGCTGTAGCATTTTAGATCTGCTGCATAATTTGCCCTTATATCGATGCCGATTTAAGGAATAATGCAGCTGACCTCAGAAGGGGTTCCAGGTGGGTGTTTGGGTCATCTTGAGGTAGCCGACATTGACGCCGAGCCGCGCGCCGATGCCGGTGCGGATCGGAACGACGACGATCTGTTCGTCGGTCAGCACCGTCATGCCGACGCCAGCGACGACGTAGGCCGAACCGGAGACGCCGCCGAAGCGCTTGTAGAGTGCCGGCACGCTCGGCAGATTGTAGACGAGCATCATGGCGCGGCTGCCCTGGCCGCCCCAGTCGATGCCGAGTGACGGACCCTGCCAGAAGACGCTGTGCTGGCCGGCGTTTTTGGTGTTGAGTTCGCCTTCGCCATAGGTGAGACCGGCGATGAATGCGCCGGAGCCTTCCTGGCCGAGAATGTAGCCGTTCGGCAGGCCGTAGCGCTCGAAGGCGCGTTCGACGACTTTCGCCAAGCCGCCCGAAGTTTCGCCGAAGAAACCGTGACCGGCATCGACGATTTCCTGCATCGTATATTGGCTGTTGTTCGCGGACTGGGCATGCGCCGTCGTTTGGGCAGCAGCGACCAGGAACAGCGTGGCCAGGACAACACGGCAGGCCTGTGCGGCTGCCTTCATGATCTGATGCATCGTTTCCTCCGTCAGGCGCGAAAATTGCTCGCTTGCGGGTTTGTAGCGGCCGCCAGTCAGACCACTGTGCGACCAGTGAGGGGGCTGGACCATTTCCATGCAATTTGAACCGATGGTCTTAACAATCGGTTTACCAAATGTGGTGTCATTATGATCCACTGATGAACGGCTGCGCCGGGCAGCCCATGACTTGCGTCTTTTCGCGTGAGGCTTTACCGGCGTCACGATGGCGCGTGCCCCCAAGCGGCGGGCCGGCGGAACCAACAAGGATACACGATGGCAACGAATCCGAACCTGACATTGACGGGACCCGATCTGGCCGCGCTTCTGTGCAGCCGGGTTTGCCACGACATCATCTCGCCGGTCGGTGCCATCAACAACGGCCTGGAACTGCTGGATGAGGGCGGCGCCGACGCCGACGCGATGGACCTGATCCGGACGAGCGCACTCAACGCCTCGGTCCGCCTGAAATTCGCCCGTCTCGCTTTCGGCGCATCCGGCTCGGTCGGTGCCTCGATCGACACCGGCGAAGCGGAGAAGGCGGCCAAGGATTTCGCGGCTGCCGAAAAGAAGACCGAGGTCAACTGGCACGGCCCGCGCGCGATCATCGCCAAGAACCGGGTCAAGCTGCTCCTGAACCTCTTCCTCATCGCCTATGGGGCGATCCCGCGCGGCGGTTCGATCGACGTCACGCTGGAGAACCCGGAATTCGACGCCGTCTTCACCCTGGTCGCCAAGGGCCGCATGATGCGCGTACCGCCGAGGCTGACGGAATTGCTGTCCGGTACGCCGGAGGAAGCGGTCGACGCGCATTCGATCCAGCCGTACTACACGGTGCTGCTCGGCGAGGAAGCCGGCATGACGATCGAGGTTGCATCGACCGGTGAAGAGATCATCTTCACCACCCGCGTTGCAGCCTGAGGTTTCATTCTCCGGCTGCAATCATTCTATTCAAAGTCCTTAAAATGTGCGGTTCCGCGCCCTGGCGCGGGGCCGCACATGTGCGTCCTGTTTCTTTCTGCTTGCGTCCATTTCTGGAAAACTTAATGTTTTCAGATGGTTGATGCGGCGAAGAAAGGCGCTATTAAGCAAACTCCGTAACGAATTCTTTCCCAAATTTGTATAGAGTTGTTTCAAGCCTGCGAGTACGCGTATAGGTAAGTTGCGAAGGGAGTTGGACATGCGGCGCTTGATGATTGCCGACGGCTCGGATGTCGTCCGGAAAGTTGGGAAACGTATCCTGTCCGGCATGGGCTTCATGGTTTACGAGGCCTCGAACAGCCTCGAGGCGCTTGTCCGCTGCGAAGCTGAACTCCCGAACATCCTGGTCATCGACGCCGGGCTGGAAGGCGCGCTCGAACTCATCGGCAACATCCGGCGGCTCCCGAACGGCCCTTCGGTGCGGATCTATTACTGCGTCGTCGAGGCGGATCTGAAGAAGATGATGGCCGGCAAGCGGGCCGGCGCCGACGACTTCCTGCTGAAGCCTTTCGACCGCAAGATCCTGACCAGCGTTTTCGCCAGCCAGTCGATGGCGGCCTGAGCCGTCACGCGCACATATTCCGGATGAGATGAAAGCCGTGGCCACTGCCGCGGCTTTTGCGTGTTTGCCGCCGGCCGCTGCGCCTATTGAGGGGAAGCGGCGTGAGATATGCAAATTTAAGTGCTACAGCGACCTTTGCGCGCCTGATAAGACGCGCGGCGCTGTAGAAACGACAAAACCCGCTCGTGGCGGGTTTTGTGAACACTCTGGGCCCGCATCATGCGGGGGTCATGCAGGCCCTTGCGGGTATCAGGCGGTTTCGGCGTACTCGGCGCCATCCGGCTCGCGCAGCACGTAGCCGCGGCCCCAGACGGTCTCGATGTAGTTGGCGCCGCCGGCAGCGTTTGCAAGCTTCTTGCGCAGCTTGCAGATGAAGACGTCGATGATCTTCAGTTCCGGCTCGTCCATGCCGCCATAAAGGTGGTTCAGGAACATTTCCTTGGTCAGCGTCGTGCCCTTGCGCAGCGAAAGCAGCTCGAGCATCTGGTATTCCTTGCCGGTCAGGTGGACACGCTGTCCGCCGACTTCGACCGTCTTGGCATCCAGGTTGACGATCAGCTCGCCGGTGGAAATGACCGACTGGGCATGACCCTTGGAACGACGGACGATGGCGTGAATACGGGCGACCAGCTCATCCTTGTGGAAGGGCTTGGTCATGTAGTCGTCGGCGCCGAAGCCCAGGCCGCGGACCTTGTCTTCGATGCCGGCCATACCCGAGAGAATCAGGATCGGGGTCTTCACCTTGGAAAGACGCAGCGTTCTCAAGACTTCATAGCCGGACATATCCGGCAGGTTGAGGTCGAGAAGGATGATGTCATAGTCATAAAGTTTGCCGAGATCGACGCCTTCTTCACCGAGGTCGGTGGTGTAGACATTGAAACTCTCGGACTTGAGCATCAGCTCAATGCTCTGAGCCGTTGCACTATCGTCTTCGATTAATAGAACCCGCATATTCTTCCCCTTTTCCGCCGCCCAAGGTCGTCGTGGCACCCTTACGCGATACGGATCCAGTCGTTGCCTGATTTGGAGGCTGCCACCAAATGGTTAACAAATTCTGATTCCCTCTGGCAAGGTGTATCGAGTTTGTTAAATATTTTTACCAGTCTCCTGATTTCAAACGTGAATCCAGAACGGCTAATCTCATGTGAAACATGAGGAAATGCCACTATCTGACTCTTCCGACTCGTTAATGCCAGGGCGGTCACATTTCGTGCCTCAGCATTTACGGAGCCTTAAATCATCACGCCTATGATTAACGATGCCCGTAAACGAAAGGTTACCAGCGGTAGGCTTTTGTTAATATCGCTGAAGATTTTTCGTTTCCGGCCCCGTTCGGGCCGGCTCGCGGGCAAATCAGTAACCGGGGTCTCGTTATCCACGGGAGTATTGCGTATGAAAGCACGTGAGAGCCTTGTCCGCCTGAAGGAATTTCAGGTCCGCGAGAAGCAGCGTCAACTGAACCAGCTTCAGATGATGATGGCTGAGTTCGAACGGATGACCAAGGATCTGGAAAATCAGATTATTTTCGAGGAAAAGAAGTCGGGCATCTCCGATCCCCAGCACTTCGCCTATCCCACCTTCGCCAAGGCCGCACGTCAGAGAGCCGACAATCTTCAGGTTTCCATTCGCGAACTGAAGGCGCAGCAGGATGCTGCCGAGCTCGCGCTCGAAGAAGTGCAGGCTGAATACGCGAAGGCGGCGGCCCTCGAAGAGCGGGACACATCGACCCGCCTGCGGGCATAAGCTGCGGCTCTTGCGCCCCGATCGGGCGCAGCCGAACCGCAAGCCCTTGATCTAGCGGACGATTTGATCTCCAGGTCGATTCCGGTCCGGGGAATTTGTGCGCTGGTCAGGCAGGTAGCCCGTTTCGGGGCAGATATTTCCAGCCTTGTCGGGGCATGCGTCTGGCATGACCCGATCCGGCACGATCGTGACAAGACGAAGAGACCCGCCCGATGCCTTGGCGTTCGGGCGGGTCTTCTCATTTTGAGATCAGCGCAAGTCTGTTGAGATCAGGAGAGGCTTGCCGGCGCGCAGCCGTGTCTCATGCCTGGATGACATCCTGCCATTCGGGGTGCCGCATCGTCTGCGCCTTCATGAAAGGGCAGAGCGGAATGATCTTCCAGCCGCCTTTGCGGGCTTCCTCGATAGCGTGTTTGGCGAGCGCCTGGCCGACGCCCTTGCCGCGCAAGGCATCCGGAACAAGGGTGTGATCGACGATGATCAATTGCGGCGACGTGCGCGAATAGGTCATTTCCCCGGTATGCCCCTCGACAACGGTCGAGTAGCGGCCGTGCGATCCAGTTTCCTCGTGTAAGATTTCCATGACAGCCTTCCTTGGCGAACCGGGTTTCCTTGTCCGAAAGCTAGCGCAGAAATCCGGAAATCGAAATCCACCAAACCCGTGCCGCCGGTACACAGACTGTTCCCGAAACAGCACCAATCCGCCTTTCACCGCGAGGCTGAAACGACGGCGGCGGCTCCGGGGAACCCGAAGCCGCCGCTCGACCTATGGCCCTGTAATGGGCGAACTAGTGGCGATACTGCTGGATGCGAGTGGTGCGCAGGCCGGCAAGACCATGATCGTTGATCGAGGACTGCCAGGACAGGAATTCTTCGACCGTGAGGGTATAGCGTTCGCACGCCTCCTCAAGGCTCAAAAGGCCACCGCGCACGGCGGCAACAACCTCTGCCTTGCGGCGTATCACCCAGCGCCGGGTATTCGCCGGCGGCAGATCCGCAATCGTCAGAGGGCTGCCATCGGGGCCGATGACATATTTTACACGTGGTCGCATCATTTCGGTCATGGGACTCTCTACACAAACTCAAGACCATATGACCGTGACCTTAGCCTGCCACATTTAACATTTGCCTAAGCAGGAAGTAACAATTTACTCATAATTTGAGACACTTCGGCGGGGCGCCATTTCGACCGCCCGCCCCACTCAATTCATGGGGCTGCGCGCCCTATGCTTGTGAATTGCTTTGAGAAGAGCCTGGATTATCCCGGAATTGTCATGGGAGCCATGCAATTACCACATTTCACTTTAACTAAAATTCTTGGTAACGAGGCGCCGAAATAAGGATGAGCGTCGTATGCGCGCTCCCGCAATCATTCTTGGTGCATCGTCATAGTTTTCACAACCGGACGCGTTTCTTGCGCGGACAGGCCGGTAGCGGCGGCTGTATTTGTTCGCCGGGGTGAACTTCATGCCTCAGGTGATCTGAGGCGTTTTTTGTATTCTCTCGACCGGGCGCGGTGGCGCCTGGGGATGTGGTGATCGCAGATGAAGGAATCGAATGAACCGGCCTTGCTGCGCGAGGCTGAAGCGGCGGATATTTTTTCGGACGTCGATACGGCTGCCGTCCGCACCGAATACGAACTTCTGCATCTCATGCGGCGACTGATCGCCCGCTATGGTTTTGGCCATTTCATGATCGCGCGCATGCCGCTCGCCGAACAGCAGCGCTTCTCCGAGCGGCTGGTGCTCAGCAACTGGCCGTCGGAGCTCGTCCGCCAATACGACGCCTGCGAAAGCTTCCAGTCGAGCACATTGGTCGAGCGGCTGCGGTTTACGAAGCTGCCGGTAACCGGCGGACCCGAGCTCCTCGATATCGCCGCAAAGCCGGTGGACGAGGCCATGGTGCACCGGCTGCTCGCTCACCCGGAGATGGCCCGCCATTTCGCCGTGCTCCTTCACACGAGCAATGGTGATCCCTTCATCGCCATGCTGTCCGGCCGCCGCGAGGCACCGGTCGGCGTCGAATGCGCGACACTCTATCTGACGCTGGTCCAGCTTTTCGAATGCCTCGAGCGTACCTTCGACACCGGCAATTCGGCGCGCGAGAAGCTCTCGAGCCGCGAGGTGGAATGCCTGCGCTGGGCGGCTGCGGGCAAAAGCAGCGACGAGATCGCCATCATCTTGGGCATCTCGACCTACACCGTCAGCAGCTACTTCAAGAGCGCGACCCGCAAGCTCGACGCCGTCAACCGCATGCAGGCGATCGCCCGCGCCATGCGGCTGAAGCTGATCTGAGCTGGCATGACGCGTCCCAATGGACGCGCGGCGCTGTCGGGTATGGCGGCCGGCCTTGCCGCCGGACGGACAAGTTTCTATATGTCGCGGAAATGAAAGTGCTGCGGCGACCTTTGCGCGTCTCATTGGACGCGCGGCGCCTACCGCATGTTTCCTTTAATCGTAGCCGATTAAAGGACAAAAACATGCAGCTACAAAGTGCTACAGCGACCCTTGCGCGTCTGATCAGACGCGCAAGGGTCGCTGTAGAAGCCGAGCATACCGTGAGCCGAGAGTTCCTCGGCCAAGCATCGCATGAAGCGTGAAACAGGGCCGGCGCATGGATTGCCGCCCGAAGGCCGGATTGGATCCCGTGAACAGTCTCGATTTTGACCGCAAGCCCGAAGATACGCGTGTCGTCGTCGCCATGTCCGGCGGCGTCGACAGTTCCGTCGTTGCTGGCCTGCTCAAACGCGAGGGCTACGACGTTCTCGGCATCACGCTGCAGCTTTACGATCACGGCGCTGCCGTGCACCGCGCCGGCTCTTGCTGCGCCGGCCAGGACATCGACGATGCCCGCCGCGTCTGCGAAACCCTCGGCATTCCGCACTATGTGCTCGACTACGAAGCGCGCTTCCGTGAAACGGTGATCAATCCGTTTGCCGAAAGCTATATCGCCGGCGAGACGCCGATCCCCTGCGTTGCCTGCAACCAGACGGTCAAGTTCGCCGACCTGCTTGCGACCGCCAAGGAGCTCGGCGCCGATGCGCTGGCGACCGGCCACTATATCCGCTCGCGCCCGAGCCCAAGCCCGCGCTATGCCGGCCAGCGGGCGCTTTACCGGCCGACCGATGCCGAGCGCGACCAGAGCTACTTCCTGTTTGCCACGACCCAGGAACAGATCGACTATCTGCGCTTTCCGCTCGGCGGCTATTCCAAGGCCGAAACGCGCAAGTTCGCCGAGGAGATGGGCCTCGTCGTCGCCCAGAAGGCCGACAGCCAGGACATCTGTTTCGTGCCGCAGGGCAAATACAGCGACATCGTCTCCAAGCTGAAGCCGAATGCAGCCCTTTCCGGCGAGATCGTTCATCTCGACGGCCGCGTGCTCGGCACGCACGAAGGTATCCTGCACTTCACCATCGGCCAGCGCCGCGGCATCGGCATCGCCACCGGCGAGCCGCTTTACGTGGTCTATCTCGACGCGCGCTCGCGCCGCGTCATCGTCGGCCCCAAGGAGGCGCTCGAAACCCGCCGCGTCTATCTGCGCGACGTCAACTGGCTGGGCGACGAGGACGTCGAAGTGGCGGCTGCGCGCGGCTTTGACTGTTTCGCCAAGGTGCGCTCCACCCGCCAGCCGGCGCCTGCCGTGCTGGCGATGGACGAGGAGGGCATCTATGTGGAGCTCGCCGAAGGCGAAGCCGGCATCGCGCCCGGCCAGGCCTGCGCGCTCTATTCCGGCGTCGGCGAGGATGCACGCGTCTATGGCGGCGGTTTCATTCGCAAATCGGAGCGCGAAGCGAGTGCCGAAGCGGCGTTGAAGGTGCTTCTTTCGGCGCCTGCGGCCGCCTGAAGCCCTTGATTTCCGGGCTGTTGTGAAAACTTCACATTTTCCCGGAGACTTGGCTTGACACTGCCCGGAAGCGGGCCGTATAAGCCGCCCGTCCAGTCAAGACGGCTTCTCCTTCGAAGCCCTGACGCGGTACCCGGCGGAGTAGCTCAGTAGGTTAGAGCAGAGGAATCATAATCCTTGTGTCGGGGGTTCGAATCCCTCCTCCGCTACCATTTCTCCAATTGTCCATACCTGAGACATAGGTAATCCCAGCGCGGAAAACGCACCCCCTGTGGCGGAGTTTTCGGGCTAGATTGGCGCGGCCGCCGCTTGCCGCCTTTTCTATTCTCGTCAGTGCCGGCCCGCTTCTGACACCGAACTGCCTTCTGAATTGCCTCGACGCGCTGCCGTCGAAAAGCGACTGCGGCAGCGGTGAACCGATAGCCCATTTGTACTTCGCGTCCGAATCGTTGCTCAGCTTCTGGTGCATGATCGCGCTCAAGGGCAGGACATATTCCGGCTTGCGCAGGCCCTTCTCGGAGTTGCCAAGCCATGTCAGGACGACGAGGATTTCGCCGCCGAGTTCGAGTGCGTCCAATGCCAGCTGCTTCCCGCCGACGGATGCGCGGACCGCCTGTTCGTGCAGCTTGAAGGTGCTGAGCTTCAGCTCGTTTTGCGGATCTGCCATATTTGCCTCGGCCCCTTTGGGAACATTGATAGACGTCTGTTTCGAGCGTTCGATTCGCTCGATCGGCGTTGCCTATCATAATCTCTCCGGCCGTTCATGGGGCGGCTGATCGATGCAAAAAGGCGCCGCCATCATCAATGGTAGCGCCTACAGATCGTTTTGCTCGAAGGAGGTGCAGACAGAGGAAAGCCAGTTCGACACGCTGGCTGACTTTCGCGGCCGGAACGAGGGCCTTAGTAGTGGATCGACGAAGTGATGGTCGAGTAGTCAGGCAGGTTGATATCGGCGATTTCGGCCGCCCGATATTGGGACAGGGCGAAGTGCATGATGGCGATCACGGTGATCGAGAAGACCAGTACGGTGACGTTGACGCCGAAAGCGGTTTTGATCATGTCCGTGTCCTCCAAGCCCTGCGTTTGTTGACGTGTGTCGGTAGAAACCGTGACATAGAGACTATCGTGTGGCGTCAGCTGCGCTGTTCCCCGGGGAACATGAGATATGGTTACTGGAAACTTAATCGTCGTTGCCTGAAAAGCGCACCTGGCCGAACGGCTTGCGATCGGGGCGCCCTCAACTAGAGTGCGCGCGTCGTGCCGGATCGGATTCGGGACCGGACATCTTCACCATCTGGCGTCCTGTGCGCTGCTTTGGCCCGGGCCTGAGCGCGGCAATCCCATCGGCGCCTCGTTTTTCAAAGTGATTGTTGCATGACCATTTCCATTCGCCCCTCCCGTCCTGACGATTATCCGCGCACCTTCGAGATCTGGCGCGGCGCCGTGGTCGCCACGCACGACTTCCTGACGCCGGAGGACTTCGCTGCCATTGAGAGGATGGTTCGCGACCAGTATCTGCCGGCAGCCGAGTTCTGGATTGCGGCTGACGAAAACGATCAGGCGCTCGCCTTCATGGGCATGAGCGGGGCGCAGATCGACTCGCTCTTCGTTCACGCGGAGGCGCGCAGCAGTGGCGTCGGCCGGCGGCTCGTCGAGCATGCGATGACGCTGCATCCGGTGTTGACGGTAGACGTCAACGAGCAGAATGCCTCTGGGGCCGGGTTCTATCAGCGCCTGGGGTTCGAAGTGATTGGGCGTTCGCCGGTCGACGATGCCGGCCGGCCCTATCCCTTGCTGCATTTGCGCCGGGGTTGATTGGCGCAAGCCGGCGCCCGATCAGGCGGCCGGCTTGTCGATAGTGATCACGAACACAACGGCTGAGGTCGTCGGCTCGATCGTGACGGCGGCAGGACCCTTGAGGATCGCCGTGTCGCCTGCTGCGAGGTCGGCTTGTCCCTCTGCCGCTGCCAAGCGCACGGCACCGCTATGGCAAAGGACGATGGTCGTGTCGGTTGTGCCGTCCACTGTCTGCGGATGGCCGATCGCCAGGCGCTGGACCGTATGCGTAAGCTTGCCGCGCCGGGTCATGACGTTGAGGTCGACGATCGGAGCGTCCACGAGCGTTGCCGATGTTGCGACATCGGCCGGGAAAGGCAGTGGTGCCGCCTCGCCGGTTATCAAAGCGGGCTCGCGCCCTTCGATCATAAGCCGCATGCCCTTGCCCTGCAGGATCGAAAGCGTGCGGTCGATACCGGGGAAGCTGGAGAAGGGGCCGTCGCTGGCCACGGTCGCCATGCTCACGCGCCAGTCGAAATCGGCGAGCGAGGCGTTGTCCGGGAAGACGGCGATCTCCACCGTCTCGCCGCCGCCGTTCTTCCACGGCATGCGCTTGTAGTTCTCCGCGCGCAGAATCTTCATGGCGTGCTCTCTTCCATGAGTGCGCGCATGCGCGCGAAATCGCCATTCAGTGGCCGGTCGTCGGCATAGGTCGGGATCGCCGCGCGGATACGGCGGTAGAGCCCGTCGGTGCGGGCGGCGCGGCCGCGCGGCTGAAGGTCGTAGGCCTGGGATGCGGCCAGCAGTTCGATCGCGAGGATCGTCTCGAGGTTGTCGGCAATCGACAGCGCCTTCCAGGCGGCCGGCGTCGCATGGGTGAGGATGTCTTCCTGCAGCGCCGAGGTGATGCCACCATCGAGGCTGGCGGGGGCGGCGAGGCGTCGGTTTTCCGCGGCAAGAGCGGCAGCCGTATACTGCGCGATCATGAAGCCGGAGGAGACGCCGCTGTCGCCGGCGAGAAACGCCGGCAGACGGCTCACGAGCGGATTGACGAGCCGGTCGATGCGGCGCTCGGAAATGGCGGCGACTTCGGCGACCGCGACCGACAGGCTGTCCATGGCAAGCCCGAGGGCAGCACCAACCGCATGGGCCTGCGAATGCACTTCCGGCGCCTCAGGGGTACCGGAAACGGCCGGGTTGTCGGTGAGGCTTGCAAGCTCCCGGTCGACGACTTCGGCAACCTGCTTCAGCACATCGCGGGCAGCGCCATGCACATGCGGCACGGCGCGAAGGCTCAAGGGGTCCTGCGTGCGGGTGCCTGCGGTTTCCGCAAGCATCGGGCTATCGGCAAGATAGGTGCGCAGCGACGCGCCGACCTCTTCGAGACCCTTGGAGCGGCGAAGCGCAAGCGGCACGGCGGCAAAGGCATTGGCCTGGCTGCCGAGGTTTTCATAGGTCATGGCGGCAGCCGCATCCGCCCAGTCGAACAGGCGGGCGGCACGGGAAAGCGTCAGCGCCGCGAGACCGGTGGCGCAGGGCGTGCCGTTGACGAGGCTCAGGCCCTCCTTGGCTTCCAATCGCAATGGCTTGAGGCCGACGCGGGCGAGGGCTTCTGCACCGCCGATCTTGCCCTTGCCGTCGTCGACGCTTCCGTGGCCGATCAGCGCGAGGCCGATTGCGGCTGCATGGGTGAGATAACCGACCGAACCGCGCGAGGGGATGGCGGGGATAAGGTTGGCGTTGAGCAGACCCAAAAGCGCCTCGACAGTTTCGACGCGCACGCCGGAATAGCCGTGGGCGAAGTTGGCGATCTGGGCCGCCATGACCGCGCGCGCTTCCGGGCGGGGAAGCGGGTCCCCGACGCCGCAGGCGTGGCTGAGGATGATGTTGCGCGAGAGCGCTTGCTGGTTTTCGCGGTCGATGATGACATCGCAGAGCGCGCCGACGCCGGTGTTGATGCCGTAACCGCGGATACCGCGCTCGACCAGCGCATCGACAATGCGGCGCCCATTGACGATGCGCCGCCGCGCGGCATCGGAAAGCGCGAGCGGTGCGCCATTGGCGACCGCCGCGATTTCCTGCCACGTCAAAGGCGCGTCGAGGATTATGCTCTCACTCATGGGCTTCCGGCCGTCCCTGTCGGCGTTGCACGAACCGGGCAACATAGTCGTTGGCCGGCCGCTCCAGGATATCGTCCGGCGTGCCGACCTGCACCACCTGTCCGTCCTTGAGGATGGCGATTTCCGAACCGATGCGCAGCGCCTCGTCGAGATCGTGGGTGATGAAGACGATGGTTTTCGACAGGTTCTGCTGCAGTTGCAGCAGCTGGTCCTGCATGTCGGCGCGGATCAGCGGGTCGAGGGCCGAGAAGGCCTCGTCCATCAGGATCACGTCGGTGTCGGCGGCGAGCGCCCGGGCAAGACCAACGCGCTGTTTCATGCCGCCAGAGAGCTGATGCGGGAACTTGGCGTCGTAGCCGGCAAGGCCGACCGTCTCGATCCACTTCATGCCGATGTCGCGGGCCTCAGCCTTCGGCAGGCCGCGCACGCGCTGACCGTAGACGACGTTCTGCAGCACGGTGCGGTGCGGCATCAGCGCAAAACTCTGGAACACCATGCTGACGCGGTGCATGCGGAAGGTGCGCAGCGCCTTGGCGTCAAGCGTCAGGATATTGCTGCCGTCGAACATCACCTCGCCGCTGGTCGGTTCGATCAGCCGGTTGATGTGGCGCACCAGCGTCGACTTGCCGGAGCCCGAAAGCCCCATGATCACGAAGATCTTGCCGGCGCCGATCGTCAGGCTGACATTGTTGAGGCCGACGCTGCAGCCGGAGCGGGCGAGGATTTCGGACTTGTTGAGCCCTTCCTTGGCCATGGCGAGCGCGGCCTTGGAGTCCTGTCCGAAGATCTTGTAGACGTTGCGGATCTCGATATCAGCCATTGCGGGGATCCTCCGTCTGGCTCTTGCCGAAGCCTTGTGTGATGCGGTCGAGTACGATCGCGAGAATGACGATGCCGATGCCGGCTTCCAGGCCCTTGCCGACGTCGAGCGTCTGAATGCCGTTCAGCACCTGCTCGCCGAGGCCGCGGGCGCCGATCATCGAGGCGACGACCACCATCGACAGCGCCATCATGATTGTCTGGTTGAGGCCGGCCATGATCGTCGGGGTGGCGAGCGGCAGCTCGACGCCGAAGAGGATCTGGTTGGGGCTGCCGCCAAAGGCGGTCGCCGCTTCCACCACCTCATGGTCAACCTGGCGGATGCCGAGATCGGTAAGGCGAATGAGCGGCGGCACGGCATAGATGATGGTGGCGAGGATCGCCGGCACCTTGCCGAGGCCGAAGAGCATCAGCGCCGGGATCAGGTAGACGAAGCTCGGCATCGTCTGCATGACGTCGAGCACCGGCAGGGTGATGTTGCGCACCACGCGGCTCTTGGCGACGAGGATGCCCATGGGCACGCCGATGACGACCGAGACGATCGTCGCCATCAGCATCAGCGCCAGCGTCTGCATCGTCAGGTCCCAGAGGCCGAGCACACCGACGAAGAACAGAAGGACGCCGACGACGACCGTCAGGCCCCAGCGCTTGGAGCTCTGCCAGGCGAGCGCCATGAAAATGAGGATGACGACCCACCAGGGCAGGCCGCGCAGGATCCATTCAATGAACAGAACGGCTTTCAGAATGACGGCGCTGATCGCCTTGAAGACCCAGCCATAGCCGCTGACCAGCGCCTGGATGAAATCATTCACGGGTCCGCGAATGGAGAGATTGAGAGAATCCGGAAACATCGGACGCGTTCCTTGCTCGGGCTGCCTGCGGACACGGTGAGCCGCCGACGGCGCTTGCCTCGGGTATTGTGGCCAACCGCCAGCTCAGGCTCACGCGCGCATTGGATGCAGCGACAAGCCCGAGCTGGCGATGGGTCGCGATTACTTCAGGCTGGCTTCGATCTTGCCGCGGGCTTCGTCCGAAACCCACTTGCCCCAGACGTCGGCCTTGGTCTTCAGGAATTCGGCGGCGGCTGCCGTCGCGTCGACCTTGTTGTCGGCCATGTAGGCGAGACTGCCGTTGACGGCTTCGAGCGGGAAGGTCGCCTTTTCGAGGATCGCGACGATCTCCGGCGCTTCCTGAGCGAAGGTGCTGTTGACGCCGTAGGAGACGTCGACCGACGGGAAGGCGCAGCCCTCATCGCGCTTGCCGTTGGCGCTCGAAAGCTCCTTCCAGCAGGCTTCGCTATAGGCCGGCTCTTCGAGCTGGACGAGCTTGAACTTGCCCATGATCGCGGTCGGCGACCAGTAGTAGAAGAGGATCGGCTCGCCCTGGAGATAGGCGGACGTGATGGCGGAATCGAGCGCAGTGCCGGTGCCCGGACGGAAGTTCACATAGGTCTCGCCGAGCTTGTAGGCTTCAAGCTTGGCGGAGCTCACGCCCTCGCAGGTCCAGCCCGACGGGCAATTCAGGAAGCGGCCCTTGGTCGGCTCTTCCGGATCGGCGAAGAGCTCGACGATCTTGGGGTCGGAAAGCTGCGAGACGCTCTTCAGGTCTGGGGCCTTGGCTTCGAGGTTGCGAGACGCGTCGCCCTTGATCACGTATTCCGGCACGAACCAGCCCTCGCTGGCGCCGACGAAGGTCTTGCCGACGGCGACGACCTTCTTTTCTTCCACGGCCTTGTTCCAGACGTCCGAACGGCCGAGCCATTCCTCGGCGAAGATCTGCACGTCGTTGTTGGCGGTCGCCTGTTCCAGCGTCACCGAGTTGCCGGGGATCGAATCCACCTGGCAGTCGTAGCCCTTGGCAAGAATGGTCTTCATCACTTCGGTGATGAAGGCGCCGCTTTCCCAGTCGATGCCGGCGAACATGACGGTCTTGCCGTCGCCGCAATAGGAGGCGCTGGCGCTGCCGGTGGAAGCCGCGAGCACGAGGCCGGTGGCGGCAAGGGTGAGTTTCAATTTGCTGATCGACATTAAGCTGTTCCCTGTTTTGATTTTGGCTTCTGTTACTATTTCAGTTTCATCAGCACCCGCGCGAAGGCGCGGTCGATATCGTCCTCCCGGTCGTGGCGTCCGTTCCGGATCTTCCACTCGCCCGCGACCATGACGTCGCGGACGCTCTCGCCGCCGAGCGCAAAGAGCCAGCGGTCGAGGATCTGGTTGTCGCTGGCGGCGGCGATGTAGGGATTGTCGCCGTCGAGCACGACGAAATCGGCGCGTGCGCCGACAGCGATGCCTGACGTCTTCTGGCCGGCCGCCTGGGCGCCGCCCTTGTGGGCAGCGTCGAAGATGGTCCGGCCGATCGAGGCGCCGGGGCCGGAGGCCAGCCGGTTGCGGCGGCGGTCGCGCAGGCGCTGGCCGTATTCGAGCAGGCGCAGTTCCTCGGCGACGCTGGTCGCCACATGGCTATCGGTGCCGACGCCGAAGATGCCGCCTTCGGCCATGAAGTCGACCGCCGGGAAGATGCCGTCGCCGAGATTGGCTTCGGTCGCGGGGCAGAGACCGGCGACCGCACCGGAGCGCGCCAGACGCTGCCGTTCGTCGTCGGTCAGATGCGTGGCGTGGATTGCGCACCAGCGCTCGTTGACGGGCATTTCGTCAAGCAGCCACTGAACCGGACGACGGCCACTCCAGGCGAGGCTGTCGTCGACTTCCTTGGTCTGCTCGGCAACATGGATATGGATCGGCCCTCTTACGGGCGCTGCATCGAGGATCGTGCGCATTTCTTCGGGCGTCGCCGCACGCAGCGAATGAATGGCGTAGCCGAGCGTATGGCCGGCCTCGCGGCAAAGAGGCTCAAGGCGCTGGAGCAGGGCCAGGAAACGATCCGGATCATGCAGGAACGGCCGCTGGCCGGGATTGGGGTCGACGCCGCCGAAATTGGCGTGCGCGTAAAAGACCGGCAGATGGGTGAGGCCGATGCCGGTCGTGCGGGCCGCGGCGAGAATACGCAGCGACATCTCGGCCGGATCGGCATAGGGCGTGCCGTCGGCCTGATGGTGCAGGTAGTGGAACTCGGCGACGTGGCCGAAGCCGCCCTTCAGCATCTCCATGTAGAGCTTGGCGGCGATCGCCTCGACATCATCAGGGTTCACCAGCCCGACGGTACGGTACATTTCTTCCCGCCAGGTCCAGAAGCTGTCGTCGCCGCTGCCGGCGACCTCGGCGAGGCCCGCCATGGCGCGCTGGAAGGCGTGGGAATGCAGGTTGGCGACGGCGGGAACCAGCGGACCAGCGACGCGTTCGTCGCCATCGGCGATCGACTGATCGATCTCGATGGAGACGATCCCGCCTGATGCGTCAAGCGCAATGGCGACATTCTGCGCCCAGCCTGTCGGCAGAAGCGCATGGTCGGCGAAGAGCCGGTTGACGGGAAAAGTTGCCATGGTGCGATTTTCCTGTACGTAGTTGTATATGGAACTATAGATATTTTACGGTGGCGCGCAAGCGCGAAATGAACGAAAAGAATCATTGTCGAATACGCATGATTTGTTCGGCATCCTGGAAAGGCGGGGTTTGAGTTGATGACAGCGCTTGGAAGAAGGAACGAAATGACCGCATTCGAAGACGGACCGGTGCCGCGCTACGAGGCGGTCAAGCAGTTCATCCGCAGCCGCATCGAGAGCGGCGAGTGGCCGGCTCACCATCGCATTCCCTCGGAAAACGAGATCGTCGCCGATCTCCGCGTCAGCCGCATGACCGCCAACCGGGCGCTTCGAGAGTTGGCAAGCGAGGGCGCGATCACCCGTGTTCAGGGCGTAGGGTCGTTCGTTGCGGCTCACAAGGGCAGTACCGCGCTGCTTGAAGTGCGCAATATCGCCGACGAAATCCGCGAGCGCGGCCACGCGCACACCTCGCGCATGACGCTGATGCAGGAAGAGGTCGCGCCGTCGGACATTGGCTATGCGCTCGGGCTCGTGACCGGTGCGCGCGTCTTCCATTCGATTATGGTGCATTCGGAAAACGGGCTGCCGATCCAGATCGAAGATCGTTTCGTCAATCCGGCGATCTGCCCACGTTATATGGAGCAGGATTTCCAGACGATGACGCCGAACGCCTATCTGACTGCGGTCGCGCCAATCACGCGCACGGAGCAGATCGTCGAGGCGGTGTCGCCGCAGGCCTGGGAATGCAAGCTGCTCGGCATCGACCGCAACGAGCCCTGCCTGATGATCCGACGCCGTACCTGGTCGGAGACAGCCAATGTGACGACGGCGCGCCTGCTTTATCCCGGCACGCGCTATCGCCTTGAGGGCATGTCGCAGTAGATCGGGATTGGGGCTTCCGCAGAAAACCGCACATCTTTTCCTCATCCCGCTCTAATCTCGACAATATTCCGGTCGATTCGGAGGATCGACCGCCGAGTGGGAGGATGACGAGACCATGGTTGAGGACGCGCTGAAGCTTCGCACCGAGTTGCCCAGGCCCGATGTCAGTGCCGAGGAGGCGCAGGCGTTGCTGGCGGAGCACTACGGTCTCTCAGGCACGATCAGCGAACTCGGCAGCCAGCAGGACCGCAACTATCGCATCGATACCGGCGAGCGACGCTATGTGCTGAAGATCTGCCGCGCGGAATATGGGGCGCTCGAACTGGAGGCCCAGAATGCGGCCTTGCGGCATCTTTCCGAGCGTCTGACTTTGGCGCGTGTTGCGGAAGTGGTGCCCTCGCTCAAGGGCGAGGCGATCGAGAGCGTTGCCGTCCGCGACCAGGACTACCGGATTCGCCTGCTGAATTTTCTCGATGGCGAGCCGCTGACCCGGCGCAAGCATCTCTCGCGTGAAGCCGTTTCCGCGCTCGGCGCGCTGGCCGGGCGGCTGGCCGCGGCGCTGCAGGACTTCGAACATCCCGGGCTTGAACGGGAACTGCAATGGGACCTGCGCCGCGCCGGTCCCGTCGTGCTTCATCTTCTCGCCGACATGCCGGACCAGCAGCGCAAGAAGCGGATCGCCGAGATCATGGTCGGAGCCATGCGGCGTCTGCAGCCCATCACGGCGGAACTGCGCATCCAGGCGATCCATCATGATGTCACAGACGACAATGTGGTGAGCCAGCCCGATGCATCCGGCCGGCCGATCCCTGACGGAGTCATCGATTTCGGCGATATCCTCAAGGGGTGGCTGGTCGCCGAGCTTGCCGTGACCTGCGCCTCTTTGCTGCATCATGCTGACGGCGACCCCTGGTTCATCCTGCCGGCGGTCAAGGCGTTTCACGCCGCGTGCCCGCTGACCGAGGTGGAGCTGAAGGCGCTCTGGCCGCTGATCGTCGCCCGCGCCGCCGTGCTGGTCGCAAGCTCAGAGCACCAGCTTTCGCGCGAACCTGACAACACTTACGTCGAGGGCAATGCCGCGCATGAGCGGGAGATCTTCGACGTGGCGACTTCGGTCCCTTCGGCGCTGATGGAGCACGCCATCCTGGCGGCGGCGGGGCTTGCGCCGGCATCGCAGCCGGTGACCGGGGAGAGCCTGATCCAGAGGCTCGGGCCGACCGACGTGCGCCAGATCGACCTGTCGATCCTGAGCCCGCTGTTGCCGGAGGAGCGCTGGCAGCACCAGGGGCTGCCGATTTCGCTGTTGCAGCACGCGGCGCACGCGATCGGTGTCGCGACCACGCGCTACGGCGAGTACCGGATGACCGAGACGCAACTGCGTTCGCCGAAGCCCGACGCGACGCTGGCGCTGCATGTCGACATCTGCCTGGAAGCGGGCCGCGAGATCGTTGCCCCGTTTGCGGGGCGCGTCATCCGGCAGGACGGGCTGCTGGTTCTGGAGGGAGCCGAGGGGAGTCTTTTCCTTGAAGGGGTGGAAGTCAGCGGCGATCTTGAGGAGACGGCCGCCGCCGGCGCGGTGCTGGGCGTCGTCTCCGGCGAACAGCAGTCCTATGGCCTGACCCGCGTCCAGCTTTGCCGCGAGCATGGCCTCGTTCCGCCGCTCTTTGCCATGCCGCATCAGGCAGAGGCCTGGAAGCATCTGTGCCCGTCACCGGCCGGCGTCCTCGGCTTCGAATGCGATGCGCCGGAACTGCACAGCGAAGCGTTGCTAACCCGACGACAGCAGCACTTCGCCAAGCCGCAGAAGAACTACTACAAGCACCCGCCGCAGATCGAGCGCGGCTGGAAGGAATATCTCTTCGATGTCGAGGGCCGCAGCTATCTCGACATGGTCAACAACGTGACCATCCTCGGCCACGGGCACCCCCGACTGGCGTCCGCCGTCGGGCGGCAATGGTCGCTGCTCAACACCAATTCGCGCTTCCACTATGCCTCCGTCGCCGAGTTCTCGACGCGGCTGGCGGCGCTTGCGCCTGACGGGCTCGACACGGTGTTCCTGGTCAATAGCGGCTCGGAGGCGAACGACCTGGCGCTCAGGCTCGCCTGGGCCTATTCCGGTGCGCGTAATGTCGTGACCCTGCTCGAAGCCTATCATGGCTGGACCGTCGCCAGTGACGCGATCTCCACCTCGATCGCCGACAATCCGCAGGCGCTGGAGACCCGCCCTGGCTGGGTGCATCCGGTGCCGGCGCCCAACACCTATCGCGGCGAGTTCCGTGGCGTCGATACGGCGGACAGCTATGTCCGCTCCGTCGTCAAGAAGCTTACCGAACTGGACGCCGCGGACGAGAAGCTTGCCGGATTCATTTGCGAACCAGTCTACGGCAATGCCGGCGGCATTCCCCTGCCGAAGGGCTATCTCGACGCAGTCTATGCCATGGTGCGGTCGCGCGGCGGTGTCTGCATCGCCGACGAGGTGCAGGTCGGTTACGGCCGTCTCGGCGACTATTTCTGGGGCTTCGAAGAGCAGGGTGTCGTGCCTGACATCATCACCGTCGCCAAGGGTATGGGCAACGGCCACCCGCTCGGCGCCGTCATCACGCGGCGCGAGATTGCCGACGCGCTGGAGAAGGAAGGGTATTTCTTCTCATCCGCCGGCGGCAGTCCCGTCAGCTCGGTCGTCGGCCAGACCGTGTTCGATATCCTGACGGAAGAACGATTGCCGGAGAATGCGCGTGTCGTCGGCGGTTATCTGAAGGCGCGGCTCGAAGCGCTGGGTGAACGCTTTCCGCTGATCGGCGCGGTGCACGGCATGGGGCTCTATCTCGGCGTCGAATTCGTGCGCGACCGGGAGAGCCTGTTGCCGGCGACGGAGGAGACGGTGGCGATCTGCGACCGCCTGCTCGATCTCGGCGTCATCATGCAGCCGACGGGCGATCACCTGAACGTGCTGAAGATCAAGCCGCCGCTCTGCCTGAGCCGGGAGAGCGCCGACTTTTTCGCTGACATGCTGGCGCGGGTGCTGGAGGAAGGCTGGTAGGCTGGCTGGCACCTTCTCAAAACGAAAACGCCGCGGGGAGGGCCGCGGCGTTTTCGTTGGCGCTTTTCCTTGGTCGAGCAATTCCGAACGGAGACCTTTGCCGGAATTGCTGGGGGGATCAGCGTGCCGGTGGGGCGTACATCAGGCCGCCCTGGCTCCAGAGTTTGTTGAGGCCGCGCTCGATCTTCAGCGGGCTGTCCTTGCCGAGGTGGCGCTCGAAGACCTCGCCATAGTTGCCGACGGCGGAGACCGCCTGATAGGCCCACTTCGGATCAAGGCCGAGCGACTTGCCGGCTTCGTTTTCGATGCCGAGGAAACGCTTCTGGCCGGTCGTGCCGCTTTCGAGAAGCTTGGCGGCATTGTCCTTGGTGATGCCGAGTTCTTCGGCCTCGGTTAGCGCAAACAGTGTCCAGCGCACGATCTTGAACCACTGATCGTCGCCCTGGCGGACGGCCGGGCCGAGCGGCTCCTTGGAGATCACTTCTGGCAGCACGACGAAACGATCCGGATCGTTGAGCGTCAGGCGCTGGGCGTAGAGCGCCGAGGCATCGGTCGAATAGACGTCGCAGCGTGCGGTGTTGAACGCCTGGATCGTCTGGTCGGCCTTTTCGAAGGCGACCACCTGGTACTGGATGTTGTTGGCGCCGAAATAGTCGGCCATGTTCTGCTCGGTCGTGGTGCCGGTCTCGGTGCAGACGGAGGCGCCCGAGAGTTCCTTGACGCTCTTCACGCCGAGATCGTTGCGCACCATGAAGGCCTGGCCGTCATAGTAGTTGACGCCGACGAAGCTCATGCCGAGATCGGTGTCACGCGACAGGGTCCAGGTGGTTTGGCGCGAGAGGAGATCGGCCTCGCCCGACTGCAGGGCGGTGAAGCGCTCCTTGGTCGAGAGCGGTACGTATTTCACCTTGTCGGGATTGCCGAGGGCAACGGCTGCGACTGCGCGGCAGAAATCGATGTCGAAGCCGGTCCATTCACCCTTGTCGTTGGGGGCGGAAAAGCCGAGCACGCCCTGGCTGACGCCGCAGCGAAGTTCGCCGCGCTCCTTGATAACATCGAGCATGCCGGCGTTGGCGGCGGTGCCGGCGAGAAACGCCGCGCTCGCCAGTGCTAGAACTTCAAGTTTCATTGTCCTGTTCTCCTCTTTTTCATGTTTTAGGGCATGCGTCTTCGCCGCCGGGATGCGCGTCGCATCCCGGCCGATTGGTTCTGGTTTCGGCGGTATTGCGCCCGGCCTTAGCCGAACGTTTTCGATACGTCTGCGAAAGTCTCTTCGAGCACGGCGATCAAATGATCGGCATCGCGTTTCGAGAAGATCATCGGCGGGCGCATTTTCAGGATGTTGTCATGCGGACCTTCGGTGCCCATCAGCACGCCCCGGCGGCGCGCACCGTTGGAAACGGCCCGGGCAAACTCGGTCGCCGGTGCCTTGGTCTTGCGATCGGTCACAAGCTCAATACCGAGGAACAGGCCCATGCCGCGCACGTCGCCGATCACCTCGTAGCGGGCCTGCATGGCGCGGAAGGCGTCGATCAGATAGTTGCCGATCGAAAGGGCGTTGCCGCGCAGATCCCGACCCTCGATCACGTCGAGCACCGCGAGACCGACGGCGCAGGAGACCGGGTTGCCGCCGAAGGTGTTGAAATACTCCATGCCGTTGTTGAAGCTGTCGGTGACTTCGCGGGTCGTCACGACCGCCGCCAGCGGATGACCGTCGCCGATCGGCTTGCCCATGGTGACGATATCGGGCACGACCCCTTGCATCTCGAAGGCCCACCAATGGCTGCCGACGCGGCCGAAACCGACCTGCACCTCGTCGGCAATGCAGACGCCGCCCGCCTCGCGCACGAGCCGATAGACTTCCTTCAGATAACCTTCAGGCAGGAACACCTGGCCGGCGACACTCGGGATCGATTCCGCAATGAAGAAGCCCGGGCCTTCGCCCTTGGCCTTCATCGTCGCGATGAGTTCGGCGACGCTTTCGGCAAAACGTTTGCCGTGTTCCTCGACCGGCCAGTCGGCGGGTGCATGGTAGCTGTCGGGAATGGTCGCCACATGGACATGCGGCTTCGGACCCTTGCCGCCCTTGCGGCGGAACTTGTAGGGGCTGATGTCGATCAGTTCCTGTGTCGTGCCGTGATAGGACCAGTCGAGCGTGATCGCGTTCTCGCGGCCGGTATGGGCGCGCATCAGCCGCAGGGCCAGGCTGTTCGCCTCCGAGCCGCTGTTTACGAAGCCGGCAACCGTCAACTCTTTCGGCAGCGTCGCGGTGAGCCGCTCGGCATAGGCGACGATGTTGTCGTGCAGGTAGCGCGTATTGGTGTTGAGGATCGCCGCCTGCTTCGCCATCGCCTCGACCACCGCCGGATGGGCGTGGCCGATGTGGCAGACATTGTTGAAGCAGTCGAGATAGGCGCGGCCGCTGTCGTCGATCAGCCAGACGCCTTCGCCGCGCACGAACTTGATCGGCTTGTCGTAGGAGATCGAGAGGTTCGGCAGCAGCAGTTCCTTGCGCCGCCTGACGATCTCTTCGTGCGAGCGGCCCTTCTTCTCGTAGAACTCTTCCGCGATGCCGGCAAAGTTGCGGGCATCCGGAAACAGTTCGGCCCAGACGTCGAGAAACTGCGGCTCGCCGACGCCGAGGATCTCGGTCGCGGTCAGGCTGGTGTCGGTCGAAAGCTGCAGATGCAGATGCGGCGCCCAGCCGCCGTTTTCCTTTGGAGCCCCCATTTCGCCGACGAGCGCCCCGGCCTCAAGCTGGTCGCCGGCCCTGATCCGTCCCACCGCTTCATGTGCCAGGTGACCCCAGAGTGTGACGAAGGGCGGGCAGCCGTCGGGCTCGTGGCGAAGCGCGATCAGGCAGCCATAGCCCAGCGGATCTTCTTCGATCTCGACGCTGACGACGGTGGCGGCAAGGGGGGTATAGAGTTTGGTGCCGGCGGCCATGAACAGGTCGAGGCCGAGATGGCGGGTGCGGCGGGTGTGGTCGATGAAGCGCGAACCGAACATCTCGCCGGCATAGACGGTGCGCTCCTCGCCGAAGGGACCGATGCCGAGTTCAACGCCATGCTCGCGGCAATAGACTTCCCAGATCGCCTGGGCTTCGTCCGGCTGTTCACCGGCCGATTTCACGGTCATCGGATGTAAGGGGTCGCCATAGGGCACGAGCGCCGCCGGGTAGGTCGCAGCCGGGCGCGCGAGCAAGGGCTTCAACGTCTTGCGATTGGCGTTGATCCAGGTGGTGACGCGGCTGGCGCCGGGGCTTGCTTCGAAGCCGCAGGCCTTGCGCAGGATGGCGGTGGCGAAACGCGGGTTCATCCGGTCGAGCTTGCGCAGCAGCGTCCAGGCCGGCCGCTCGCTGATCGCGAGATAGGGGTTGTCGTCGGTGTGAGCCCGGCGCGAGGCCGAGATGGTGACTGAAGTGACGAGGCGCATGGCGATGAGATCGAACAGAAGGTCGACCTCTTCTTCCGCCAGCGGATATTCCTGATGGAAGCCGCGGACGATTGCAGCGGCGGCGCCGATCGGATCGGGATGATCGAGCCCGGCATAGGCGGCGGCGATCGCCACTTCGGCAATGACGGGCGCGTGCAGTGCATCACCGAAATCGATCAGGCCGGAGATCTGGTCGTGGTCGGCCTTGGCGACCAGCACGTTCCAGTCGTTGGCGTCGTTGTGAATGACGGCGGCGCGAAGGGTCGCGAGCCGCGGCGCGACGGATTTTTCGAAGCGGGTGAGGAACCGCTCGAGCAAAGCGCGGTCTTCAGCGGAGGCGACGTGGTGCAGCCGGTCGGCCGAGCGGCCGGCGTGACGGATGTCCCAGTCGAGATCGCGCAGCGCCCCCGGATGCATGAAGCCTTTAAGCGATGCGTCGAAGCGGCCGAGCATCTGCCCGAGCGACTGAAGTGCTGCGTCGCTGCGCCCCGTCTCGGCAAGCGGCAGGCCCTCGACCCAGCTGACGAGGCGCAGGCTGTGGGTGACGCCGCGCGCACTCGTGGTCGAACCGAGGCTCGCGCCTTTAAGCGTCGGGCGGATATGCGGCACCGGCAGATCGACGGCATGGGCTCCGACGTGGCCGAGTAGCGCCGTCTGGAAATCGCTTTCGACTGCGGGTTCGGCACCGTTGATGATCTTGAGGATGTAGGTGTCGCCACCCTTTGTCTCGACCTTGAAGTTCTGGTCGCGTTCGCTGGCAAGCAGCGAGAGCAAGCCTTCGAGGCCATAGTGCTCCTTCAGCAGCGCCGCTGCCGCATCGGTCGAAAAGTCAGGCGTCGTCGTCAGCATATCGTTCATGGGGACCCTCATCTGTCGGCGAGAGTTACATGAGCCGTGCCGTGATGCATCCGGCAATATGCCGGTTGCACCGGCACTATGTTTATAATAACCGTCATCTTGTCGGCGGACCGCGGAGGAGCAGAGATGCAGGACATAGACGCGATCGACCGCACGATCCTCAGCATCCTGTCGCAAGAGGCGCGCATCCCGATGAAGTCGCTGGCGGGCCGCATCGGCCTCTCCAGAAGTGCGACCACCGAGCGGGTCAGCCGGCTTGAAAAGGCCGGTGTCATTCGCGGCTATCGCGCCGATATCGGGCAATTGGAGGAGGGCACGATCCAGGCTTTCCTGCTGGTGACTTTGAAGCGCACGCCGTCGATCGGCGTGCTCGACCGGCTCGCCGGCTTTTCCTCGGTGCGCAAGGTGTCATCCGTCAGCGGCCAGCTCGATCTCGTCGTCGAGGTCGAGGTCGGCTCGATCAATGCGCTCAACGAGTTGCGCAACGAGGTGGCGACGATGGACAATGTCGAGGATTTGACGACGTCGATCGTGCTGCGAAGGGATATCGAGCGGAGTTGAGGCGTGCTCCTCAGCCCTCGCTCAACATCTCCGCCTGCGGAGCCAGCCGTTCGAGCAGCGAGCGGCGCACCCGGCCGATGTCGCGCATCGGTGGCTCGCCGAAGTGGCGGGCATACTCGCGGCTGAACTGCGACTGGCTTTCGTAGCCCACCTGATGGCCGGCGTCGCCGGCGTCGAGCTGCTCCTCCAGCATCAGCCGTCGCGCCTCCTGCAGCCGGAGCTGCTTCTGGTATTGCAGCGGGCTCATCGCGGTGATCGCCTTGAAATGATGGTGCAGCGACGAGACGCTCATGGAGACACGGTTGGCGAGATCGTCGATCCGCAGCGGCCGCGAATAGTGCTCCTTCAGCCAGGCGACGGCGCGGCCGACCTGATGCGGCTGGCTGTCGGTCGTGGCCATCTGCCGCAGGCGGTGGCCGTGCGGGCCGGTCAAAAGCCGGTAGAGGATCTCCTGTTCGATCAGCGGCAAGAGGGCGGGGATATCGTCCGGCCGTTCGAGCAGGCGCAGCAGGCGCAGGGCCGCGTCTTCGAGATCGACAGTGATCTTGCTGACGCTCATGCCGCGCGCCGAAGCGGCAGGCTGCGGCAATTGCGACAAGGACGCAAGCAGCGCCTGGATCTTGCCGGGATCGAGCGTGAAGGCCATACTGAGATAAGGCTCCTCTGCGGAGGCCTTGCAGACCTGGGAGAGAACGGGCAGGTCGATCGACGTCAGCAGATAGTCCGACGCGCCGTAGATCAGTGTCTCGTCGCCGAGAACCACACGTTTGGCCCCTTGCACGATGATTGCCAGGCTTGGCCTATAGGCCGAGCAATTGACCGGAGCGTCGCCGCCATGGCGATGCAGGGTCAGGCCGGAAATCCCGGTCAGGTGGTCGCCGTCCCGCTCGGCAAACCGGGCAATGACATCGATCATCTGGTGGCGGGCAGTCTGTCTTGTGGCTGTCATAATCTGCGGTCTTTCCAGCGGCTTAGCATTGTGTGAGGCAACGCTCAGATAGGGCATCGACGTGCCATCTCCAGGATCTCACTGTCAATCTTGTAGGATCGTGCAAGAATTTTGCAGGATCGCTCTAACGCTCACCGTGTCTGCGCCCCCATAGTTCGAGGTGCGTCAGGCCGGGTTCCCTCCGGACCTGCACCCTTTCCCAAAATGAGGACAGACTGATGGCCATTGCAAGAGGATATGCGGCGACCGATGCGTCGAAGCCGCTTACGCCCTTCACCTTCGAGCGCCGCGAACCGCGCGACGACGACGTGGTGATCGAGATCAAATATTGCGGCGTCTGCCACTCCGACATCCACCAGGCCCGCAATGAATGGGGCAATTCGGCCTTCCCGATGGTCCCCGGCCACGAGATTGTCGGCATCGTGACGGCGGTCGGCTCCAAGGTCACCAAGTTCAAAGTTGGTGACCGCGCCGGCGTCGGCTGCTTCGTCGATTCCTGCACCACCTGCGCCACGCGCGACCTCGACCTGGAACATTACATGCCGGGTCTGATCGTGACCTATAACGGCGTCGAGGCCGACGGCAAGACCCCGACCCAGGGCGGCTATTCCGACAGCATCGTTGTCAAGGAAGGCTATGTGTTGTCCATCCCGGAGAACCTGCCGCTCGATGCCGCAGCACCGTTGCTTTGCGCCGGCATCACGCTTTATTCGCCGCTGCGCCACTGGAAGGCCGGTCCCGGCAAGAAGGTCGCAATCGTCGGCATGGGCGGCCTCGGCCACATGGGCGTCAAGCTGGCGCACGCCATGGGCGCGGAGGTGACCGTTCTCAGCCAGACGCTTTCCAAGAAGGAAGACGGCCTGAAGCTCGGCGCCGACCACTACTATGCCACCAACGATCCCGAGACCTTCAAGGCACTGCAGGGCACGTTCGACCTGATCATCTGCACCGTCGCTGCCGAGATCGACTGGAACGCCTACGTCAATCTCCTGAAGGTCGACGGTGATTTCGTCCTCGTCGGCATTCCGGAAAACGCCGTGCCGGTCCACGCCTTCTCGCTGGTGCCGGCGCGCCGCAGCATTTCCGGTTCGATGATCGGCTCGATCAAGGAAACCCAGGAAATGCTCGACTTCTGCGGCGCGCACGGCATCGTCTCGGAAATCGAAACGATCCGGATCCAGCAGATCAACGAAGCCTATGAGCGCGTCGTCAAGAGCGACGTACGCTATCGCTTCGTCATCGACATGGCGTCCCTCGCGGCGTGACGAGTTAAGGCGCGGCATGTCTCGTCGGGCATGCTGCGCCATTCGGCATTGCAAAGGCGGGTATGGGGAGTGGGGTGTCTCCCGAAAGGTAGCGAGGGCCCGCGCAATTAACGCCCGCGGGTCGCCGCGACCGCTCAAACGAGCGGCAACGGCCCGTCGTTCTTGATCTCCTCCATCACCGCATAGGTGCGGGTCTCCTTGACGCCCGGCAGCGTCCAGAGAACCTGGCCGAGAAAGTTGCGGTAGGCGGCCATATCCTCGAAGCGCGTCTTGACGAGATAGTCGAAGCCCCCCGCCACCATGTGACATTCGAGCACGGCCGGGGCCTGTTTGACGGCGGCGGCGAACTGGTCGAAGACGTCGGGCGTCGTCTTGTCGAGCATGACCTCGATGAAGACCAGCAGGCCGAAGCCGAGCTTGTGCGGGTCAAGCCGTGCGCCGAAACCCGAGACGTAGCCCTCCTTCAACAGCCGGCGCAGGCGCTCGCTGGTCGCCGTCGGCGACAGGCCGATGCGATCGGCAAGCTCCAGATTGGTGATGCGCCCATCCGCCTGGAGTATGTTGAGAATTCTACGGTCAATCTTGTCGATCTGATGCATGGTGCCTCCCGCCGATGCCTCAGGCGGCAAGTCGCGTTTCCGCGAGCTTCACCCAGTAGGAGATGCCGTGCGGGATCGCCTCGTCATTGAAATCGTAAGCCGGGTGATGCAGCCCGGCGGTGTCGCCGTTGCCCATGAACACGAAGGCGCCGGGACGTGCGAGCAGCATGTAGGAGAAATCCTCTCCGCCCATCATCGGGTCGAGCGACGGCTTGACGTTGCTTGTCCCGGCGATCTCGGCCGCGGCCTTCAAAGCGTAGCCGGTCTCTTCCGCATGGTTCACGGTCACCGGATAGTTGCGGTTGTAGTGAACGGTGACGGTCGCGCCATATAGGGCCGCCACTCCTTCGGCGATCGTGCGGATGCGGCTCTCGCCGATATCGCGCACCTCGGGCACGAGAGTGCGCACCGTGCCGCCGAGCACGGCGTCTTCCGGGATGACATTGTGGGCGAAGCCGGCATTGAACTTGGTGACGGAGACGACGACCGAGGCGAGCGGATCGACCGTGCGCGAGGCGATCGTCTGCAGAGCGGTGACAATCTGGGTGCCGACGACGATCGGGTCGATCGTCTTGTGCGGCTGGGCCGCATGGCCGCCGCGGCCCTTAATGGTGATGGTGAACTCGTCGGTTGAAGCCATAATGGGGCCGACACGGCTGCCGAAGTGACCAATGGGCATGCCCGGCATGTTGTGCATGCCATAGACTTCCTCAATGGCGAAACGCTCCATCATGCCGTCCTTGACCATCTCGTTACCGCCGCCGCCGCCTTCTTCGGCGGGCTGGAAGATGACGGCGACACTGCCGGCGAAGTTGCGGGTTTCGGCGAGATATTTGGCCGCTCCGAGAAGCATGGCGGTATGGCCGTCGTGGCCGCAGGCATGCATCTTGCCAGACGTTTCCGAAGCCCAGGGCTTGCCGCTCGTCTCGGTAATCGGCAGCGCGTCCATGTCGGCGCGCAGGCCGATGGTGCGGCCCGAGCCGAGATTGCCGCGGATCAGGCCGACGACGCCGGTGCGGCCGAGGCCCGTCACGACTTCGTCAACGCCGAACTCCTTGAGTTTCTTTTCGACGAAGGATGCCGTATTTTCGACCGCAAACAGGAGCTCCGGGTTCCTGTGCAGGTGGCGCCGCCATTCGGCGACTTCGTTCTGGAGCTCGGCGGCACGGTTGAGTATCGGCATCGGTTCGTCCTGTCGGTCTGTTCGATCACTGTGTATCTGCGGTGGATTGGCAGGGGTGCCCGTGAATGGGCTTTGCCATCTCCTCGCCATATAGGCTAAATAGCCGGACGAGACGAGGCAACAGCGGAATTTCGAGGTTCTATCGTGGTGACAGCAGGTTTTTTCATGCGTGGCAGGATGAAGGCGCTGGGAGTGACGGCAGTGACGTGCGCGACGCTTCTTGCGGCATTGCCGGCTGCAGCCAATCCGCGGCTGGTCGTCGACGTCAATTCGCTGAAGGTCTACGAACACCAGGACATCTTCCAGAAATGGTATCCGGCGTCGCTGACCAAGCTGATGACGGCCTATACGGCCTTCCGCGCCATCAAGTCGGGGCAGCTCACGCTCGAGAGCCCGGTCATCATGACCAAGAATGCGGCGTCCGAGCCGCCGAGCAAGATGTTCTACAAGCCCGGGCAGGCGATGACGCTCGACAGCGCTCTGAAGATGATGCTGGTCAAGTCCGCGAACGACGTCGCAGTCGCGATCGCCGAGACGGTCGGCGGTTCGGAGCCCGCCTTCATCGAGCGGATGAACGCCGAGGCGCGCCGCATCGGCATGACCACGTCCAACTTCATCAATCCCAACGGTCTGCCGGGTCCGGGCCAGTATACGACGGCGCGCGACCTTGCGGTGCTGGCGATTACGCTCAAGCGCGAGTTCCCGCAATATGCCTCCTATTTCTCGCTGGAAGGCTTTACCACCGGCAAGAAGAACTATCCGAACTACAACATGCTGATCGGACGCTTCGAAGGCGCCGATGGCATGAAGACCGGCTTCATCTGCGCCTCCGGCTTCAACCAGGTTTCGTCTGCCACCCGTGACGGGCGTAGCGTCGTCTCTGTCGTACTCGGCGAGGATAGCCTCGGCGCGCGTGCCGACGAATCTGCGCGGCTCATGCAGATGGCGCTGACGACGAGCGGCAATGGCAAACCTTCCCTCGTGCAGATCCCGCCCTATGGCGAGACGCGCGACATGGTGGCCGATGTCAGCAAGCAGATCTGCTCGAAGGCAGCGGCCAAGGTCCGCAGCGAAGGCCGCGACGAGGGCGGCCGCCAGAAGCTGCTCTCGCCCTATATCCACGAAATCAACCGGCCGCTGAATCTCGCCTTCGCCGGTCTTATCGCCGGCAGCGGTGAGAAGGCGCCGAAAGTCGTCGCCGACCAAGCTGGCCAGGGCGACGCCGCCAATGTGCCGATCCCCGTGCCGCGGCCGACCTTCTGATCGGAGTTCATGATGGCTAGTCCCTTGCCGGCGGTGCCGGTCTCCATCCTCACCGGCTTTCTCGGTGCGGGCAAGACAACGTTGCTCAACCGGTTGCTGAAGGATCCCGATCTCTCGGACACGGCCGTCATCATCAACGAATTCGGCGACGTCTCGATCGACCACTTGCTGGTGGAGGCCTCCAGCGACGGGGTTATCGAGCTTTCCGACGGCTGCCTTTGCTGCACGGTGCGTGGCGAACTGGTCGACACGCTCGCCGATCTCATGGACCGGATGCAGACCGGCAAGATCAGGCCGCTGAAGCGCATCGTCATCGAAACGACCGGCCTTGCCGACCCCGCGCCGGTGCTGCAATCGGTGATCGGCAATCCCATCATCGCGCAGAACTTCCGGCTGGACGGCGTCGTCACCGTCGTCGATGCCGTCAACGGCCTGCAGACGATCGCCAACCACGAGGAAGCCCTGAAGCAGATCGCGGTCGCCGACCGCATCGTCGTCAGCAAGACCGGTCTAGCCGATGCTTCCACGCGCGACGCGCTGACGGTTCGTATCCGGGCGCTCAATCCGCGTGCGCCGCTCATCGATGGCGACAGCGACGAGGCGGGACGCTCAGCGCTTTTCGCCTGCGGCCTTTATGATCCATCCTCGAAGATCGCCGATGTCGGCCGCTGGCTGCAGGATGAAGCCCATCACGAGCACAACCATCATCACCACGATCATGGTGACCACCATCACGATCATGATCACCACCATGACCACGATCATCATCATGATGTGAACCGGCATGGCGGCGACATCCGCTCGTTCAGCATTGTGCACGACCGGCCGATCGAGCCGATGGCACTCGATATGTTCATCGACCTCCTGCGTTCGGCTCATGGCGAGAAGCTGCTCAGGATGAAGGCAATCGTAGCGGTGGCCGACAGACCGGACCGGCCGCTGGTGTTGCATGGCGTGCAGAATGTCTTCCATACGCCGGAGCGTCTGACGGCATGGCCGGACCCGAACGACCGGCGCACCCGCATGGTGCTGATCACCAAGGGATTGACGGAAGACTTTGTCCGCGACCTGTTCGACGCCTTCACCGGCCAGCCGCGCATCGACCGGCCGGACGCGCAGGCGCTTTCCGACAACCCGCTCTCCGTTCCCGGCATGCGGTTTTAATCATCATTCAGATAGCATTGTGATGCCGCGGCCCGTCGCGGCGTCTCAGGCGCCCTTGCGGATCAGAAACCGGTGGCCGCCGTCGGCAGCAGCGGACTCTTCGAGCGTGTGGCCGTCTTCGTTGCAGAAGTGCGGGATATCGATCACTGCCAGAGGATCGGTCGTCTCGATCTCCAGCAATGCGCCCGGGGCTAGTGAGGACATGCGCTTGCGCGTCTTCAAAACGGGAAGGGGGCATTTAAGCCCCCTGAGGTCGTAGACGATCTTGGTCTCACTCGGCATCAATTGCCCCAGATTTTCCAGAAGGGGCGCTTCTTCGGCGGCTCTTCGGTGAGCACAGGCGTTTCCGCCACCGCCTCGGGGGCAGGTGCCGTTGCAACGGCGGCCGTCTGCTGCTCAGTCGCAGCTGGCGCCGTCGTGCGTGCTTGCTTGGTCGTCTTCGCCGGTTCCTGCGCCTGCGGTGCGACGGCTGCCTGCTGTTCGGGTGTCTGAACGGCCGGAGCGGGTGCTTCTGCCTCCGGCTCGCTCTTCGAGAACAGGCTCCAGAAGGATTTCTTCGCCGGCTGCTCGACGGCTGCCTGCATCACCGGCTGCGGTACGGGGTTGGCGGCTGGAACCGGGACGTGCTTGCCGCCGTCGGTCGCCTTTTCGAGTTCCTTCTTCTGGATCTCGACGGCCTGCTTGGTCTCTTCCGCTTCCTTCTGGTCGGCGAGCTTCTTCTCGAGGTCGCTGGCCTTCATCAGCTTGCCGGCGTCGAAGGAGTTGCCGGTTGGCGCATAGGCGAGTTCGCGGCCGACGCGCTGCTTGGCGACGATCGCCTTGCGCTCGGCTTCGCTCGGCTCGTACCAGACCATGCCGTCATACTTCTTCATGGCCTTGTCGTAGTCGGTCTGGTAGGTCTTCTCGAAACCTGCCATCGCCACTTGCAGCGCAGGCGGGGTCGACATGGCCGGGCACTGGCCGCTCGGATTGAACGGGCCGGAGGCCTGCTGGTTGAAGACGTACTTCTTCTCGCAGACGTTCACTTCGGGCGGACGCTTGGTGATCTCGAACTGGTCGTAGCCGACCTTCAGCATCTTCCAGAACTCGATATTCGGGTTGTTGCGATGGCGCGCCATGTTTTCCGCGGTCATGCGGAAGGGGAAGGCCTGGAGCTGAACATTTTCCTGGCCGCCCTTGAAGGAATCCCGGGCGAGCGCGAAGATCTCGATCATCTGCTCGTCGGTCATCGAGTAGCAGCCCGACGACGAGCAGGCGCCGTGGATCATCAGGTGCGTTCCCTGACGGCCGTTCGCCTTGTCGTAGGTGTTGGGATAGCCGGTGTTGATCGCCAGATAATAGTTCGAGTTGGGGTTCATCTGGTGCGGGAAGAGCGGGTAGAAGCCTTCCGGCGCCTGGCGGTCGCCTTCCTTCACCTTGGGCCCGAGCTTCCCGGACCAGGCGCAAATCTTATAGCTTTTCAGAAGCTGGAAGCGGTTGGCCGTATTGGCCTTCCAGACCTCGAGCGTGCCTTCTTCCTTGAAGATGCGCAGCGCGATCGGGGCCTGCTTCTGTATCCCGAGTTCGGTCATCTTTTTGACCATGGGTCCGGAGACCTGGTACTCGGTTTTGTTCTTGACGGACCTGAGGTCGACCGATGTCGTCGTGTCCAGCGTTTCATTGGTGCAGCCGGCAAGCGCGGCGACAATGGCGGCGGAGGCTACAAGGTTTCTGAAACGCATCAGCAGAGGCCCGTTTAAACCCAACTCGACTACAGCGCCGCGCGTCTTTGACGCGCCAAGGACGCTGTGACTCTTTAGATAGCTGCATAATTTTGCCCTTAAATCGATGCCGATTTAAGGAATTATGCAGGAAAGCCCAGGTCCGCGAGGGTGGGCTCTTTAGAGAATCACTAAGCGATTATACTTCACGAATTCTTAACCCTGCAGGGTGGCCCTGCCGATGCGCTGTTCATGACCTCATGAATATGGCCAAGATTTGGCCATACTCCGCTTTGCAGTTGCGAAATCCGCTTGCGCAATCGCGAACCACCAGGACCAGATCGGATAGAGGGCGTGGGATTTCCGCCCGCATCCCGGTCCAGCTTAGAGGTTGCGGCCGATATTGAGGTACTTCTGTCGGCGATCCGTGCGCAACTGGTCGCCATTGCGTCCGGACAATTCCTTCAACGCGTCGGCGATCACGGTTCCGGTGCGGCCGATGACCGCGTTCGGGTCGCGGTGTGCGCCGCCGACCGGCTCCTGAATGATGCCGTCGATGACGCCGAGTGCCTTCAGGTCCTCGGAGGTGATCTTCATGTTGCTGGCGGCTTCCTTGGCGCGGGTGGAATCGCGCCACAGGATCGAGGCAGCGCCTTCCGGCGAGATGACGCTGTAGATCGCATGCTCCAGCATGTAGACGCGGTTGCCGGTAGCGATCGCGATGGCGCCGCCGGAGCCGCCTTCGCCGATGACGACGGTGACGATCGGTACGCGAACATTGAGGCACATCTCGGTGGAGCGGGCGATGGCTTCCGCCTGGCCGCGTTCTTCTGCGCCGACGCCCGGATAGGCACCGGCGGTATCGACCAGCGTGATCAGGGGCAGGCCGAAGCGATCGGCCATTTCCATGACGCGGATCGCCTTGCGGTAGCCTTCAGGACGGGGGCTGCCGAAATTGTGCTTGATACGCGACTTCGTGTCGTTGCCCTTCTCCTGGCCGAGAACGGCGACCGGCATGCCGCGGAAACGCGCAAGGCCGGCTTGGATGGCATCGTCGTTGGCATAGTTGCGGTCGCCGGCAAGCGGTGTGAACTCGGTGAAGAGCTCGGCGGCGTAATCCAGGAAGTGCGGGCGCGAGGGGTGACGGGCGACCTGGGTCTTCTGCCAGGGCGTCAGCTTGGAATAGATCTCGATCATCGCGTCGCGGACGCGCGTCTCCAGGCGTTCGATCTCATCCGAAGTGTTCACGCTCTCGTCTTCGCCGGCGAGCTTCTTCAGTTCGAGAATCTTGCCTTCGAGGTCGGAGATGGGCTTTTCGAAATCGAGATAGTTGTGCATGAGATGCGTTTCCGATCATTTTGCGACAAGGACCAGCGGGCCGAAACCAGCGTGCCCGGCCGTCCTAATCCTGTTTTTTCGCCTGTTTGGCAAGAGGGTGATGGTTTTGCACGAGGTTGTGCAGCCGTTCTTCCAGCACATGTGTATAGATTTGTGTCGTTGAAATGTCCGAATGGCCGAGCAGTTCCTGCACGGCGCGAAGGTCCGCGCCATTGGCGAGCAGGTGGCTGGCGAAGGCGTGCCGCAGCACGTGCGGCGAGATCGTGGCGACCCTTATGCCAGCGCGTGCCGCCAGCGATTTCAGATCGCGCGCAAAAACCTGGCGCGGCAGGAAGCCCTGCTTGCCGGAGGAGGGGAAGAGCCACGGGCTCTCGCGGTTGCCCGCTTCCTCCCTGGCCATTTCCTCGGCGAGCGCCTCGCCATAGGCCCGCATCGCCCGGATTGCCGCTTGCGAGAGCGGCACGAGCCGGTCCTTGTTGCCCTTGCCGCGGATCACGAGGAAGCGGCCGTTCTGCGCCAGCACGCTTGCCGGCAGGGAGACCAGCTCGCTGACGCGCATGCCGGTCGCGTACAGAAGCTCAATCAGCGCATGCATGCGCAACTTCGCAAGGTGGTCCGGACCTCCTGATGCGGCCTCGCTCTCGGCCTGCCCGATCAGCCGCGAGACGTCCTCGACGCTCAGCGTCTTCGGCAGGCTGCGCCCCTTCTTCGGGGCGTCGAGAATGCCGGTCGGATCGTCGCCGCGCATACCCTCGGCGTAGAGGAATTTGTAGAACTGCCGGAGTGCGGAGAGGCGCCGTGCCTGCGAGGAGGGCTTGAAGCCCTGGCCCGAGAGATGGGCGAGGTAGGTGCGAAGATCGTCCGGGGTTGCCGCCGTCAGCCCGGTTCCGAGCGTGCGCAGGTGCGAGGAAGCATCCTCCAGGTCGCGCTCGTAAGATTGCAGCGTGTTGACCGCAGCGCCGCGCTCGGCACTCATCATTTCGAGGAAGGCCTCGACATGGGCGGCAGAGAGGTCGCTCATTGGGGCTTGTTCACCCGCTCGGACGGGATTTTCACGGTCACGTCGCGCTCAACCGGTTCGACAAAGGTGACGAGAGAGACCATCGTGCCGTAGACTAATCCGGCGGCGACGGCACAAAAGAACAGGAACCGGAACAGGGTCGGCATTTCAATCTCCTCTGCATGAAGCGTTCGGTCGAAGCGGACCAAAGGCTATGCATGCAGGCGTTCAAACGGCCATCGTCATCGCGCGTTCGGATGAATGCGCGGCACGAAGGCGGGTGCCAGACCTATATGAACGCCGCTTCGGCCGAGTTCAAGAACCGTGAGCGGACGCGCGCGACGACTTGACGCTACACCCCGATTTGTCGATACCGAAAGGGAATGGGGAACAAGAAGTCCAATGAACGACGTGATCGAACCGGTTTCCGCAACGCTTGCCGAGCGGGCGAAGCTTGTACTCGGTAAACGCAATCTCGTGTTCATCGGTCTCATGGGCGCCGGCAAGTCGGCAATCGGAAGATTGACCGCCCAGGCGCTCGGAATTCCCTTCGTCGATTCCGACCACGAGATCGAACGCGTCTCGCGCATGACGATCAGCGATCTCTTTGCCCGTTACGGCGAGGAGGAGTTCCGCGCGCTGGAAACGCGGGTGCTGAAACGGCTTCTGAGAAGTGGTCCGCGTGTGGTCTCGACTGGCGGCGGCGCCTACATCAACGAGCGCTCGCGCCGACAGATCAGGAAGGGCGGCCTGACGGTCTGGCTCAATGCCGAGCTCGACGTGCTCTGGGAGCGGGTTAACAAGCGCGATACCCGGCCGCTGCTGAAGACCGAAAATCCCAAGCAGACGCTCGAAAACCTGATGAACGCGCGCTACCCGATCTATTCGGAAGCCGACCTGACGGTGCTGTCGCGCGATGTGAAGAAAGAGACGATGGTGGAAGACGTTCTCACCGCCGTTATCGAATACCAGGACAAGAAGAACCATGAATAGCCATGTTGCGCCCGCTGCCGAACGCAAGGTCCGCGTCGACCTCGGCGATCGTTCCTATGATATCCTGATCGGTCCCGGGCTGATTGCCGCCGCCGGCCAGGAGATCGCCGCCCGCCTCAAGGGGCGCAAGATGGCCGTGATCACTGACGAGAACGTAGCGCCGCGCTACCTCGAGCCCCTGATGGCGAGCCTGAAGGAGCGTGACATCGACGCAGTGTCGCTCGTGCTTCCCGCCGGCGAGAAGACCAAGAGCTTCGAGCAACTGATCCCGGTCTGTGAAACCGTGCTTGGCGCCCGGATCGAGCGCAACGATGCGGTGATCGCGCTTGGCGGGGGCGTCATCGGCGATCTTACCGGCTTTGCCGCTGGCATCGTGCGCCGTGGCTCGCGTTTCATCCAGATCCCGACCTCGCTCTTGGCACAGGTCGATTCCTCCGTCGGCGGCAAGACCGGCATCAATTCCCCGCACGGCAAGAACCTGATCGGCGTCTTCCATCAGCCGGATCTGGTGCTCGCCGATACCGACGTGCTCGACACGCTGAGCCCACGCGAGTTTCGCGCCGGCTATGCCGAGGTCGCGAAGTATGGGCTGATCGACAAGCCGGACTTCTTCACCTGGCTCGAAAAGAACTGGCAGGCGGTCTTTGCCGGCGGCGCGGCTCGCATCGAGGCGATCGCGATCAGCTGCCAGGCCAAGGCCGAGGTCGTGGCAGCGGACGAGCGCGAGAACGGTCTGCGGGCGTTGCTCAATCTCGGCCACACCTTCGGCCATGCGCTGGAGGCTGCGACCGAATACGACAGCGCCCGGCTGGTGCACGGCGAGGGCGTTTCGATCGGCATGGTGCTTGCGCATCAGTTCTCGGCACGCATGAACCTTGCGAGCCCGGACGATGCGTCTCGTGTCGAGGCGCATCTGAAGACTGTGGGCCTGCCGACCCGCATGTCGGAAATTCCGGGCACCTTGCCTCCGGCCGAGAGGCTGATGGACGCGATCGCCCAGGACAAGAAGGTCAAGGGCGGCAAGCTCACCTTCATTCTGACGCACGGCGTCGGACAATCCTTTGTGGCCGATGACGTTCCGGCATCGGAGGCCCTGAGCTTCCTGAGGGAAAAACATCCGCAATGACAGGCGAAGCCTTTATTGCTTTTCTGGCGGAATACTGGCTGTCGATCCTCTCGGTCCTCTGCCTGCTCGTGCTGTCGGCGTTCTTCTCGGGCTCTGAGACGGCGCTGACGGCAGCCTCGCGCTCGCGCATGCACACGCTCGAAAACAACGGCGAGGAGCGTGCCGGCATCGTCAACCGGCTGATCGAACGCCGTGACCGGCTGATCGGTACGCTCTTGATCGGCAACAGTCTCGTCAACATCCTTGCTTCGTCGTTGACGACGAGCCTGCTGATAGGCCTTTTCGGCGACTCCGGCGTGGCAATCGCGACGCTGGCCCTGACGGTGCTGCTCGTTATTTTCTCGGAAGTTCTGCCGAAGAGCTGGGCCATTGCTTCGCCCGATCGCTTCGCGCTCGCTGTCGCGCCCTTGGTTCGGCCCTTCGTCGCGATCGTCGGGCCGGTCTCCAGCGTCGTCAACGGGATCGTCCGGCGCCTGCTCAATCTCTTCGGCGTCAATCTTGCCGCCGATATGTCGATGCTTTCGGCGCATGAGGAACTGCGCGGCGCAGTGGACTTCTTGCACCGAGAGGGTTCGGTGATCAAGGCCGACCGCGACCGGCTGGGCGGCGTGCTCGATCTCGGCGAACTCGAAGTCTCCGACATCATGATCCACCGCACCGCCATGCGGGCGATCAATGCCGACGAGCCGCCGGAGACCTGCGTTCGTGATATCCTCGAAAGCCCGTTCACGCGACTGCCGCTCTGGCGCGGTTCGACCGACAACATCATCGGCGTCGTGCACTCCAAGGATCTGTTGCGGGCGTTGGCGGAGCCCAATGTCGAGCCGGAGAACCTCGATATCGTCAAGATCGCGCAGAAGCCCTGGTTCGTGCCGGACACTACCAACCTCAAGGACCAGCTCAACGCTTTCCTGCGCCGCAAGCTGCATCTGGCGATCGTCGTTGACGAATACGGCCAAGTTCAGGGCCTGGTGACGCTGGAAGACATCCTGGAGGAGATTGTCGGCGATATTGCCGACGAGCACGACCTCGATATCCAGGGTGTGCGCCAGGAGGCGGATGGTTCGATCGTCGTTGACGGTTCGGTGCCGATCCGCGACCTCAACCGTGCGCTGGACTGGTCGCTGCCGGACGAGGAAGCGACGACGGTCGCCGGTCTGGTGATCCACGAATCCAAGAGCATCCCGGAGGAACGCCAGGCCTTCACCTTCCACGGCAAGCGCTTCATCGTGATGAAACGGGTGAAGAACCGGATCACCAAGCTGCGCATCCGCCCGGCGGAAGACGGTGCCGCTCCGACGTCTTGATTGCTACCAGCGGGTCGCTTCGCCGGGAGCCGCGGGCTCGACGGCAAGGGCGTGCAGGCCGGCATCGAGTTCCGGTTTCAGGAGATCATTGATGGCGCGGTGACGGGCGACGCGGCTCATGCCGGTAAAGGCGCTGGAAACGATGCGCACCCGCAGGTGGGTTTCGCCGCCGCCATCGAAACCCGGCTGATGACCGGCATGCATGTGGCTCTCGTTGATGACCGCCAATCTCTCAGGATGGAAGGCCTCGATCAGCTTCTTTTCGATCGTGTCCGTGAGCGACATTCTTCCGTCCCATTTCCTTGGTTGCTTGACGCCCCCTCGCGGATCTGCAGTACCCGGTAATCGCTGGCTTGGCGGCGCAAAATGCCCGCACAAAGCCAGCAACATTCCGTTTTGTCAATTCTTGTTGTGGCCCCAGCCAAGCCCCATAATGAGCACCATGAGACTCGATTCAAAATACTTCGATCGCATTCGCACCCGGCGCAAGGTTGAGCCCCGGGCGGAGCCGGCTGCGCCCGTTTGTCAGTGGGACGGCTGCGATCAGAAGGGCGTGCATAAAGCGCCCGTCGGCCGCAATGCCGAGGGCCAGTACTTCATGTTCTGCTTCGAACATGTGAAGGAGTACAACAAGGGCTACAACTACTTCTCCGGCCTTTCCGATAGCGAGGTCGCCCGCTACCAGAAGGAAGCGGTGACCGGCCACCGACCGACCTGGACCGTCGGCGTCAACAAGAATGCGAAGAACGGTCCGACGCAGTCGCAGACGCGGTCGGGCTCGGCCGGCGCCCAGGCCCGGATGCGCGACCCCTTCGGCTTCGTCAGCGAAGCGCGCGCCCGTCGCCCGGAGCCGCGCCAGCGCAAGTTGAAGACGCTCGAGGCAAAGGCGTTCGAAACACTCGGCCTCGGGGCCTCGGCCACTGCTGCCGATATCAAGGCTGCCTACAAGGATCTCGTCAAGAAGCATCACCCCGATGCCAATGGCGGAGATAGGGGATCCGAAGAGCGTTTTCGCGCGGTTATTCAAGCCTACCAATTGTTAAAACAGGCTGGTTTCTGCTAACAACGCGGATTATTACAGAAGCACTTTTGCAGGCGAATGCGCGGGTGCCGTCCGGTGGCCGCTCTGGAGACATGATGAGCAAGATTGACCTCGACATTTCCAACCTCCCCGATACGACGATCTCGGTCCGGGAGGTTTTCGGCATTGATACGGATTTGCGCGTTCCTGCCTATTCGAAGGGCGACGCCTATGTGCCGGACCTCGACCCGGATTACCTCTTCGACCGCGAAACCACGCTCGCTATTCTCGCAGGCTTCGCCCACAACCGACGCGTGATGGTCTCGGGCTATCACGGTACCGGTAAGTCCACCCATATCGAGCAGGTCGCTGCCCGCCTCAACTGGCCTTGCGTGCGCGTCAACCTCGATAGCCATGTCAGCCGTATCGATCTCGTCGGCAAGGACGCGATCGTCGTCAAGGACGGCCTGCAGGTCACCGAGTTCAAGGACGGCATCCTGCCCTGGGCCTACCAGCACAATGTCGCACTCGTCTTCGACGAATACGATGCCGGCCGTCCGGACGTCATGTTCGTGATCCAGCGGGTTCTCGAATCCTCCGGCCGCCTGACGCTGCTCGACCAGAGCCGCGTCATCCGTCCGCACCCGGCCTTCCGCCTGTTTGCGACCGCCAACACCATCGGCCTCGGCGACACCACCGGCCTCTACCACGGCACGCAGCAGATCAACCAGGCGCAGATGGACCGTTGGTCGATCGTCACGACGCTGAACTACCTGGCGCATGACAAGGAAGTCGACATCGTCGCCGCCAAGGTGAAGGGCTTCACCGCCGACAAGGGCCGCGAGACCGTCTCCAAGATGGTGCGTGTTGCCGACCTCACGCGCGCCGCCTTCATCAACGGCGATCTTTCGACCGTCATGAGCCCGCGTACGGTCATCACCTGGGCCGAGAACGCCCACATCTTCGGCGATATCGCCTTTGCCTTCCGTGTGACCTTCCTCAACAAGTGCGACGAACTGGAGCGGGCGCTGGTCGCCGAGCACTACCAGCGCGCCTTCGGGATCGAGCTCAAGGAAAGCGCTGCCAACATCGTGTTGGAAGCCACCGCCTGAGCCATGGCGGAGGCGGAGGCGGAGGCGGAGGGCGCACAGGCGCTTCGCTTCGTTGAGGAGAAGAGCGTCACGAAGACCGCCAACGCGGTCTTCAAGGGCCTCAAGGCCTTCAACCTCGAAAAGGCGGGAAGCGCCAAATACAAGCGCTTCGCCATTTCGGTGCGTAACGACGGCGACGAGATCGTAGGCGGCATCGTCGCCTACACGGCGTGGAACTGGTGCTTCATCGAACTGCTCTGGGTAGACGAGGCGCTGAGAGGGTCGGGCAGCGGGCGTGAGCTCGTTGCGCGTGTCGAAGCGGTCGCCGCAAGCCGCGGTGCCCGTTACATCTATGTCGACACATTCAGTCTCCAGGGCGACGGCTTCTATCAGAAGCTGGGTTATGACGTTTATGGCAAACTCGATGATTTCCCGCCGGGATTTCACCGCATCTGGCTGAAGAAGGAACTCTCGTGAGCTCGAACTCGAAGGCAAAGCCAACCACGCGCGAGAATGCTGCCGAACCGTTCAAGCGGGCGCTTTCCGGCTGCATCCGATCGATCGCGGGCGATGCCGAGGTGGAAGTCGCCTTCGCCAACGAGCGGCCGGGCATGACCGGCGAGCGCATTCGTCTGCCGGAGCTTTCCAAGCGCCCGACGCTGCAGGAACTCAGCGTCACCCGCGGGCTGGGTGATAGCATGGCGCTGCGCAAGGCCTGTCACGACGCGCGCATCCACGCGACGATGTCGCCGCAAGGGGCCGACGCCCGCGTGATCTTCGATGCGGTCGAGCAGGCGCGCGTCGAGGCGATCGGCGCGCTCAGCATGGCGGGTGTCGCCAAGAACCTGAACGTCATGCTCGAGGAGAAATACGCCAAGGCGAATTTTGCCACGATCGAGCGGCAGGCCGACGCGCCGCTCGGCGAAGCAGTGGCGCTGCTGGTGCGCGAGAAGTTGACCGGCGAGAAGCCACCGGCCTCCGCCGGTAAAGTGCTCGACCTCTGGCGCGAGTTCATCGAAGGCAAGGCCGCCGGCGATATCCAGAACCTGTCGTCGACGATCAACGACCAGCAGGCCTTTGCCCGGGTCGTGCGCGACATGCTGACCTCGATGGAGGTCGCCGAGAAGTACGGCGACGACGACATCGAACCGGACGAGCAGGAGAGCGAGACCGACGAGGACCAGCCGCGCAGCCAGGAGCAGGACGAAAACGCCAGCGACGAGGAAGCCGGCGACGACGCCGCCCCCGCCGATGAAAACCAGGCTGCCGAAGAGCAGATGGAAGAAGGCGAGATGGACGGCGCGGAGATCTCCGACGACGATCTCCAGGACGAGGGTGACGAGGACAGCGAGACACCCGGCGAGGTCAAGCGACCGAACCAGCCCTTCGCCGACTTCAACGAGAAAGTCGACTACGCCGTCTTCACTCGCGAATTCGACGAGACGATCGCTTCGGAAGAGCTGTGCGACGAGGCCGAGCTCGACCGGTTGCGCGCCTTCCTCGACAAGCAGCTTTCCCATCTCCAGGGTGCTGTGGGTCGCCTTGCCAACCGCCTGCAGCGCCGCCTGATGGCGCAGCAGAACCGCTCCTGGGAATTCGATCTCGAAGAGGGCTACCTCGACACGGCGCGCCTGCAGCGCATCATCATCGACCCGATGCAGCCGCTTTCCTTCAAGCGAGAGAAGGACACCAACTTCCGCGACACGGTAGTGACGCTGCTGATCGACAACTCCGGCTCGATGCGTGGCCGCCCGATCACCGTTGCCGCCACTTGCGCCGACATCCTGGCGCGCACGCTGGAACGCTGCGGCGTCAAGGTCGAGATCCTCGGCTTCACCACCAAGGCGTGGAAGGGCGGACAGTCGCGCGAAAAGTGGCTCGCCGGCGGCAAGCCGCAGGCGCCGGGCCGGCTCAACGATCTGCGGCACATCATCTACAAGTCCGCCGATGCGCCCTGGCGCCGGGCGCGCCGCAATCTCGGCCTGATGATGCGCGAAGGCCTGCTCAAGGAAAACATCGACGGCGAGGCGCTGATGTGGGCGCACGAGCGACTGATGGCACGGCGCGAGCAGCGCCGCATCCTGATGATGATCTCCGACGGTGCGCCGGTTGACGACTCGACGCTTTCGGTGAACCCCGGGAACTATCTGGAGCGGCATCTGCGCGCTGTCATCGAGCAGATCGAGACGCGCTCGCCTGTCGAGTTGCTTGCAATCGGGATCGGCCACGATGTGACGCGATACTACCGTCGCGCCGTGACCATCGTCGATGCCGACGAACTCGCCGGTGCCATGACCGAGCAGCTGGCCGCGCTCTTCGAGGATGAAAGCCAGCGCCGCGGTTCCTCGCGTCTTCGTCGCGCCGGATAATTTGTTTCGTTCGGAGGTGGTGTTTGCCGCTTCCGAACGCCAATCGGCGACAGCCCGTTCCGACCTTGAGCCGAAGTCAATTTACGGACAAAATTTTACAGTCTACCAAGCTGCAGCGATGATCTCAGTGCGCCGTGGCAGGTGTCTCTCGTCGTCGTACTCCGTTTCATTCCTGATGCTCTTCCCCTGAAGGTACTTCCCCATGCTCGGTCGCGGACTTCTAGCCCTCCTGCTTTTGGCGTCGACCGGCTCGGCATGGGCCGCCTCGAACGGCGAAATTCTGCCGATCCGCAGTCGTCAGATCAGCAGTTTCGCGGTTGGATCGAGCGCCACCCGGTTCGACGCGCTGGAGTTCGTTGGCGGACTGGAAATGACCTCTGCGAATTCCCTGTTCGGCGCCGTGTCGGCAATCCGTTTTCGGCCGGATGGCACTTCATTCATCGCGATCATGGACACCGGACACTGGCTCGAAGGCGCCGTGACCCGTGATGCGGCCGGCCGGCTTTCCGGTCTTACGGACCTTACCGCCACGCCGATGGCCGACCGCAACGGCGACGTCGGGCTGGCGAAGTGGAAGGTGGATTCGGAAGGATTGGCGCTGCGGTCGGGGCAGGTGGTCGTCAGCTACGAGCAGGCACACCGCATCGACATCTACCCGGACCCGGGCTTTGCTGCATCGACGCCGATCGGGAGCCTGGCGTTGCCGTTCCCGATCAAGGAATTGCGCAACAATGGCGGCATCGAGACCATCGCAGTCGCGCCAAAGGACGGCCCCCTGGCCGGCGCGACGATCGCCGTTGCAGAGCGCAGCGTCGACAGGGCGGATAATCTGCTGGCGGGCATTCTCGACGGGCCGCAGCGCGGCGCGTTTGCCGTCGTGCGCAAGGATCCCTATGCGGTAACCGACGGCGCGTTCCTGCCGAACGGCGACCTGTTGCTGCTGGAACGGCGCTTCTCTTTCGGTTCTGGTCTCGGAATGCAGATCCGGCGTATTGCCGGCGACACGATCAAGCCCGGCACCGTGGTCGATGGCGAAGTCATCTTCGAAGCCGACATGCGCCACCAGATCGACAATATGGAAGGGCTCGACGTCGTCGTACGGCCGGATGGCGAAGTTCGGGTGATCGTCGTTTCGGACGACAACCACTCCATCCTCGAGCGCAATCTGATGCTCGAGTTCCGCCTCACGACCGTGCTGACGCAGTAGGCAATGCTTGTTTCGCCCAAGGGGCGAGTGATCCAAGCTCTGAAACGACAGAGCCGATGATTGCGGTCGTTTTGACCGCAATCATCGGCTCGATCCTTTTCGGTAGACCTTGTTTAGGCGGATGCCTTGGCTTCCGCTGCCGGCATCGGCTTGACGACGCTCATCAGCGCGCCATAGGGCAGCAGCATGACGAGGCCGCAGAGGATCTTGACGCTCAAGTCGCCGATCGCCCAGGAGATCCAGCGCGGTGCTTCGGCCGTGAGCACGCCGAGAAGGGGGGCGGTTTCCAGCGCGAAGCTGTCGTTCGGTCCGAAGAACACGAAGAACGGGGCAAAGGCGAAGGAGAAGAACATTGCGGTGTCGAGCGCCGAGCCGATCAGCGAGCCTGCGAGCGGCGCATGCCACCAGCTCTGACGGCGCAGTCGGTTGAATACCGAGATGTCGAGAAGCTGCCCGAACAGGAAGGCCGAACCTGAGGCGATCGCGATCCGCGGCGTGGCGGCGACGAAGGAGAGCAGGATGGCTACGATGAAGCCTGCGACCACCACGCGGCGCGCGATGCGCGGCCCGAACTGTCGATTGGTAAGATCCGTCACCAGGAAGGCGAAGGGATAGCTGAAGGCGCCCCAGGTGAGAAGATCGCCAAGCTGCATGCCGGCAATCGAGCCCGGCAGCGGGTACTGTACGAGGATGTTCGAAGCCACGACCACGAGGGTCATCAGCGCGATATAGACGAAGAAAGTGCGGTTGATCAGCATTTTTTTATCCTGGGAGATGCCACCAGCTAGAGGGATGAAAGCCGGATCGAGCATCCGGCCGATGAAGGCAGAAACACGCGCACGAGAAAAAGGCTTGCTGGATGAACCCGCAAGCCTTTTAAACGCGTGTCAAAGACAGGACGCTGGCGCCGATTAGGCGGCTTCAGCAACCTTCTTGACGATCTGGCGGCGCAGCAGGCGAGCGCGCATGCTCAGCTCGTTCTCGTCCGACTTCAGCAGGAAGGCGTCGAGGCCGCCACGGTGTTCAACCGAGCGGAGAGCTGCAGCGGAAACGCGCAGACGGTAGCGCTGGCCGAGAGCATCGGAAATCAGCGTGACGTTGCACAGGTTCGGCAGGAACCGGCGCTTGGTCTTGTTGTTGGCGTGGCTTACATTGTTGCCCGACTGGACGCCCTTGCCGGTCAATTCGCAACTACGGGACATGGTACACCTATTCTCTTTATCGCCGCCGGACAATGCGGTAGCGGGCCCAGAGCCCAGGCCGCGTTCCTAGGCCATTATTGGAAAGTCGCGGTTCTATAGTCAGAGACGGCCCGCCCGTCAAGCCAAACCTCTTGCATTCTCGGAAAACCCGCGGTTTTTCCCGACCGTTCTTCAGATATGAGGCGTGGTTTTCCCAAGAATAATGCCTTGCGAGACCCATTCCAAGCGGTTTTGCTATGCGTTATTTCTTGCATGAGGACGTGTGGCGGCCACGGGGCCGGCCCGACGACCGGCTGCAGCGAACTGGGCGTAGAAAAGCCGCAAAGAGCCTGCATTTCAGGGTATTGCGGCGATATTCAAGCGATGGATTTTTTAAGGGCATGAAGTTGCGAAATGGCTTTCGCGTGGCGGCGTTGCTGTCCGCGGTCTCGTTTTCCACAGCATCGTCGGCCGCCGATGTCGAACATCTGACGGATTACAGCATCTCGCTCGCCGGTCTGCCGGTTGCGCGCGCCTCCTTCCATACCGAGCTTCAGAAGAATCGCTACACGATATCCGGAACGCTGAAGTCGGCCGGTCTGCTCGACATCCTGAGCCACACATCGGGCCAGACGCAGGTTTCGGGTGTGATCGGCAGGGACTACCTGCGCGCCTCGCACTATTCGATGTCCTATCGCAGTGGATCGAAGAGCAGGGCGATCAACGTCACCTATCGCAACGGCAATGTGGTGCAAGCCAGCATGACGCCGAAGCGGACGCCCTTGCCGAAGAACTGGGTGCCCGTCACCTCACGCGACATGCGCAACGTGCTCGACCCGCTCTCGGGCCTCATCATTCCCGCCGAGGCGCGCGTGTGCCCCAACACGCTGCCGATCTTTGATGGCGAGTCGCGGCTCGACATCAAGCTCTCACCGAAGGGGACCAAGCCTTTCAAGACCAAGGGCTTCGAAGGGGAGGTGATCGTCTGCGGTATCCGTTTCGTGCCGAAGGCCGGCTACAAGAAGGGCCGCGAGGATGTCGAGTATCTGCGTCGTCTGCAGACGATGGAAATCTGGTTTGCCAAGGCGCCCAACGTGAACGTCTACGCCCCCGTCTATGTCCGCATCCCCACCAAGCTCGGACCGGTCACGGTCTCGGCGACGCGATTTGGTGGTTGACGCGCGGTCGTGTGCAACTAAAAGGTTAAATACCACGAAGCACGAAGATTTTATCGGCGCAGGTTTCCGTGAGAGAAATCGCGCGAGGGGACGACTATGACATTCAAGGCAACGCTGATCGGCTTTTCCGCCATCCTGATGTGGTCGCTGCTCGCGCTGTTCACGGCAGCATCCGGCAAGATGCCGCCGTTCCAGCTTTCGGCGATCTGCTTCTTGATCGGCAGCCTGCCCGGCCTGGTGGTGCTGGGGATGAGGCCGGAGCGCCTGGCGCTGCTCAAGCAACCCGCCAAGGTCTGGATCACGGGTATCGCCGGTTTGTTCGGCTATCATTTTCTCTATTTCACGGCCCTGCGCAACGCCCCGGCAGTGGAAGCCGGGTTGATCGCCTATCTCTGGCCGCTGCTGATCGTCGTCGGCTCGGCGCTGCTGCCGGGCGAGCGCTTGCGCTGGTATCATCTCGCCGGCGCACTCGCCGGCCTCGTCGGCACGATCCTGATCGTGGCGCGCAATGGCGTTGCCTTCGACGATGCCTATCTGCTTGGCTACGGCGCCGCCTTTCTCTGCGCCTTCACTTGGTCGGGCTATTCGCTCATCACCCGCCGCTTCGAAGCGGTCTCGACGGATGTCGTGACAGGATTTTGTCTTGCGACCTCGATCCTGTCTTTCGTCTGCCATCTGGCGCTCGAAACGACCGTCTGGCCGGCGACGACCTTCGAGTGGCTGGCGGTCGTCGGCCTCGGGCTGCTGCCGGTCGGAGCGGCGTTCTATGCCTGGGACTTTGGGGTGAAGAACGGCAATATCCAGCTTCTCGGCGTCGCGAGTTATGCGGCGCCGGTGCTTTCGACGCTGATCCTGATCCTGTTCGGTTTTGCCGAGCCGTCCTGGCGCATCGCGCTCGCCTGCCTGTTCGTGACCGGCGGCGCAGTGCTTGCTGCAAAGGACATGATCTTCCGCAATCGTGCGACGGTGGCCCAGCCGGCGGAATAACCGGGCTTGTTATCGCTTGGGCGGCTGCCAGTCGGGGGCCGCCATTTCGAAGGCGGCGAAATCAAATGCTGGCGCGACGGTGCAGCCGACCAGCGTCCATTCGCCAAGCGAGGCGGCGGACTGCCACCAATCGGCCGGGACCACGCCCTGCGGTCGTTCTCCGCTCAGAATGTCGGACCCGAGCCGCAGCGTCTCGGCGGATTTTCCATCTTCGGCGATGCTGAGTTCGAGCGGCGCACCGGCGTGATAGTGCCAAATCTCGACCGCGTCGCGGACACGGTGCCAGTGCGAGCGCTCGCCGCGCTCCAACAGATAATAGATTGCCGTCGAATGCCCGCGTGGGCCACCAGCCGTATCGCGGAAGGTCTCGAAGTACCAGCCGCCCTCCGGATGGCGCGCCAAACCGAGTGCCTTGATGATCTCCGCCGCCGATTGCGTCTCAGCCACTAGAAATTATCTTTCCGCTTGCGGATTTCGGCAAAGACCGTGGCATCGTCGGCGTTCTGCATTCCAAGATGGGCGCGGATGCCCGGGTCGGTGGCGCGCAGGAACGGGTTCGTGCGCTTCTCCAGGCCGATCGTCGTCGGTGCGGTGAAGCCGCCGTCGCAGCGCGTCTCCTCGATCTCGGCGGCGCGCGCCTTGAGCTCGGCATTCTCGGGGTCGACCGTGACCGCGAAGCGGGCGTTGGACAGCGTGTATTCGTGGCCGAAATAGACCGTCGTGTCATCCGGCAACGCCATCAGCCGGCTGAGAGACTGCCACATGGTCGCTGCCGTCCCCTCGAACAGACGACCGCAGCCCAGCGCAAACAGGGTGTCGGCGGCAAACAGCAGCCTGTCCTGCGGGAAGTGGAAGCAGATGTGACCGGCCGTGTGGCCCGGGGTCTCGATCACCTCGACGGAACGACCGGCAAAATCGAAGCGCTCACCATGGCGCACGGCCTTGTCGAGCCCCGGAATTTTCGAGGCTTCCCCGAAAGGCCCGATGATCGTGACGCCGAAGCGTTCCTTCAGGGCGTCATTTGCCGCCACGTGATCGCCGTGATGATGGGTCGTCAGGATGTGGGTAAGCCTCCAGCCGCGCCGCTCCAGCGCTTCCAGGATGGGCGCCTCTTCCGGCGCGTCGATAGAGGCGGTCAGGCCGCTTTCGGGATCGTGGATCAGCACGCCGAAATTATCGGTGCGGCAGAGGAAGAGGTCGAGTTCGAGCGCGGCCATGGCACGTCCTCCGGTCAGAAGAGAGGGAATGCTGCCGAATGTAGCGAGCCTTACCTTGAAGTCTACCGCTTCGAAGCTAACATGTTGCGAATGCACACCGATATCGTCGACCTGCGAGAATTCTATCACTCCGAGCTCGGCCGGATGGCGGAGCAATCCGTCACCATGGCGCTTTCGTCCGTCTGGGCGCGGCTCCCGGACGAGCGGCTGGTCGGCCTCGGCTATGCCGTTCCCTATCTCGAACGGTTCCGCAAGGACACGGAGCGCACCTTCGCCTTCATGCCGGCGGGGCAGGGGGCGGTGAACTGGCCGGTTGCCGAGCTCTCCTCGACGGCGCTGGTGTTCGATGAGGAGTTGCCGCTGCCCGACGCCTCGATCGACCGGGTGCTGATGGTGCATTCGCTGGAATTCGCCGAAAGCCCGCGGGAGACCATGAAGGAGATCTGGCGGGTGCTGGCGCCAGGCGGTCGCCTTATCATCGTCGTGCCCAACCGGCGCGGCGTCTGGGCGCGCATGGAACACACGCCCTTCGGTTCCGGGCGACCCTATTCGCGTGGGCAGCTGACGGCGCTGCTGCGCGAGACCAACTTCACGCCAGGTGCCACGGCGGATGCGCTCTTCTTCCCGCCGTCGAAACTCAGGGCGATCCTGCGGCTGCGTCGGGGCTTCGAGCGGCTCGGCCGTTCGCTCTGGCCGGTCTTCTCCGGCGTCATCGTCGTCGAGGCGCAGAAGCGGCTTTACCAGGGGCTGCCGGTCGCCGCACGCGCATCGCGCCGCGTCTTCGTGCCGGTGCTGGCGCCGCAGGGCGTGCCGAGCACGCGCGAGAGGCCGCGTCCCACCCGCTAACCTGCCTGGGAACCGCGGCGGACCCTCGACAAAAGCCGCTTGCGCCGCTAATGGCTTGACCTCTTTTCCTGCCTGCAGCGCCGCGCGCCTCCCAAGGCACGTATCGGTCGCTGCAGCACTTTGATGGCCAAAGAAAGCTGACCCGATGAGCCTTGCTTCGAAGAGCCCTGAGCCGCGTTCCGGCATCCTGGATATTGCCGCTTATGTGCCGGGCAAGGAGCACGCGCCGGGTGTCGCCAAGGTGCATAAGCTCTCGTCCAACGAGACACCGCTTGGCGCAAGCCCGAAGGCGATCGAGGCCTTCCAGTCGGCTGCCTTCAACCTCGAACGTTATCCGGATGGCCAGGCGCGGGCGCTGCGAGAGGCGATCGGTGCTGTGCACGGCCTCAACCCGGCAAACATCATGTGCGGCAATGGGTCGGACGAGCTGCTCGGGCTTCTCTGCCACACCTATCTCGGGCCCGGCGACGAAGGCATCATCACCGAGCATGGCTTCCTCGTCTACAAGATCCAGATCCTGGCGGCGGGCGCGACGCCCATTACCGTCAAGGAGAAGGATGCGCGCGTCGATGTCGATGCCATTCTCGCGGCGGTCACCGAGCGCACCAAGGTCGTCTTCCTGGCGAACCCGGCCAATCCGACCGGCACCTACATCCCCGTCGATGAAGTCCGCCGGCTGCATGCGGGGCTGCCCGAGGGTGTGCTGCTGGTGCTCGATGCGGCCTATGCCGAATATGTGCGCCGCAACGACTATGCCGCCGGTCTGGAGCTCGTCTCGGCCAGCCGCAATGTGGTGATGACCCGCACCTTCTCGAAGATCTACGGTCTTGCGGGTTTGCGCATCGGCTGGATGTATGCACCGCCGGAGGTGATCGACGCGGTCGACCGTGTCCGCGGGCCCTTCAACCTCAGTGCGCCCTCTATCGCGGCGGGTGCTGCGGCGATCCGTGATCAGGCTTTCGTGGCAACGGCAGTCGATCACAATCTCACCTGGCTTGCGCGTGTCAGCGAAGCGCTCGAAGCGATCGGGCTGCGCATCACGCCCTCGGTCACGAATTTCGTGCTGATCCACTTTCCGGAAGAAAACGGCAAGCGGGCCGAGGAAGCCGATGATTTCCTGACCAGCCGCGGCTATATCCTGCGGGCGGTCCGCAGCTACGGCTTCCCCAATGCGCTGCGCATGACCATCGGCTCGGAAGAAGCCAACGAAGGCGTCATCGCGGCGCTGATCGAATTCATGGGACGGAAATAATGGCTCAGCAGTTTGAAACGATCGCCCTCATCGGCATTGGTCTCATCGGCTCGTCGATCGCGCGCGATATCCGCGAGAAGCAGCTTGCCGGTACGCTCGTCGTCTCCACGCGCAGCGAGGCGACGCTGAAGCGTACGCAGGAGCTCGGGCTCGGCGATCGCTATACACTGTCTGCGGCCGACGCCGTTCGCGACGCCGACCTCGTGATCGTCTCGGTCCCGGTCGGCGCGTCCGGTGCCGTCGCGGCCGAGATTGCCGCGCATCTGAAGCTCGGTGCGATCGTCACCGATGTCGGCTCGACCAAAGGCTCGGTGATCGCGCAGATGGCGCCGCATCTGCCCGAGACCGTTCATTTCGTGCCGGGGCATCCGATCGCCGGTACCGAGCACTCGGGCCCGGATGCCGGCTTCGTCGGCCTCTTCCGCGGCCGCTGGTGCATCCTGACGCCGCCGGAGGGCGCTGATGGGGAAGCGGTCGCGCGGCTCCGGCGTTTCTGGGAAACGCTCGGCTCGATGGTCGAGGAAATGGACGCCGAGCACCACGACAAGGTGCTGGCGATCGTTTCGCATCTGCCGCACATCATCGCCTACAACATCGTCGGAACGGCCGATGATCTCGAGACCGTCACCGAGTCCGAAGTCATCAAGTATTCGGCCTCGGGTTTCCGCGACTTCACCCGTCTCGCGGCATCCGATCCCACCATGTGGCGTGACGTCTGCCTGCACAACAAGGACGCGATCCTGGAGATGCTGGCACGGTTTTCGGAGGATCTCGCCTATCTGCAGCGGGCGATCCGCTGGGGCGACGGCGAGAAGCTCTTCGACCTCTTCACCCGCACCCGCGCCATCCGCCGCTCGATCATCCAGGCGGGCCAGGATACGGCGATGCCGGACTTCGGCCGGCATGCCATGGATCAGAAATAAGCTGAGCAAGTCGAGGAAGACCGAGGAACGGTCTTCCGTCCGGAAGCGGGTGTTCGACGATCTAGAGCGTCGGCAGGACGCCGATCGGGATGAAGGCGAGAAACGCCGTGCCGTCGCGCACGTTGAGCTTCACGGTCGCCTCGTCCTTGCCGTTGGCGAGCGCCTTCAGCATGTTCGCGGTGTTGTCGACGAGGTTGGCGTCGTCGGGAATCAGCTTGACCAGATTGGCCCGCCAGGCCTCGATATTCGTCATCGTCAGCGAGAACTCGCCGGAAATCAGTCCCTGATCGTTGACCGAGAAGGGGCCGGAAAGCTTGGCGTTCATGCCGGAGCCGAGATCGAGGGTGAGCTGTCGGAGTTCGCCCTTGCTGCCGCGAAACATCTCCGGTGTCGGTGTGGTTGCCATCCACCCGGCCTTGTCGGTGAAGGTCAGGTCCGCAGCCACCGTGGCCGGCGGCGCGTAGCTCGGGCCTTCCTCCGGACGAAGGTCGAGCTTGTCGACGCTCAAAGCGGCATCAAGATCCGCGCCGTTCTGGCGCAGGTGCAGTTCGCCGTGGCTGGCGCCGAAGCCAAGACCGTCGCCCGCAAGCGGCAGGCGCACCCGACCGGTGAGGTTGTCATAGGTGAGCGAGGTGCGGTCGACACCGGACAAGGTCGCACGCACGCTCGCATGCAGCAGCGTCCAGTCGGCGAAGACGTTGAGGCCGGGCGACGCCCGGATTTCGGCCGGGCCGTCGAGCTCGATCACGGCGTGGCCGGGCTGGTAGACCTGGGCGGCTGTGCGCAGCGCCCCGAAGGAGGCGGATGTGCCATGGCGGGTGTCGTCGAGGTGGACCTTGTCGCAGAAGAGGCCGATTCGGAACGGAAAGCCGCGCACGTCCATGTTCGTGCATTCGCCGCCGAGGCCGGCTGCCTGTCCATCGGCAAGACGGGCCGTGAGGCGTTTCTCGATCTGATCGGCGGCGAGGAACCAGCCGGCCGAATAGATGCCGGCGACAAGCACGATGCCTGCCGTCAGCCAGCGGAACTTCCGGCTGACCGGCGAGGGATTGGAAACTGCGGTTGCCGACATGGGCGCGGATACCTCACTCTAAACTGGACTGCGGCTGCCTTTCGGGTGGCGCCGCCGATCCGCAAAACTATTCTTGTCTTCGGGTGCACGAGGACGAGCTTGTCTCTTTCGTGCCGAGATGCTGTGCCGTAGAAACCGACATGGCTGACCATTCCTACAAGCCGATGGTGATTCGGTGGCGAGAGCAGACAGCGCGGGTTGAATGACAGTGGATATGGACGAATTTTGGGTCTTTGGCTACGGGTCGCTGATGTGGAACCCCGGCTTTGCCTTCGAGGAGAAGCTGACGGCACGCGCATTCGGCTATCGCCGGTCGCTCTGCGTGCATTCCTGGGTTCACCGCGGCACCGAACAGCGGCCGGGACTGGTGCTTGGGCTCGACCGAGGCGGCTCCTGCATCGGCACGGCTTTTCGTGTCGAGCGTGGGCAGCGGGAGAGTGTTACCGATTATCTGCGCGAGCGTGAACTGGTGACGCATGTCTACAAGGAGCGCACGATGCCGGTGCTGCTTGCCGATGGACGGCGGGTGCCGGCGCTTGCCTATGTCATCGACCGCGACCACGTCCAGTATGCCGGAACGCTCAGCACCGGTGAGGCGGCCGATATCGTCGCCGTTTCGACCGGAAAATCCGGGCCGAACAGCGAGTATGTGTTCAACACGCTTGCCCATCTCAAGGAAATGGGCATCCGCGATCACTGGCTGGAAGAGGTGGTGGGCCTGCTCGAGCAGACACGCCAGCGTGCGCGGGCCTGATCGCTCAGGCCCTGCCGGCGGCCTTCAGTTCCTTCAGCCTTTGCTCGGCGGTTGGCGGCAGCGGCAGGTGCGGATTGTTCTGCACCGTTTCGACAAGCAGTTCGTCACTGGCCTTCTCCGTGACTTCCATGAGCTTGGCAAGGAATGCATCCGGATCCATGCCCGCCTCGACCGGCGGCAGGATGCGGACCTTGAAGTGGCCGGGAAAGCGCAGGAACTTGCGGCGCGGCCAGAAGAGGCCGGGATGCATGGCGACCGGCACGACGGGCACGTTCAGGTCGCGGTAGAGGCGGGCGATGCCGTACTTGTACTCCGGCGGAGCGCCCGGCGGGCGGCGCGTGCCTTCCGGGTAGATGATGAGTTCGCGGCCGGTTGCCATTTCCTGCTTGGTGCGATCCATGACGCTGGTCATCGCCTTGCCGCGTGCGGCCCGGTTTACCGGAACCATGCGCTGCTTGAGGATGTACCAACCGAACAGCGGGATCCAGGTGAGCTCACGCTTCAGAATGTAGAAGGGATCGTCGAGCCAGGGGAGCAGCGCATAGGCATCCCAGAAGGACTGGTGCTTGGGAGCGAAGATGTAGGGGACCTTCGGGAGGTTCTCCAAGCCTTCGATCTCAAAGGTCGTCCCGACCATCTTGTCGAGCAGCCAGTGATTGCTGCGCACCCAGTTCTTGGGAACGAACCAGGCCTTCTTGCGCGGCAGCAGGAAATAGATCGGCGTCAGCACGATCATCTGCACGATCAGATTGGCGTAGAACACCATGTTGAAAAGGATCGAACGCAAGACGATCATCAGGTACGCTCTCGTAGGCGAGTTCTTAAGGGGCTCGGCGTCAGGCCGATTGATCGCTGCCTACACGAAACCGTGCAGAAGGAAAACTGCCCTCTCTCACTTTAGGCCATCGACGTTCTCGATGGCCTCTATTCTTCCGCCGGCGTGGCGCGTGAGGAATCGGTGCGCAGGCCGCTCGTCGGCCGGGCGCCGGCGAGATCGCGAACCGATGCGATCGTATACTTCCCGAACTCCAGGAGGATCGATTTCAGTACCATCGGGTTGCGCAGCCAGTTCGTCGTCTTGAGATCCGAATTGACCACCGGGTAGGGGATGAATTCCGTCTCCGGGCGGGTACGCCGAAGCTCCAGCAGGCTGCGTGGCATATGGTAGTTGTTGGTAACGACGAGCACGCTCGTATAGCCGCGATCACGGATCCATTGTGCCGTCTCGGTGGCGTTGCCGATGGTATCGATCGCCTCATGACCGATATCGACGCAGCATTTGAAGAGATCGGCGGAGCTCTGAGTGTTGCGGCGGATCTGGCTGCCGGTGGTCGTCGGGTGGACACCGGAGATCAGCAGGCGCTTGCCGGCGCCGCCCTTCAAGAGATCGACCGCTTGGTCGATGCGCTGGAAACCACCGGTCAGGACGACGATCGCATCCGCCTTGGGATGCACGGGCGGCTGCAGCGATGCGACGGTGTCGGCGAAATTGAGGAAGGCGCCGATCAGGAGCGCGAGCGGCAACAGGAGGACGAAGAAGGTTCGCCGGAGAATTTTGCGCAAGAGGCTGCGGGGCCGCCGGCCATCGTCGGCTCTCCCCTGCCATTTGCCTCCTCCGGCCATCCCGTTCCCGCGTAATTCTCGCGCCATCATGATTCTCTTCACATAGCCACAGATTACGGCAAGGAATAGATCGAGGCACGGCGAAACATCGGGCGGTTCAGCTCTGGTAGAGATCCGTGCGGCCGGGGTCCGAACGGATGAGGTCGATCTCGTAGATCGTGCGCATGACCGTGAGGCGAGCGGTCACGGTCGTCAGGATGGCGATGACGACGATGATGGCGGCGATACCGAGATAGCCACCATAGCCAATGGTAAAGGTTCCGAAGAGGGCGGTTGCCTGATCGGTCTGCGGTGTTGCCAATGTCTGCGACTGCCAGAAGCCGGCAAGCGCAAAGGACAGCGCGGCCAAAAGGCCGCCGGTGCCGGCACCCTTGAGGCTGATTCTCAGAAAATGCTTCTGGAATTCGGAGGCGACGAAACCGGCCTCGGCACCGACGAAATGCAGCACCTCGACGATGTGGCGGTTGCCGGAAAGGGCGCCGCGGGTGGCGAAGATCACCGTCAGCACCATGGCTGAGAACACGAGGGCCAGCACGCCGGTGCCGATCATCGCCGTGGTATTGGCCATGGCGACGAGCCGGTCGACCCAGGTGCGGTGATCGTCGAGGAAGGCCTGCGGGATCGTCTCGGTCAGTGCCTTGCGCATGGCGGCGAAATCGGGCGGATTGTTTTCGTCGATGGTGATGATGATCAGCCGCGGCACCGGCAATTCGTCGAGATCGAGGCCCTCGCCGAGCCAAGGTTCCAGGAGACGCGCAGTGGCGGCGCGATCAACGATCTTGCCATCGGTCGTGCCGCTGAAGGTCAGCGCCAGATCGCGGGCGTCGGCGAGCGCCTTCTCCATGTCGAGGCTATCGTCCGGCTTGATCTGGACGGTGATCTCGCGGGAGATCTGCGACTGCCAGCTCTGGGCCGTTGCCCTGACCATGCTGACGCCGCCGAGTGTCAGGCAGGCAAGGAACGACATGATGGCGATGACGCACATCAGCGCATGGCCGGAGACATTGGTCGAAGGCACGATCGGGCCGGTCGGCCGCACGCGCATTTCCGTCCGGCGTTGTTGCGGCTCCGACGCCTGCTCGGGCGCGTCCTTCTGGCGTTTCGTGCGGCTGTCACTCATAGATGTCGAGCCGCCCCTGCGAAAGGATCATGCGTCGCGCCTCCACCTGATCCATCAGCGACAGATCGTGGGTGGCGATCACCACCGCGGTGCCGAGCCGGTTCAGCTCGAGGAAGAGGTTGAGGAGGCGCCTGGCCATCGGCGGATCGACGTTGCCGGTCGGTTCGTCGGCAAGCAGGATCTCTGGCCGGTCGATCAGCGCCCGCGCGATCGCCGCGCGCTGCTTTTCGCCGCCTGAAAGAACCGGCGGCAGGACATTGATGCGCTCGCCGAGGCCGACCCATTTCAACAGTTCCAGCACGTCGGCGCGATAGCTCGATTCCTCCTTGCCGCGGACGCGCAGCGGCAGGGCGACGTTCTCATAGGTGGTCAGGTGATCGAGCAGGCGAAAATCCTGGAAGACGATGCCGACGCGCCGGCGCAGCATCGGGAACTCCTCGCGCGGGATCGACGAGATGTTGCGGTCGAACATCCGGATCAGGCCGCGCGTCGGCTGCAGCGAGAGGAACAGCAGTCTCAAAAGGGTGGTCTTGCCGGCGCCCGACGGACCGGTCAGGAACTGGAACGAACGGCGCGGAATATCGAAGGTCAGGTCCCGGAGGATTTCCGGTCCCATGCCATAGCGCAGTCCGACGTTCTCAAAGTGAATCAAGCGGCAGCCCAGTCTCTCTCACGGCCCTGCAACCGACGGCCGGTTCCGGTCCTCCGCGCATAGGACGACCAGCCTCGAAAGGCAAAACCGCCAGCGGAATCATGGTTAAGCAGCGGTTAATTTTTCATGAAAAGGTGCCGCTTTCGCGACGTCTTTCCGAAACATTAACCATTCCGGTTTACGTGTCGGAAAGAATTGATGCAATGCCTAGATTCTTGCATGCCAAGGGTTCGCGCATTGCCCGATGGTTTCGCAGTCGAGGCGGTAGGTCGAGTGGCCGCACCGTGCCCCTGTGGGACAGGAGGAACTGGTCATGCATGCATTCCGGACCAAAACCGCCGGCGCTTCGGCGGACTTCCTGCCGCCCGAACGGGGCGGTCGTGAGGCAGCCGCGATGGCGCGACGCGTCGACTATGTCGATGCCGAGTTCGAGGTGATTGCTCCCTCGTCGCGCCGAACGCCCTATCCGGTGTTCAACGACAACGCCAAGATGGGAAATCAGAAACGGCCGACCTTGACGGTCGTGGCCGACGAAACGTCGCTTGCCGGCCGACTTTTGAGCCTCGCCGAAGCGCGGCTGCGCGACATGCCGGCGCGCCGCTTCGCCGGCCTGGTCGCGGGTTTCGCACTCGCATCCTTTCTGGTGATCGTCGGTTTCGCGGGCGACGGGCAGGCCGATATCCAGCCGCTTGCGATATCAGGGGTCACGAGCTCGCTCGACTATTCCGGCGGCATGCGGGTGCTTTCCGTCTACGGCTCGATCGACAACCGCTCCGATGTCGAACAGCGCCTGCCGCTCGTCGTGGTGGGGGTGGCAGCCAACGGGCGCCAGGTTACGACCACGCGCGTGATGCCCGAAGGCGCGGCAATCGCGCCGGGCGAGAGCCGCCATTTCAGGACGCGGCTGCCCTATGCAGGTGGAAAAATGCCCGATGTGACGGTTTCCTTCGCTGAAAACGGTGTTTCAGCCCGCTGATTGTGCTAAGCGGCGCGGATGGGAAGGCTTTGGTCTTCCGGATGAAACGCTGGAGAAGCCTTGATGCCCGTTGTTCGCGGTAAGAATATCGAACCTCTCTACACGGCCGAAACGATTGCCGCGCGCAACAGCGAGTTGGCCGGGATGATCGTCAACGGTCCGCACAAGGATCTGCTGGTGATCGCGGTGCTCAAGGGATCGTTCATCTTTGCTGCAGACCTGATCCGCGCCATGCACAACACCGGCCTTGCACCGGAAGTCGAGTTCATCACGCTGTCGAGCTACGGGCTCGGTACGGTCTCTCAGGGCGTGAAGATCATCAAGGATATCGACAGCGACGTGCATGGGCGTGACGTGCTTTTGATCGACGACATTCTCGAATCCGGCCGGACACTGCGTTTCGCCAAGGAGCTGATGTACGAGCGCGGCGCGCGCAACGTGACGATCGCCGTGCTGCTCGACAAGCGCGTCAAGCGGAAGGTCGAGCTCGAAGCCGATTATGTCGGTTTCGAATGCCCCGATCACTTCGTTGTCGGCTATGGCATGGATGTCGCCTATGCCTTCCGCGAGCTGCCTTTTGTAGGTGTCGTCACCGGCGACGCCGAGTAAGGCGTGTCAAAACGGCACGCCGACCCTGAAATCCGGTCGCCGCGCGTTTACCGAACACAAACGAAAAACTGGTTGGTTGGGGATGTACCGCGTGGTGATTCCCTATCGGATTGGCGGTGCTGCAGCGCCGTCGTGTCCGGTCGATGACCGACGCCCGCTGTAACCTTTTGGATCAGGTGCGGGCGTCGGCGTGAAAGCCGCGCCTCGGAAACGCGGAGGCCATGATGGCGAAAATCCTGATTACCGAGGACGAGGATGCGTTGCGTTCCTTTGTCGCACGGGCACTGAAGCTCGATGGCCACGAGACGGTCGAGGCGGGCGACGGTGCCGATGGCCTTGCCTGCCTTCAGAGCGAGGCTTTCGATCTCCTGCTTTCCGACATTCGCATGCCCGTCATGGACGGCATCGAGCTGACGCATCAGGCGTCGGCTGCCTTTCCGGCAATGAAGATCCTGCTGATGACCGGCTATGCCGAACAGCGCGAGCGGACCGACGATCTGGCCGACAAGATCGTCGACGTCATCTCCAAGCCCTTTTCCCTTCCCGATATCCGCAAGGCCGTTGCGCTCGCGCTGGCTGCCTGACGAATCCCAATCCGACACCTGATTACTGCCGAGGTCGTGGGCGTGAGGCTAGATCATTTCATTGTTTCATCGAAACACTGAGATGACCTAAGTCTTTGAAATTACGCAATTCCGCACGGAAAACCGTTTCGCACTTTTCCTGGAATTGCTTGTCTTATGACATTGGCTGCCGAACAGGTCAGAACGGAACCGCTGCGGGAGGGTCGCCGCCCTCCCGCAGCGGCGAGGGTCGGATCGTTGGAATTGCGGACCTTTTGATGGGTCGAGCTAGAGTCGGATCGCCCTCGTCTTTCCCTTGAGGCCTGAACGGATACCCGGAGTTCGGCTCCGGATGACAAGCACAGGACAAGCGAAAGATGATGAACGATAGCATCGGGGTCGACATCTCGAAAGACCATCTCGACGTCCACAGGCTGAGCGACGGTGTGAGCCG